>JANXZB010000102.1 GCA_025355765.1 Actinomycetes bacterium
CGTTGTGATCTTTCCGGACGCGAGTGGTCGTTTTGATTTCGTCGGATTCATCCTATCGCGATCTAGATCGCGGATGTCATTGACTATGTATCCAACGCTGGAAATGAAGCAGAAGGCTATAAACGCAAGGAGCGTTTTCCAAGGGGTATCGCCATGGAAAATCTTCCCAGCTGCAACGGGGGCGGCAAATACAAGCAGATTTTTTGCCCATTGCTTCGGGCGCATCGTTATTACTAGGGGAGAGATGATTCCTGTTGCCACTGGCTTACACCCGATCAAAAATCGCTGTTGACCTTGCTGGTCATGATTGATTCTAACCCTAAGAAAGAAATGCATCCGATTATTGAACTGGGTTCCAAGTCACTTAAGTAGTTTCTGAGCATCCTTGGTAAGTGCGTAGAAGGCCCATTTGCCTCGTTGTGTACGAGTGAGTAATCCGGCTTCAACGAGCAACCTGAGATGGTGGCTCACGGTGCTCTGTGCAAGCCCGGTCTCTGGAGTCAGATCGCATACACAGGCTTCGGCGTTTTCTCCTGCGGCTACAGCCATCATCAATGAAAGGCGAGTGCCGTCACCGAGGGCTTTGAATTGTTCGGCTAACTTCTCGACATCCTTTGGCGATCTGGTGAGAGCGATTGTTTGGGCCACGCAGCAATCTTACATTGACATTGTTCGATATGACGATAGGGTTCTCATATCGAAACCTATCTATTTGAGGATCCGGTGAGCCAGATTAAGAAAAGCACCGTAGGAAATCCGCTTTCTCAACTCTCAAAAGTCAATCGGTTTTTACCATTGTGGATTCTTTTATCTATGGCTGCAGGACTCTTGCTGGGCAAGGCTCTTCCAGGTATCAACAAGGTGCTCACCGCGATTCAAATTCAAAAGACCTCTCTTCCCATCGCTCTGGGCCTGTTCATCATGATGTACCCGGTGTTGGCCAACGTCCGCTATGAGGAGATGGGCCACCTGCGCTCGGATAAAAAGCTCCTCGTTTCCTCATTGATCCTCAATTGGCTTGTCGGCCCGGCCTTGATGTTCTCGCTGGCTTGGATTTTCTTAGGAGACAAACCCGAATATCGAACTGGGCTCATTGTTATTGGTCTAGCGCGATGTATCGCGATGGTTCTGATTTGGAATGACCTTGCCTGCGGCAGTCGAGAAGCCGCTGCACTTTTGGTGGCGATCAATTCGATATTCCAGATTGTTGCCTACGCCCTCCTGGGTACTTTCTATCTCAAGGTCTTGCCCACTTGTCTGGGGCTGGATTCTTTCTCCGTTTCGTTCTCAACCTGGGACATAACCAAGGCGGTCTTGATTTTCTTGGGAGTTCCACTCATCGCCGGATATTTCTCGAGAAAAGTTGGAGTTCGTAACAGAGGTATTCATTGGTATGAGGAGAAATTCATCCCGCGGGTTGCTCCCTTTGCCCTGTATGGACTGCTCTTCACAATAGTTTTGATGTTCGCCTTGCAAGGTCGAGCAATCATTGATTCACCTGGAGTAGTCATCCAGGTCGCTCTTCCTTTATTGATTTACTTCTTAATCATGTGGGGTGTTTCCTATATTTTCGGCAAAGCGGTCGGTTTGCCGTATGAGAAGGCAACGACATTGGCCTTCACTGCGGCTGGAAATAACTTTGAGCTGGCGATTGCGGTGAGTATCGGGGTTTGGGGAATTACATCAGGCCAGGCGATGGTTGGTGTTATCGGCCCCTTAATTGAAGTTCCAGCACTGGTGGCACTTGTCTACATTTCACTATGGCTACGAAAGAGGTATTCCCGATGAGAAAACCCAATGCGAGAGAACCCAATGCGAGAGAACCCAATGCGAGAGAACCCAGGGTGCAATAGAAGTTCGCTCAGCTGGCACGCAACCGGCCAGTGAAGTTAATCCAGTTGTCGTGGCAGCGATGAAAGATAGCGATGTCGTCATCACGATGGGGTGCGGGGATGCCTGCCCCTATTTTCCAGGCAAGAGGCACCTGGACTAGAAGTTGGCCGATCCGGCATGGGAGACTTTGGAGGCGATCGGCCCGATCCGAGATGAGATCCAGGCCCTGGTCCGAGCCCTGATTGCGGAGATCACGCCTCACTAAGTGGGCTCATTGGAGAAGGACTTGCCCCTGTCAGGGCTTGGGGCTATTTTTCGAACATATGTTCGAAAACTCTCATTCAGCCCAGGAGCCCATCTCTGATCCGGCTCCTGTCATCAGGCGTGCCCAAGTCAGCCAAGTCGGACCCCATGAAGTCTTAGCCGATGGATCCACCCCAGTGGAGTTCACATTCCGAGGTAGGCGCTTTCGTATCCATAGCGTTCTTTCCAGATGGTGCGAGGCAGGGGGGTGGTGGAACCGCATCAGCGATGGCATCTATCGCCCCGACGATGGCGCGCGCGCACTCTGGAGAGTCGAGGCAGCTCCCATCGGAGCCCTTACTACCTTTGAGATCGAACGCGATGAGATCACTGGCACTTGGCGTATCACGGTTCTTTGATGAGCACATTCGTTCATTTACGTGCATGCAGCGCCTACTCACTTAAATACGGCACTACCCAACCGCGTGACCTGGTTGCCCGTGCACGTGAGCATGAGATGCCGGCTCTAGCACTTACTGATCGCGATGGCTTGGCTGGTGCAATTCGTTTTGCGCAGAGTTGTGTCGATTACGGGGTTGCCCCAATTATCGGAATCGACCTTGCAATGGAAACGCCACGTGCACTTTCTAGAGATACAAAGACTCTTTCGCGCATCACTCTCTTGGCGCACGGTGATGGCGGTTGGCGCTCGCTCACTCGATTGCTGACTTCTTTGAACACATATAAGACACTCGAGCCAAGTCGTGCTCCCGTTCTTACTCTGGATTTCCTTCAGCAATTTAGCGAGTACAGCACGAATCTTCTGGCACTGCATGGCCCTGAATCACCAGTTGGCCTGGCTATTGCGTCGCATCGCAGCGATCTTGCTCTTGAATGTTTTGCGCAGACGCGCGAACTCTTTGCCGATAATGCAATCGAATGTGTCTCGCACCTGGTTGCAGGGGCCGGACCTCGATCTACTGCCCATGCTGGGCGATCATTGATTTTCGCACGCGATCATAAGATCGCCGCGGTCATCACCAATGCGGTTCGTATGCGCGAACGTGAGGACGGCCCTATCGCCGATATCTTGGATTCTGCGCGGCAGCTAGTTCCCTTGCATACTCGCCACGTCGAACGGAAAAACGCAGAAGCATTCCTTAAATCAAGTGCCGAGATGGTTGCCCTTGCCGAAGAGATTTCGCGGGCAGCGGGGGAGCGCACCGCACGCGAGCTTCTTGCCACAACGCATGAATGGGCAGAACGGGCCGTTCTTTCTCCAACCCGTGATATTGGTCTAGGCGGTATTCATCTCCCCGAACCGCACATCGTCGGTGCCGATTCTTCCTTGCAGATGCAATCTATATTGCGCACTCGTTCAGAGGCTGGCCTGCATTGGCGCTACAGCGATAGCGCCACGATTGCGCAGGCGCGTCAACGTCTCGACGACGAACTCGCAACGGTTGCAACACTGGGTTACGAGTCTTATTTCCTCACCGTTGCCGACATCACGGATATGGCCCGCGATGTTGGCATCCGTGTGGCAGCGCGTGGCAGCGGTGCAGGATCGCTCATATGTCATCTTCTTGGGATCTCCGGAGTCGATCCATTGCGACATGGGCTCTTGATGGAGCGCTTCTGCTCACCCCTTCGCCTGGCTCTTCCTGATATCGATATTGATGTCGAATCCGCTCGTCGATTGGAAATCTATGATTTAGTTTTCAAACGGTATGGCGACCCTAAGTGGAGTACGCCCGGCAACACTTCCCGCTGTGCCACTGTTGCGATGGTTGATACATACCGAGCTCGCCATGCCATCAGAGACACTGGCGCAGCCCTTGGACTTCCCTTTGTTGAGATCGATCTCATAGCCAAATCTCTTCCGCATATCCGCGCTCGCAATATTTCACAGGCACTGGCAAGCCTTCCCGAACTGCGCGGCCTCAATCTCAAAAGCCCTTTAACCGCAATGACCATCTCTCTGGCAGAACGACTCGATGGTCTTCCGCGCCACTTGGCGATGCATCCTTGCGCTGTTGTTCTATCCGACGGAGCTTTTCTTGATCGCGCACCTTTGCGCATCAATGCAGGTGGTTATCCGATGGTGGAATTCGACAAAGATGATGTCGAGGCGGTTGGTCTTCTCAAACTCGACATACTTGGGGTTCGTATGCAATCCACTATTGCCTATGAGATCTCTGAAATCGAACGGACCGAACAGGCTGTCGACATCGACGCCATTGCATTGGATGACCAGCCAACCTTCGATCTCATCGCCTCAACCCGGACTCTAGGAATTTTTCAAGTTGAAAGCCCGGGTCAGCGCGAACTTGTCGGAAAGCTCGCTCCGCAAACTTTCACCGACTTAATTATCGACATCTCCTTATTTCGGCCAGGGCCGGTGAAGAGCGACATGATTTCACCCTTTCTCCGTGCTCGCCACGGTTGGAGCCCGGCCCAGATCATCCATCCTGACCTCTATGACGTCTTGCACGAAACCGAAGGTGTCGTCGTTTTTCATGAACAGGTGATCCAGATTATTGCGATCCTTACGGGAGTCTCTCTTGCGCAGGCGGATGAGAAAAGACGAGCGCTAGGTGATAGGGAAGGACAACAGGAAGTCTGCGATTGGTTTTATCCCACAGCGTTGGCTCGCGGGTATGAGATCCATACAGTGGAAGCCGTGTGGGATATTTTGCGCGCCTTCGCATCCTTTGGCTTCTGCAAAGCACACGCGGCAGCATTTGCGCTTCCGACCTACCAATCGGCCTGGCTCAAAGCCCACTATCCCGCTGCCTTTATTGCCGGGGTCCTGACACACGACCCTGGCATGTATCCCAAACGCTTGATCCTTGATGATGCACGTCAGGCAGGTATTGGGATTGCCCCGATAGATGTCAATCGATCTTCTTCTACTTATCGTGTCGAGCGAGTTGATCCGAGTACTGCCCGAGTGCCAGCAGTGGCCTTTGACGGTAAGAGCACTGGGCGCCCTCTTACCTTGCCTGATGCGCGAGGGTATGCAATACGGGTATCACTTGCTGATTTATCGGGGATCAGTAGCGATGAGGTGGAGTCGATAATCGCCGGGCAGCCATATCTGGATCTCTCTGACTTTCATTCTCGATCGGGTGCATCTTTTCCGACAACAGAGAAATTAATCTTGGTCGGAGCCTTTGACGAGATACATGAAATTGACCAAGGAAGAATCAATCGTCGGGATCTGCTTCTGCATTTGAGCGACCTCCACCGATCTCCAGTCCGATCCCAAACTCGATCATCATTGGGTGGATCGCAACTCAACTTCGGCTTCACTCCACCCGCCCTTATCTCAAGCGGTCTTCCAGACCTGGACGCCAGCGAAAAAGTGCGTCACGAGATGAATCATTTAGGGATGGATGTCTCCCGCCATCTTCTGGAGTTTTATGCAGACTTTCTCAATGAGATTGGGGCGGTGCGATCCACAGACCTCCTTGCTCAAAGATCAGGTTCGTCGGTACTGGTTGCTGGCGTGAAGGTCGCCAGACAGAGCCCCCCAGTGCGCTCAGGCAAGCGCGTTATCTTTCTGACTATCGACGATGGATACGGCTGCAATGACGCCACTTTCTTCGACGATGCCCAACGCAATTACGCTGATGTCCTTTTTAGCTCGTGGTTATTTTTGGTACGCGGAGAAGTCCGCCGCACTGGCCCAAGGGGTGTCTCACTGCGCGCAACTGGGGCATGGGACCTCCGTGCTGCTTACGAAAAGCATCTGCAAAGTAGAAGTACGCTCGTAATATGAGTACCGCGACCATTCTCCACGTCGACATGGACGCTTTCTATGCCTCCGTTGCCGAACGCGATGATCCTTCCCTCAAAGGCAAGGCAGTGGTTGTCGGAGCCGGAGCACGCGGTGTTGTTCTGTCTGCAAATTACCAAGCGCGCACTTTTGGAATCCATGCTGCAATGCCAGTGGGAAGGGCCCAACGCATGGCACCGCACGCAATTTTTGTCACGCCAGATCACTCTCGCTATAGCGAAGTCTCTGCACGCATAATGGAAATCTTCCATTCATACACCCCTCATGTAGAGCCACTCTCACTTGATGAGGCCTTTCTCGATGTCACCGGCTCAAAGCGTTTGCTCGGAACGGGACGCCAGATTGCTACTGCGATTCGTGCAAAGGTGGAGGCGCAAGAAGGCATCACATGTTCTGTAGGGATTGCGCCCTCAAAGTTCATTGCCAAACTTGCATCGAGCCGGTGTAAACCTGATGGAATGCTCGAAATCCCCGCAGATCGCATCCTGAATTTTCTCCACCCATTGCCCGTCTCTGCTATTTGGGGAGTGGGGCCAAAAACAACGGAAGCACTCGAACGTTTGGGCCTGCGAACTGTTGAAGAAGTTGCGCACACGTCCCGCGCGACTTTGATTCGTGCGTTAGGCGAAGCCGGCGGGTCCTCTCTTTATGAATTGGCTTGGGGACGCGATTACCGAGACGTTGTTTCGGATGAACCTGATAAGAGCATTAGCGCAGCAGAAACGTTTGCCCGAGATATTGATGATCAAGAAATAATTTTGCGAGAGTTCTTGCGCCTCAGCGAAAAAGCTACCCATCGACTGCGTGAAAGAGAACTTTTTGCCAAGACGATTTCAATAAAAGTGCGCTATGCAGATTTCACAACGATCAACCGCTCCAAGACATTGCCGCTGGCTATCGATAGCACGCACGAAACGTATGAAGTGGTGAAGAATCTCTTTCTAGCCCTGCACCTCGATCGGGCACGCCTGCGCCTTGTAGGAGTTGGCCTGGAAAATCTCCAATCCCAAGCCTCCGAACAGCTGGTTCTGGGTTCCCGAGAGCGAGGTTGGAGAGAGGCCGAGGGAGCCATTGACCGCGCCCAGGCTCGTTTTGGCCCCGGAAGTGTCCGGCCTGCGCGTTTGATGCGTAAAGATGGTGAGAAATAGAACAGCCGGCATGTGGAAAATTTCAGTGTGCATTGCGAGGGTAGATGTTCTATTGTGGGCTCATCACAGTCAAGATTGTGAGCAAAGGAGGGTGAAATGCCGCTTTCAGAACACGAGCGCAAACTCCTTGCCCAAATGGAGGAAGCCCTCTCCGCTGATGATCCACACCTAGTATCCACTCTGACCGGTACCCGCCTCTATCCCGGGCGTAACAGAGTTCTCCTTGGTGTTGCCCTGACGGTCATTGGTATTGCCACAATATTTGCCGGCTTGATCTCCAAGACAACACCGGTTGGAATTTTGGGATTCTTGATTTCCCTCGGCGGGGTCACCTTGGCAATTTCGGGACTATCTGGGGTCGGCGCGTTGCGTCCACCCACCAAGCGCGCTCGCAAGGGTGGACTCAACACCCGTCTAGAAGACCGTTGGGAACGGCGTAACTACGATCAGTAAGAAAGAGCTCATGTGCTGCGCCCCTGATGGGGCTTTTTTTCTGCCCTTTCCTGGGTTCAGGGTGGGTAAAGGTGGGCGGCAGGGGAGAAAAATGGTTCAGGGTGGTTGAAAAGGGAGAGAAATGGAGTAAAGTGGAGTAAAGCACGCGGACCTGGGGAAGGGGACCATCATGTTTCTTGGCACCCACGAACCACGTCTGGATGAGAAGGGCCGTCTTATCCTGCCGGCCAAATTCCGTGAGGAACTAGCGAGTGGCCTGGTCATCACAAAGGGTCAAGAGCGTTGCCTCTACGTTTTTCCCTCGGCTGAATTTGCCTCCATTACGCAGACTTTGAGAGCGGCACCTGTCACCGCCAAATCTGCCCGCGACTACATGCGCGTGATGTTCGCGGGCGCCCACGATGAAATTCCCGACCGCCAAGGTCGAATCACAATCCCACAGGGACTTCGCACCTACGCCTCACTTGGAAAAGAGTGCGTCGTCATTGGTGCAAATACGCGAGTGGAAATTTGGGATGCGCACTCATGGCGTGAATACCTCGCCGATCGCGAAAAGGGCTTTGCCGAAGTGTCAGAGGAGGTATTCCCCGGACTCTTCTAGATCAATCGAGTGGATCTCTCTTGTGGCCACCGCCGACCTTATGAATCGGCACCCCTTCCCCGGTGCCGACCAAATAGTTCCGTCGGCCGGCGGTGACCAGAGGAGAGAAGTTCGATAAAGAAAAGCGTTAAGGCACATTTGGGATTACTGCAGATTCTATAAAGTTAAGGGGGAGTGGATGGCTCAGCACGTTTCTGTTTTGCTTGATCGTTGCATTGAATTGCTTTCCCCCGCAATTGAAAGAAGCAAAAATCCCGTTGTCGTTGATGCAACTTTGGGCCTAGGCGGACATACCGAAGCGCTCCTAAACAAATTTCCGAAACTAATCGTGATCGGAATTGACCGGGACAAAGATGCAATCGCCCTTGCCACTTCGCGCCTAGAGATGTTCGGCGAGAGATTCAAAAGCGTGCACGCCGTGTATGACCAGATTCAAGCGTGCATCGAGAAGTTTGGTTTTTCGAAGGTGGATGGCATCCTCTTCGATCTCGGAGTTTCCTCCATGCAATTGGATGAATCCGAGCGCGGTTTTTCTTACTCAAACGATGCCCCCCTTGATATGCGCATGGACAGAAGTCAGGGACGAACCGCCGGAGACATCATCAATTCTGGCGATCGCGAGGAACTCATCATGATCCTGCGAAAGTACGGAGAAGAAAGATTTGCTCCACGCATCGTTGATGCAATTATTCGCCGCCGCGAAATTTCCACTATGGACTCAACAGCGGAGTTAGCAGAACTGGTCAAGGAGAGTATTCCTGCGGCTACTCGCCGAACTGGTGGCAATCCGGCCAAGCGGACTTTCCAAGCCCTTCGCATCGCCGTAAATGATGAGCTGGGTGCGCTGACAAGGGCGATTCCAGCATCCCTTGACTCATTAGTTGTTGGAGGCCGTCTAGTTGTCATGTCATTTCAATCCCTTGAAGATCGCATTGTCAAGGAGTTCTTTATTGCGGCCAGTGAGTCCAAAACGCCTCGCGAACTTCCAGTAGAAATCCCGGAACTTGCCGCCAAATTCATGCTGGTGGTTCGAGGCAAAGAGACTCCATCGGATGCTGAACTTGTCCAGAATCCTCGGTCTGCATCTGTTCGGCTGCGCGCGATTGAACGGGTGGCCGCTTAATGGCACTTCCAGCCCTAGCACCGGCGATCACGCGATCTAGACAGATCGTTGCGGGAAAATCCTCGCGCGCTGTTTTGCGACTCGTTCCGGACATGAATACCGGAGAGAAGGCTGATCGAAAGACATTCGTCATTTTTCTCTCGATAGTCGGCGGAATTGGCCTGCTCGTTTTGTTGGCAATCAACACCATGCTTGCCCAAGATGCATTCGAGTTGCACCGCCTCCAAGCTCAAGCAACCACTTTGAGTGATCAGCGCGAGGCCGTGATGCGCCAGATCGATCTGGCCTCGTCCCCAGAAGTTCTGGCAGCTCGGGCCATCGCACAAGGAATGGTTCCCTCGCAGAGCCCGCGATTTTTATCGTTGAATTCCTCGACATCGATTCCTGCAATCCCCAATAGGTAAACATGGCCGACTTTTCACTATCGCGTTCTCGGATAGGAATCTTGCTTTTCTCCGTCCTCTTCTTTCTGGGACTTCTAGTTCTTCGACTTGTCGACATTCAAGCGGTGCAGGCACATACATATGCGGTGCGGGCCGCTAACGAAATGTCGACGATTTCCGTAATGCCGGCGCTCAGGGGATCGATCACAGATATCAACGGCGTGGAGTTCGCTCGCAGTGTTTCAGCAATAAATGTTGTCGTAGACCAGACACTTATTTCCGATCCGACCAAATTCGCCGAAATTGCCGCCCCGATACTTTCAATGAAGTCGGCAGATGTCGCAAAACTCGTGACTGGGAAAAGAAGATGGAATCTCGTGGCTCGCAATGTCACTCCGGCAACTTGGGTATCGCTCAAGAATGCATTCGCCGCTTACAACCAAGGTCTGGGCCGGAAAGATATCTCGAAGCGACTCTTCGGCTTCTACCCAGAGCGTGGCTACACACGCGAGTATCCATCGGGTGACCTCATTGGCTCACTTGTCGGGTTCGTAAACCAAGCTGGAGTTGGAGCGACTGGTTTGGAATCAAGTTTGAACACCATGCTCACTGGCGTTGAGGGAAAGTACAGCTATGCCAATGGTTACGGTGCCGAAATCCCTGGATCACAGCAAGAGTTGGTGACCGCAAAAACGGGAACGACCGTGCGATTGACGATCGATCGCGATGTTCAATGGGTTGCCTCACAAGCGATTTCAGATGCGGTTAAGGCCTCTCACGCAATTAGCGGCACGGTAATCGTCATGGATCCCAGAACGGGGCAGATTCTTGCGCACGCCACGGCACCGACGTTCGACCCGAATAACACAAAGAATGTCTCACTTGCTTTGATGAGAAATCCTTCAGTTCAAGATGTCTATGAACCTGGTTCAACTGGAAAGATTGTGACGATGTCGGCGGCCTTAGAAGAAAATAAGATCACGCCCACCACCACCTTTAATGTTCCTGACTCAATCAAGGTATCTCGAAGAACTTTCCGCGATCACGAACATCACTCGGTAGAGCAGTTAACCCCCACTGGGATTTTGGCAATCTCCAGCAACGTGGGAGCGATAAAGGTGGGAGAGACGCTCAGCAATTCAACTCTCTATGGCTATTTGAAGAAATTTGGCGTTGGAGCTAATACTGGTTCGGGTCTTCCAGGTGAATCACAAGGGGTGCTGCCCGATGTTGCCAATTGGAGCGGAACGACTGCACCGACTGTTGCCTTCGGCCAAGGTTATTCAGTGACCGCAATGCAGGCTACGAGCATTTTCGCCACCATTGCCAACGACGGGGTCCGAGTGTCTCCCACGGTTATCGCGGGGACCAGTGACTCAGACGGTCACTTCACGCCGTCGTCAACTCGCGACGGCGTGAGAGTGGTGAGTTCTGCAACGGCTGCTGAGTTACGGTTGATGATGGAGAGTGTGGTCTCTGCAAATGGCACAGCCCCCGAGGCTGCAATCCCAGGTTATCGCGTTGCTGGAAAGACAGGTACGGCCCAACGAGTGGATGAAACATGCCATTGCTACCGTGGTTATACGGCATCGTTCATTGGCTTTGCCCCTGCCGATAAACCGAGGTACGTAATAAGTGTGACGATTCAGGGCCCTCAGGGAATTCACTGGGGCGGTACATTGGGCGGTCCAGTCTTCAAAAAGGTTATGTCCTTCGTACTCGAGTCACGACATGTGTCTCCGACCAATACTAAATTCATCCCGTATCCTCTTAACGGATCCCAAGTTGCAAAGATGCAATCAGTGGCTGTTGGCGCATTAAAAGGAAAACATTGATGGAAAGACCCCTCACGCGCAACGAAAGATCACTGCGCTCCGTGGCAGGTCTTCTCTCGACAGATCTCGTTGGCAATGACGTCAAGATTTCCGGATTGACTCACTCGAGCAAAGAAATAGAACCAGGTGATATTTTCCTTGCCTTTCCGGGGGCCAAGACGCATGGTGCACGATTTGCTTCTGAGGCAGCGCAAAAGGGAGCCCGCGCAGCCCTCACCGATGCCGCCGGGGCTGCCATCATCACGGAGATTTCATGCAATCTGCCGATAGTTGTTGTTGGTGACCCTCGACGGGCCGCCGGGATACTCAGTTCTTGGTTTTACGAAGAGCCAATGCGCGATGTGTATTGCGTTGGGATTACTGGCACCAATGGAAAAACGACAACGACCACCCTCCTGCACCAAATTTGGACTCGAGCCGGTAGAGAGAGTGGACTTATCGGAACCGTAGAAACTCGAATCGGAACTGATTTGCTCAAAAGCAAGAGGACAACTCCAGAGAGTTCTGATCTGCAGGCACTCGTTGCCACAATGCGAGAGCGCCACGTGCGCAATCTGGCGATGGAAGTCTCCAGTCATGCAATTTCACTAGAGCGAATGCGGGGATCGCATTTCGCGCTCGCCGCTTTTACGAATCTAACCCAAGATCACTTAGATTTTCATGAAACCATGGAGGCCTATTTCCAGGCAAAAGCATCATTATTCTCTTTTGAATACGCAGATCTGGCCATGATCAATATTGATGATCCCTATGGAGCGCGCTTAGCGCTGAGCAGTGAAATTCCAGTGCGAACAATTTCCCGAAGAAATCAAGGGGCTGATTGGAGTTATGTCAGTGCGCATGCACATTTGCGAGGATACGACGTGTGCATTCGCGGACAAGGAGGAATCCTTATTGAAGGCGTCCTACACCTGCATGGTGATTACAACTTGGACAACGCCCTGATGGCTGTAGCGCTAGCCTTTGAGAGCGGAGTGGACCCAATAGAAATTGCGGCGATTTTGCCTACGCTAACTAGCGCGCAAGGACGCCTGGAGCCAGTAGATGTAGGACAGGATTTTGCGGCCTTCGTTGATTATGCGCACTCACCCGATTCAGTCTCAAGGGTGCTAGAAGCTTGTAGATCAATGACGACTGGGAAAGTGATCGCGGTTTTGGGGTGCGGTGGCGATCGCGACTCATCCAAACGACCTCTTATGGGAAGAGCGCTTTCCAACGGAAGCGACGTTGCAGTTTTCACAAGCGATAATCCGAGGTCAGAGGATCCGCTGACGATTCTCGAACAGATGACGGAAAGCTTAGTGGTCGCTGAACCTGACAAAGTAATCTCAGATAGACGAAGCGCTATCGACTACGCGGTATCGCGGGCAGGTGCCGGAGACGTCGTCGCCATTTTGGGCAAGGGCCATGAAACAGGCCAGGAGAGTGTGGGAATCATTACACCATTTGATGACCGACTGGCTTTGGCACAAGCAATTGAGTCGCGCCCATGATCGCGCTGACCTCGAGGCAAGTGGCCGATATTGTTCAAGGTGAGTTGTACGGAGCCGGCGACATACTTATTAGCAAGGAACCAGTTTTCGATTCGCGTGAAGTGCTGCCTGGTTCCATCTTCTTGGCTCTTAAAGGGGATTTCCGCGATGGACATGATTTCGCTGAATCTGCCATTGAGCAAGGCGCCGCCCTAGTCCTTGCCAGCCATCGTGTGGATGTGCCCTGCGTTGTTGTTCCTGATGTTCTGCGTGCTTTGGGAGATCTGGCACATTACGTTCGATCCCACCTTCCAAATTTGAAGGTGATTGGGATTACTGGATCGCAAGGAAAAACAACGACTAAAGATCTTCTGGCGTGGATACTCCGCATGCAAGCCGAAACGGTGGCAACTTTTGCATCGTTTAACAATGAATTGGGCGCGCCGTTGACTCTTCTTCGGTGCACTGAATCGACCCAGTATTGCATTTTGGAGATGGGCGCCCGTCACGTGGGCGATATCAAAGCCTTGTGCCAGATTGCCAAGCCCGACATTGGAGTTGTGCTGGAGGTTGGCAGGGCTCACGTCGGAGAGTTTGGTTCCCTTCAAGCAGTTGCCGAAACTAAATCGGAATTGGTGAAAAATCTCAACGAAAATGGAATTGCGATCTTGGGCAGATACGACGAATTCACCCCCAGGATGGCAGACGGGTTGAAGATTCAGGTTCTCACTTTTGGGCAGACGCATGAAGCTCAAGTTCGGGCAGCAGATATCGATATTCGAGAAGGACGTGCACACTTTGACCTGGTGACTCCACAAGGCAGGCAAGCCGTGGCACTTCGACTTGTTGGGGCGCACCAGATTCCAAATGCGCTGGCTGCTGCTGCGGTCTGCACGGCTTTGAACATCCCAATCGATGTGATCGCCGGTGGGCTTTCGACTGCAGAACTTCAGAGCAAATGGCGGATGGAACTTCACGAGGTCGCGAATCTTCTTGTAATCAACGATGCCTACAATGCAAACCCAGATTCAACGGCAGCAGCACTGCGGACCCTCTCATTCTTTGCACAGGAAAGAGGGGGCCAATCCTGGGCATTCTTAGGTCGAATGCATGAACTCGGAGCTTCGTATCTCGAAGAGCACGCACGAATAGGTATGTTGGCTCATTCATTAGGCATAGACAATCTAGTCTGCATCGGTGCGCCCGAATTCGCCCTTGATCTCCCCAACGATTGCGAGATGGATGTTCACCTTTGCAGCACCAAGGAGGAGGCGCTGGCGATCTCCAATTATTTTTCTCCAGGTGATGTCGTGCTAGTAAAGGCCTCGCGCGCGGAAAAACTGGAAGAATTGGTTACGTTGTTGATTGAGAAATGGGAGCAGAGAGTGGGCGAAGATCAATGAGGGAAATTCTCATCTCTGGAGCGATCGCGCTTTTTGTCAGTTTATTCGGAACCCCTTTCCTGATCCGTCTGCTTGCGCGCAAAGGATACGGACAGATCATTCGAGACGACGGACCGACCAGCCACCACACCAAACGCGGGACGCCGACCATGGGCGGCATCATCATCATTCTTGCCTCACTTCTTGGATACTTTCTAAGCCATGCGATCACACAAGTATCAGTAAGTGTTTCCGCCCTGTTGGTAATGGGACTTTTCGTCTCTTTGGGCGCCTTGGGTTTTGCAGATGATTGGCTGAAAGTCTCTCGGCAAAAATCTCTCGGCTTGACGGGCAGACAGAAGATTCTGGGGCAGACTGTTTTTGCCGCAATATTCGGCGGTCTAGGTATCCATTTTGCTGATTCGCACAGCCTCACACCTATTTCTCTCTTCCTGTCTACAGTGCGAGATACATCTCTGAAGCTCGGTCCCATCATTGTGGTCATCTTGATCATCGTCATGGTGACTGCAACGAGCAACGGGGTAAATCTCACCGACGGTCTCGATGGCCTAGCAACTGGTGCATCAGTCATGACTTTTCTGGCTTTTGTTCTTATCGGGGTCTGGGAGTTCGGTGAAGGTTGCTACGTGACGGCAGGAACAAACTGCTATCTGGTTCGCGATCCCCTTGACCTTGCCGTGCTTGCTGCCTCCCTTGCGGGGGCGTGCACCGGTTTCCTCTGGTGGAATGCCTCGCCTGCAAAGATATTCATGGGCGATACCGGTTCCCTTGCCCTTGGTGGCGCGCTTGCTGGATTTGCTGCCACCCTACATATTGAGTTGTTACTGGTACCCCTGGGTGGACTTTTTGTCATCATCACGATGTCGGTCATAATCCAGCGCGTGTATTTCAAACTGACACATGGCAAGCGAATATTTAAGATGGCCCCTCTTCACCATCACTTTGAACTGTTGGGCTGGGGTGAGGTCACCATTCTTCTTCGCTTCTGGATCATTGCCGGCCTTGGAGTTGCCCTAGGACTTGGCCTGTTTTACGCCCAGTGGGTTGCGAGGTAGCGATGAAGCTGGCCGATTTGGCACAGGCAAAGGTGCTCATTATCGGAGGAGGTGTCACTGGAATCTCTGTTGCAGAGATTCTGGAGAACATCGGAAGCCAGATCTCGATTTTGGATGAAGATGCCAGCTTGTTGGCCGATGAGCGTTTTGTTACATCCGAGTATGCGCTCGCGGAAACGTGGGATCTCGCCGTCATCTCTCCAGGATGGCGACCAAATCATCCTCTGGTGCAGGCGCTAAACGAGCGCGGAATCCGTCTTATTAGCGAAATTGATTTGGCATGGCACTTGAAGTGCGAATTGCGGCCTCATCAGAAGTGGCTGGCAATTACCGGAACCAACGGAAAGACGACTACAGTCGAAATGACTGCCGCAATGATTCAAGCAGGCGGTCGCACCGCCAAAGCGTGTGGAAACGTCGGAGATACGGTCGTTGGCGCGGTTGAAGGCAAGGTGGATTACGACTTCCTTGTCTTGGAATTATCTTCATTCCAATTGCACTGGAGCGAACTTCCAGAGTTCCATGCCTCTGTCATCCTCAATATCGCCGATGATCACACTGATTGGCACGGTAATTTTGAGAACTACGTGAAGGCCAAACTACGAATCCTTGATAGATCCCAACTAGGAATTCTCAATGGCGGCGATATTGCAGTTGTGGAGAACACGTCTACCTGGAAGGGAAAGAAGGTTTTCTTCTCTCTGAATTCGCCCAAGCCAGGGGAGATAGGAGTTGTAGAGGATCTATTGGTTGATCGTGCTTTCGTATCTGACACGGATGAAGCCGAGATGATTGCCGAACTGGTAGACATTCAACCGATGTCACCGCACAATGTCTCCAACACCCTTGCCGCTGCTGGTCTAGCACTGAGTGTGGGTGTTTCGCATTCATCGATTCGCCAGGCTATTCAAGCTTTCCGTCCCGGACGACATCGCATTGAACTCATCGGAGAAAAGGACGGCGTCGCTTGGATCAATGATTCAAAGGCGACCAACCCACACGCCGCCACAGCGTCGTTGAAGTCCTTCCCTTCGATTATCTGGATTGCTGGCGGCCTTGCTAAGGGCGCCTCTATGCACGGACTGGTCTGCGAGGCTGGCGGGAATATCAAGGCAGCGATACTTATAGGCAAGGATCGCGAGTTAATCGCCCAAGAATTAATCGAGAATGCCGGACATGTGAGAATCATTCGAGTTGATGAGGGCAGTGGCGAGGATACTTCTCTCATGGAGAAAGTCGTCATGGAAGCGGCGAAATTGGCTCACAATGGGGACACGGTCCTGATGGCCCCGGCTTGCGCTTCGATGGACCAATTCATTTCTTATGCAGATCGCGGAGACCAGTTTTGCCAAGCCGTGAAGAAATTGGTGATCCAATGAGTCGATCAAAAAGCTTCTTATCTCAGCCGATTAGTTCGTACTATCTGTTGCTCGTCAGTGCGGCATCGTTGACAGGACTTGGACTTGTCATGGTTTTGTCCGCTTCGTCCATCCACTCTTTAGAGACCAGCGGCTCCTCTTTCTCTATTGTTTTGCGTCAAATGGAGTTCTTGGCAATTGCCCTTCCCTTGGGTTTTGTCGCCTCCCGCCTCTCTGTCGCAAAATGGAAGTTTGTAGCCAGGTTCTCCCTGATCGGATCGGTTTCCCTTCTAACTCTTTTACAAATTCCCGGGCTTGGCAACACAGTCAACGGCAACACCAACTGGATTATTGTCGGCCCGATTGTCTTTCAGCCCAGTGAGTTCGTGAAATTCTTTATGATTTTGTGGGCTGGTTCAATGCTCGCCAAACACGAAGAAGCAAGGGCCGTTCGCTCCAATGTCATCGCAATACTTGTCCCTACCTTTTTCGCCATCATGGCATTGATCATGCTCGGCAATGACCTCGGCAATGCAGCTATCTTTGCGGCCATATTGGTCTGTCTTCTCTTTATCTCAGGGATTCGCCTTCGGTTAATTGGTTTCACAGCGGTGCTTGGAGTCGCTCTGGTTGGTGCACTGATTGTCACGGTACCTAACCGAATGCGTCGACTTTTGGCCGTCATGCATCCGTTCTCTCCTGAGTTCTACAAATTGTCTGGATGGCAACCAGCACACAGCATTATGGGCCTAGCCAGTGGCGGGCTCTTCGGGGTTGGACTTGGAGCCAGCCGACAAAAATGGGGCAACTTGGCTGAAGCTCATACAGACTTCATCTTTTCAGTCATCGGCGAAGAATTGGGATTGGTGGGAACCCTGGTAGTTCTCTTCCTTTTTGCTGCAATGATCTTTGCAATCTTCAAGATTGCGATCCGAGCATCAGATCCGATGATTCGGTATACGTGCGCGGGAATCGGCTGTTGGATTACGGTCCAAGTCATTCTCAATATTGGATCGGCAACCAGCGTTCTGCCAGTGGTAGGAGTGACTTTGCCTCTGTTGTCTTACGGTGGATCCTCCCTCGTGGCCATTTACCTAGCACTCGGTTTTGTGATTGGCGCTGCCTTGCGTGATCCAGTAATTAATCCATTAGCAAAGGCATCCAAAAAGTGAGTGATGTGGCCAATCGCACGATTGTCTTTGCCGGCGGTGGGAGTGCAGGCCATGTTGAACCCGCCCTTGCAGTGGCGCGCGCTTGGAAGGTGAAGCACCCGAATGATGCGTGCGTCTTCTTGGGCACCCCCTTAGGTCTGGAAAACACTCTTGTCCCCGCAGCCGGGTTTACATTGATCAATATTGAGAAAGTCGTGATGCCGCGGAAGTTTAATTTCGATATTGTGAAAATGCCCTTGCAATTGTTTCGGGCCGTGAAGTCAGCCAAGATAATTATTGATGGCACCGACGTGCTCATCGGCTTTGGAGGATATTTGTCGGCTTCGGCATATTTGGCCGCCCGTTTGGCCCGGGTGCCAATCGTGGTGCATGAGGCAAATACAAAGGTGGGATGGGCCAATCGTCTGGGTGCACTACTCACCAAGAATCTCGCCGTAGCTAGCCCATTTATCTCCGGACCTTTTGCGCGCGCAACGGTGACGGGTATGCCATTGCGCTCTGACGTGAAAGCGGCTTATTTTTCCGCCGCAGGGGACTGGTCAGCGAGTCGAAACAGGGCCAAGAAGGAGATGGGTTGGAAAGTTGGTCAACCGGCGCTCTTGATTCTGGGGGGATCTCAAGGATCGAGTTTCATTAATTCTCAGGTTGCCAAGGCTCTGCCGTTCTTAATCAACAAAGGCATACAAATCCTTCACTCTGTGGGAGCCAGCAGCGAACTCCCTAAGAATTTCGGTGATTACGAAGCAGTCCCATACATTAACGACATGGCCACCGCGTATTTATCCGCAGATGTAATCCTGGCGCGAAGCGGCGCGGTTACTTGTGCTGAAGTGGGAGCCCTTGGCCGAATGGCAATATTCGTTCCATTGCCAATTGGAAACGGCGAGCAAGCTCGAAATGCCGATCATTTGGTCTCACGAGGCAGAGCGGTTGTCATTTCACAGAAAGATTTTTCCTCAGAGTGGCTTGTTGACCATATTGACGAAGTGATTGAGCAAGGCAGACAACTCCCAGAACCGGGTGACAGTAGAGATTTGCAGGCGGAAGAGAGAATTGTCGACCTCGTAGAAAATGTTGTGCGAGGAAGTTCCCGATGAAGCGGTCCTTGAAGGATTTGGCGAATAGACGCGTTCATTTCATTGGCGTTGGCGGGGCAGGGATGAGCGGGCTTGCCAGGATCATGGCCTCTGAAGGTATTCATGTATCAGGTTCTGATATCAAGGAGTCTTCGGTTCTGACTGCTCTCCAGACAATAGGCGTTGAAATTAAGGTAGGGCACGACTTCGCCAATGTCGTTGGGGCAGATTTTGTCGTCTATTCGAGCGCTATCGACAGCGAGAATTCAGAGTTAGTCGCAGCAAGGGCGCAACAGATTCCGCAATTAACTCGAGCCGAGGCACTTGCCATCTTGATGTCTGAGTCAAAGAGCGTGGCGGTTGCAGGAACCCATGGGAAGACCACGACGACTTCGATGCTTACGGTTGCCATTCAAAGTTGCGGAGAGGATCCATCTTTTGCCATCGGTGGAATTCTGAAAGCGTCTGGATCAAATGCTCATAAGGGCACAGGTGAATTCTTTATCGCCGAAGCAGATGAGTCGGACGGATCCTTTGTTGAATACCACCCGTTCGGAGCAATTGTGACGAACATCGAACATGATCACGTGGATTTCTTCAAGACTCCAGAATCCGTCATCCTCGCTTTTGAGGACTTCGTCGGCACAATTTCGCCCGATGGATTTCTCGTTTATTGCGCTGATGACAAGGGTGCCAAAGCCCTTGGCGAAAACGTGACTCGATGCAAGACAATCTCATACGGAGTGGATCCGTCGGCAGACCTGCACGTTGATCAGATTGATTTGATTCCGGCAGGCTCTCGGGCGCGCGTGCTCTGGAGGGGACGATCGATAGGACACCTGGAATTGCAGACGCCAGGACATCACAATTTGCTCAATGCCGCAGCGGCTTTGGCGGCCGGATTGGCCCTGGGCCTGCCAGCGGCTCAATTGATCGGCGGACTTTCCACCTTCCGCGGGACTGGTCGGCGATTTGAACTTAGAGGCCAAGTCCACGGCATACGCGTAATCGATGACTATGGTCACCATCCGACCGAAATTGATGTGACGTTGACTGCGGCCAATAGATATGCAACCGACGGACGGGTCTTGGTGATCTTCCAGCCGCATCGATACTCAAGAACTCGCGCCTTTGCCAAAGAGTTCGCACATGCTCTTGAGAAAGCCGATCAAACTTGGGTTCTGGAAGTGTACGGATCAAGTGAAAAACAAATACCCGGTGTAAGCGGACAATCGATTACCAAACTTATGAAAAATGGAATTTATGAACCGAATTTCATGGCAGTTGTCGCCTCAGTTGTCGCAGAGGCTAACCCCGGGGACGTAATTTTGACACTGGGTGCCGGGGACGTAAGTTCATTAGGTCCGATAATCATTGAGGCGCTAACCGCGAGGTTCAACAACTAGTGCCCGGAACAAAAAAATTACACACAGGATCCCGTACGCGCATGGCACTTGCCATTGCCTTCATTGTCATAGTCTCGGCCGCATATGTGCTGGGGTGGTCTTCACTTTTCACCGTGAAGCAAGTGGTTGTAGTCGGTGCTCCCAATCCATCTGAAGCCTTTGCCATCCAGCACAGCGTCCACCTAGGTGACAAAATGGCCCGCCTCGAAACGCATACTTTGACGAGATCTCTGCAGAAATACACATGGCTCGATCATTCAAATGTAAGTAGAAATTGGCTCAAGGGAATAGTGACAGTTTACGTCTGGACGAGGACCCCGATTGCGCAATTCCAAACTCACTTAGTAGATACCGACGGAGTGATATTCGATCTCCCAAGTGCTGATATTTCGCACTTGCCCAGCATCACCGGAACGAGCGGTGCTTCGGCGAAATTTGCCGTGAGCATTTTGAATGAGCTGCCCGATGAATTGCGCGTGCAAGTTGTGGCCATTCTCGTGCATGGAAGTGTTTCGGCGATTCTCTCGATCAAGAATCCAACACTCAAGAGAGTGTTGACTGTAGCTTGGGGAGATCAGACGAATATGTCCCTGAAAGTGCAAGTTTTTCAGGCACTTATTGCACTTCCGGAAAATTCCAAAATTACCGAGATCGATCTTTCTGCACCACACGCGCCGATTGTTAAATAAGTTTTTAACCTTCCGTGTCGGTGTTTGCGCCGATGTGCGCGGCGCTCTACTTTCGTCTTATCAGAAAGCAGAACCGTAATTCTCAAGTTGAGGTTCATGGTTCATAAGGAGGATACATCGTGGCTTCACCGCAGAATTATTTAGCTGTCATCAAGGTCGTCGGTATCGGCGGCGGCGGGGTCAATGCGATCAATCGCATGATTGATGTTGGACTCAAAGGCGTTGAGTTCATTGCAATCAATACAGACGCACAACATCTCTTGATGAGTGATGCCGATGTGAAATTAGATATCGGTCGCAAATCCACGCGCGGACTTGGCGCAGGTGCTTCACCTGAAAGAGGTCGCGAAGCAGTTCTCGATCACGTTGATGACATCGAAGAAGCTTTACGCGGAGCGGACATGGTTTTTGTTACGGCCGGCGAAGGTGGCGGAACTGGTACGGGCGGTGCACCGATCGTTGCGAAGATCGCTCGCGAATTGGGAGCTTTGACAATTGGTGTTGTGACACGTCCCTTCTCCTTTGAAGGAAAAGTTCGAGCATTGCAAGCAGATATCGGCATCGATGAGCTTCGCGCAGAACTTGATACTCTAATAGTGATTCCAAACGATCGTCTTCTGGCGATTTCTGATCGTTCGATTACGGCGGTTGAGGCATTCAAAAGTGCCGATCAGGTTCTGCTTTCTGGCGTGCAGGGAATTACAGAGATCATCACTCAACCAGGATTAATTAATCTTGATTTCGCCGACGTAAAAAGCATCATGACCAATGCCGGTTCGGCCCTCATGGGCATCGGTTCGGCGCGTGGCGAGAATCGCGCAGTACGTGCCGCAGAATTGGCAATTTCGAGTCCGCTGCTTGAAGCCTCCATTGATGGCGCAATGGGCGTTCTCCTTTCGGTAGCTGGTGGTTCAGACCTTGGTCTCTTTGAGATTAACGAAGCCTGCGAGTTGGTTCAGTCGGCTGCTCACCCAGATGCAAAGATCATTTTCGGCACCACCATTGATGATGCATTAGGCGATGAAGTTCGAATCACTGTGATTGCTGCTGGTTTTGATGGGGGAGCACCCAAGAAAGTCTCCATGCCAGTCATTGATGCAAATGCCCTGAGCGGCAAAGCTGATCCGATCAGCCAGAACGATCCGTTGGCCGTTGCGTTGGATCTCGAGGAATCAATGCCTTCGCGGCATCGAGTGACATTCGAGCAGTTAATAGCCGAGGATGAGATCGACGTTCCTGATTTCATGAAGTAGCCATTATTGGTCCAGACACTTTTTACCAATCGCATCGGTGGGGTTAGCTCTTCTCCCTATGAGAGCAACAACCTTGCCCTTCACGTGGGCGATAACAGTGTCTCGGTTTCAGGTAACCGTCGATTGATTCGGGCTCTTGTTGGCCCGACGCAGTATATGAACCAGACGCACGGGAATAATGTGGCTCTTGTCGATGCGCCCACCGATCATGAGCCGAACGCCGACGCCCTAGTGACTAGCGAAACGGGAATTGCTCTGGCGGTCTTGGTGGCCGATTGCATCCCTCTTCTATTGTGGGATGAAGTCGAGAACGTCATCGCGGTCGCTCATGTGGGTCGAAAGGGCCTTGTCAATGAAGTGGCGATGAAGACGATAGAGGTCATGAACACATTGGGGGCAGAGCGAATTCATGCGATGCTGGGCCCGTCAATCTGTGGAGACTGTTACGAAGTCGGTCGAGACATTTATGACGAAGTGGGCACCGCTTTTCCAAGGGCAAGATCACTCACCGCCGCAGGCACCCCTGGTCTCGACCTTCCCGCTGCTCTGTCCTTCCAATTATCAGGTGTAGTGGTCAGTGTCTCCCGTTCGCCGATTTGCACTGTCGAGAATCCCAACTACTTTTCCTACAGACGAGATGGCAAGACTGGCCGCCAAGCCGGATTGATTTGGCAATGATTTCTCGAGCAGATGAGATTTCATCAAACCTGGATTCAGTACGAAGTCGAATCGTGCATGCTGCCGAAGGTGCCTGGCGCGATCCCGCGGAAATTACGTTGATAGCGGTGACAAAAACCTACCCGGCATCAGATGCGCAGATCCTGCAGAAATTGGGAATGACAGATTTTGCCGAGAACCGTGATCGCGAAGGGGCAGAAAAGTCGGCAATTGTTCCGGGCAGATGGCACTTCCAAGGCCAGATCCAGAGCAACAAAATATCCTCGATTGCACACTGGGCCGACGTGGTGCATTCGCTGGATGATCCACGGCACTTGCGCCTGCTTGCTGCCGCGGTTCCTGAAGGAAAGAGGCTCTCGGTCTTCATCCAAGTCTGCCTTGACCCACAACCCGGGCGTGGCGGGATATTGCCAGAAAATCTATCTCCACTTGCGGAATTGGCGCTAGGGCAGTCATCGTTGAGATTGGAGGGGTTGATGGCAGTGGCTCCATTAGGAGAGATTCCTGAGAGTGCTTATTCGCGCCTGGCACGAATTCACATTGATTTTCGCCAACAATTCCCCTCGGCTGCCGGCCTATCGGCGGGAATGAGCGGTGATTTTGAGACCGCCATTGAGCATGGTGCGACACATCTGCGCGTAGGCAGTTCAATCCTCGGTTCCCGCTCCGACCTTCGGTAGCCTTTTACCTATGGCTAATGCATTGCGAAAAATGGCGAATTACCTGGGTCTTATGGATGACCCGGACCTCGGAACCGAAGAACACTCTGATCAAGTCTTTGCTCAACCCAAGACTGCCGAGCAGAAATACAAGAGTGCGATTCGCCCCGCAACTTTGGTGATCGCACCTGTTGCCCCGCCAGCGGCGGCAGTGCAGCTAGATCTTCCTGTTCTGGATCGAATCGTGACGTTGCATCCTCGTTTCTACAATGAGGCGCGCACTATTGGTGAGCAATACCGTGAAGGAAATCCAGTCATCATCAACTTATCCGACATGGACGAGTCAGAACGTAAGCGTCTTGTCGATTTTGCAAGTGGCCTCGTTTTTGGTCTGCACGGAACAATCGAACGTGTGACATCCAAGGTCTTTCTGCTGTCTCCGGCGAATGTCCGGGTAAGTAGCGAGGACAAGACTGCGGCTGCTGAGGCAAGTTTCTTCAACCAGAGCTGAAGATGGTCCACATCGGTTCCTATCTTGTTCTCATTCTGCGCCTGTTCTTATTGGCCCTCCTTGGCAGGCTGATTCTCGATTATGTTCGGCTCTTCTCTCGTTCCTGGCGGCCTCGTGGCGTCATGCTCTTCGTCGCGGAAACCATTTACGCAATAACGGATAAACCAACGGCCCTTGTCCGTCGTTTTATTCCACCACTTCGCCTCGGTGCAGTGAGTCTGGACCTATCATTTCTCGTTCTTTTCTTCGCCGTCCAGCTTCTCATACCTCTGGTCAGTCGAATCTAATTCGCTTTCTTCAAACTCGCACTTAGTCCCAGGTCGTTCTCACCGAGGGTCATGCTTGTGTCAAGATTCATCTCAAGGGCCAAAACTTCATTCTGGATGTGCTCCTTGGCCGCGGCGATCGCAGCGAGAACATCCGCATTGACGTTGTAGGCAACGTGGATTCGGTCGCTTATTTCAAAACCCTGGTTCTTTCGAGTCTCTTGTAGGAATCGAATCACCTCTCGCACTTGCCCCGCGGCGATGAGCTCTGGGGTCAGAGTCAGATCCAGTGCGACACTTTCGCCGTCATGGCTTGCCACTGTCCAACCGCTCTTTGGTTGTTCGGTGATAACAAGATCCTCGGGTTCAATATTCCACTGGCCATGTGCGCTAGTGAGAGTCTTGGACCCCGTCACGCGGATCTCTTTGACAAGTTCCTCTGCCGGAAGCAAAATGATTACTCCCGCAATTTCTTGGACTGCTGCGCCGTACTTGCTGCCTAGCGAGCGAAAGTTTGCTTTCACGCTGACGTCTACTAGGTCGCCATCGGCGGCGATGTCTTCCAAATGGATGACGTTGAGTTCTTCGGCGATTTGAGCCTTCATCGCATCAGGCAACTGGTTCCAGCCAGCGGCGGCAATCAGTGCCCGCCCTAGTGGCTGGCGAATTTTGACTGAAGATTCGGCTCGGGCCGCGCGGCCCAGTTCGACGATGCGACGAGTCTGGGCCACCTGAGCCGAGAGCGTTGCATCGATATCGCCCAAACTGGCCACCGGAAAGTTCGCCAGATGAACGGATTCGCAAAGAGATGAATCAACAGGGCGAAGTAGTTCCTGCCAGACGTGTTCGGTAATGAAGGGAACCATGGGGGAGAGCAACATGGTCAAGGTGTGCATGCATTCGTGCAAAGTGGCAAGCGCGCTGGGATCACCATCCCAGAATCTCCTGCGAGAGCGCCGGACATACCAATTGGAAAGGTCATCGATAAATGTCGCGAGAGCTTTGCCAGCCAATTGCGAATCAAAGTTGGCGAGTGCATGGTCCACTTCGATGATGAGCTCTTGCAATTCGGAATAGATCCAACGATCCATGAGGGGGCGATCTTTGATGTTGGGGGTCTGGTCCAAAGTGAAATGTGATGCCTTGGCATATAGGGCGAGGAAGGAGACAGTGTTCCAATATGTCAGAAGCGTTTTGCGAACTACATCGCTGATTGCGTCATGGCCGACGCGCCGCGGAGCCCACGGCGAGCCTGCCGCCAGCATGTACCAACGCACTGCATCGGCTCCGTGCTGATCCATTAACGGCATAGGCGCTAGGACGTTGCCTAAGTGCTTGCTCATTTTGCGACCGTCCTTATCAAGAATGTGTCCAAGACAGAGCACAGTTTCGTAAGAACTTTTTTCAAATACGAGTGTTCCTACTGCCATAAGTGTGTAGAACCATCCACGAGTTTGATCTATCGCCTCGCAGATGAAGTCAGCCGGGTAGGCCGCTTCGAACTTCTCTTTCGATCCTTCCTTGTGCGGGTAGCCCCATTGAGCAAAAGGCATTGCACCTGAGTCATACCAACCATCGATGACTTCGCTCACGCGCATCATTGGCGATTGGCATTCAGAGCAGGCCCACGTGATGTCATCCACGTACGGACGATGTGGGTCGAGTGAATTCAATTCAGATCCGGCCAAATCGCCAAGTTCCTTAAGGGAGCCGATGCAGACCATATGGCCGTTTTCGCATTTCCAAATAGGAAGTGGAGTACCCCAATATCGATTTCGAGAGACAGCCCAGTCAATATTGTTATTGAGCCAGTCCCCATATCTCCCTGCTTTGATTGTTTCTGGGTACCAATTGGTCTTCTCGTTCTCGCGGATCATCTCCTCTTTGATCGAGGTGGTTCTGATATACCAAGATGGCTGCGCGTAGTAGATGAGGGCAGTGTGGCAGCGCCAGCAGTGCGGATATTGATGCTCGTACGGCTCATGTTTGTAGAGAAGGCCCCTGGTTTTAAGCTCTTTTACGAGGGCCTTGTCGGCGTCCTTGAAGAAGACGCCTCCAACAACATCCACATCTGGAAGGAAAGTTCCATCACTTGCGATGGGGTTGACCACTGGAAGGCCATAGGCACGGCAGACAGCGAAATCATCGGCTCCGAATGCAGGGGATTGGTGAACTAGTCCCGTCCCGTCATCTGTTGTGACGTAGTCGGCCAGGACAACAAAGTGTGAATCGGGAATATCCACGTAGTTGAAGGGTCGACTATATGTGGTCCGTTCAAGGTCTTTGCCGTTGATGTGAAGAAGCACCGTGACATCACCTTTAAGGAAACTGACAAGGTTCTCTGCGATTACCAAAACTTCTTTGGCGCCGTCTACTTCCTCCTCGACCACGAGGTAGGTGACATCTGGGTTTACCGCAACCGCAGTATTTGCTACAAGAGTCCAGGGAGTCGTGGTCCATACCAACAGTGAAGCGTTGAGTTTGGCCAGCGGACCCGAAGTGATCGGCATACGTACATAGACGGACGGGTCGGTTACAGTCTCATAGCCTTGGGCAAGTTCGTGATCTGATAGTCCTGTCCCGCAGCGAGGGCAGTATGGGGCAACGCGGTGATCTTGGACCAGCAGACCTTTCTGCCAAATCTGCTTGAGACTCCACCACACGCTCTCTACATATTCAGGAGACATCGTCCAATAAGCTTGATCAAAATCGACCCAGAATCCCATTCGATTTGTCATCTTTGTGAACTCACCAACGTGGCGCTGCACCGATTCGCGGCACTTGCTGTTGAACTCAGCAATCCCATATTTCTCGATATCACCTTTGCCGGTGAAGCCGAGTTCCTTTTCGATGGCAATCTCTACTGGCAGCCCGTGACAATCCCAGCCAGCTTTTCGAAAGACATATTTGCCCTTCATGGTTTGATAGCGCGGGAATACATCCTTGAATACTCGCGCTTCAATGTGATGAGTTCCGGGGGCGCCATTTGCCGTCGGTGGACCCTCGTAAAAAGTCCACGGCTCTTGCCCGGCGCGCGCCTGCAAGCTTTTGTCAAAGATGGAGTTGTTTCTCCAAAAATCTAGGATTGAGTGCTCCATTGCGGGCAGATCAATATGCGCCCCAATTGCACGGTACTTACTCATCCCAATCCCTCCACTTCACCGACTTGCAGTGATGTCCATTGGAGGGACGCACTCGATATACGAGTCCGCGGTACCACCCGCCTTGCATGCCCTTAAAAAAAGAAGGGGCATACCTCTTTTCTCTCTTCGCGAATCGGGTCTACCCCACAGCGATAGATTGCTGTGGCTCTTCCGACAGGCTCAGAGGTGATTGCCTCGTCACTGCCCTTGGCGCGAAGGTTTCAGTGTATTCCATCGCGCGTAGAGTGGCGTTTTCTTCCAAATCAGCATAGGTTACGCGCCGTGGTAGTCAAGAAAAAGAGTGTCAAAGCGGGCGTCAAGAAGGCCCCTGCCAAGAAGGCTGTTGCCAAAAAGGCCGCCGTGAAAAAGCCGGCAGTCAAGAAGGCCCCTGCCAAGAAGGCCGTTGCGAAGAAGGCTCCTTCTTCCAAGGCAGCCAAGAAGGCCCCCGGTCGCCCCTTCCCTTCCAAAACGGTAGCTGCCCCGCCAACGGTTGCCCCGCCGGCCCCGGCTGCGGTAGCCGAAGAGCGACGCCTTGTGATGCCTCCTCCTCCTCGTCCGACAAAGAACGGCAAGAAAGTGGCGCCATTGAAGCCCATCAAAGCCGCCCCCACTCCAGTTGTTGTTTCTGATAACGAGGCACCGTGGTCATCAGCTGAGTTAAAAGTTGTTCGCGCCGAATTGGCAAAAGAATTGGTCCGGCTCAGTTCTGAATTAGCAGATGTCGAACTTGAAATGGACGCTCTTATTCGCGAATCAGGTGAGGGCGCCGGTGATGATCAGGCCGATGCTGGCACCAAGACATTTGAGCGAGAGCACGAAATGTCCCTTGTTATTAACGCGCGAGACATGGTTTTGCAGACCGAACGAGCCATCGAACGCATTGACGACAAGAGCTACGGGCGTTGTGAAGAGTGCGGTAATGCGATCGGAAAGGCTCGACTTCAAGTTTTCCCACGTGCCACCTTGTGCATGCTCTGCAAACAGAAGGAAGAACGGCGCTGACATTGCGCCGAAAGTATCCAATTTGGGGCAGCGTCCTTCTCGTGGCGGCGCTGGTCTGGGCAACTGACTTTGTCAGCAAGAATTGGGCGATCAATTCTCTGGCTGGGCGCGAACCTCGCAAGATCCTAGGGGATTTCCTCAAACTGACTTTCACCAAGAATTCAGGGGCGGCATTTAGTTTTGCAACGGGTGGGACTGTATTGCTCGCAACTTTTGCAATCCTTGTTATTTTGGCCATTGGTTACTGGGCACCGCGGATCACATCCAGGCGGTGGGGGATTGTTCTAGGGCTCGTCCTGGGTGGAACCCTGGGCAATCTCAGCGATCGAATCCTTCGAGCCAACGTTGGAACTGGTGTCATGAAGGGTCAGGTCATTGATTGGATTGAACTGCCTCATTGGCCAGTCTTTAACCTGGCTGACTCATCGATCGTGATTGCTGCCGTTTTGGCCAGTTATCTTTCCATCCGCAATATTTCTCCGCTAACAAAGAATGTTCGAGGTGGTGATCAAGATGACTCGTGAGTTTCGCTCGCTAGAAATACCAGAAGGAGTTGACGGGTCCAGAGTAGATAGTGCTCTCACTCGCGTTCTCGGATTATCCAGAACCACCATTGCCCGTCTTCTGGATACCGGGGAGATCACCTCCAACGGAGCGCCCATGCAGAAATCTGATCGAGTTCTCGCAGGCCAAGTTATCGAAATCCTCATGCCTGACACCACCGTTGGCGAGCCGATCCCTTTGACGCCTATCGAAGGTTTATCCGTCGTTTATGATGACGATTCAATCGTGGTGATCAACAAGCCCGTCGGCTGCGCGGCCCATCCGAGTCCTGGATGGACTGGGCCAACAGTCGTCGGCGCTCTGACGGCGGCGGGTTACTCGGTTTCGACAAGTGGCGCTGCCGAGCGCGCGGGGATCGTTCACCGACTCGATGTTGGAACGAGCGGTTTGATGGTTGTTGCCAAGACTGATCAGGCCTACTCATTCATGAAGAGTGCGTTCAAAAACCGTGAAGTGGAGAAGATTTATCACGCTCTTGTGCAAGGACATATGGATCCGTCCACGGGAACAATTGATGCACCTATCGATCGACACCCGAAAGAGGATTATCGCTTTGCCGTCGTAGCCGATGGCAAGCAGAGCATTACTCACTACGAAGTAATCGAGTACTACCGCGCCGTCTCTCTAGTTAAAGTCGAACTTGAGACCGGCAGGACCCATCAGATCCGCGTTCACTTCTCTGCACTTCGACACCCTCTTGTGGGAGATCTCACCTACGGGGCAGATCCCACCCTGGCGGCCCGCTTGGAAATGTCACGTCCTTGGCTTCATGCCCTAGAACTGCGCTTTCGTCATCCGCTCACCAACGCCCTCATGGACTTTCGGGCCCCGTACCCCGCGGATTTAGATCGAGCGCTCGCGTTGCTTGACTCATCCGTACTCCCGTAAGGACTAGTGTCACCAATCGTGGCCTCTTTTGTTCATCTCCATGTACACACCGAGTATTCAATGCTCGATGGGGCTGCCCGCGTTGCTGATCTAGTCGGCGAAGTTGCCACACAGGCGATGCCAGCAATTGCGATGACCGACCACGGAAACGTATTTGGAGCATTTGATTTCTACAAGCAAGCAAAGAAAGTCGGCGTAAAGCCGATAATCGGCATTGAGGCCTACGTTGCCCCTGAATCCAGATTTGATAAGCGCCGCGTCAAGTGGGCCGAAGGTGGCGAGGATGATGTCTCTGGTGGAGGCGCCTATACGCATATGACACTTCTTGCAGAGAACAACGAAGGCCTTGCCAATCTCTTTCGTCTTTCCTCCTTAGCCTCCCTCGAGGGGTATTACTACAAACCACGCATGGATCGCGACCTTCTGTCCAAGCACAACACCGGACTTATTGCGACTACAGGATGTGCCGGCGGGGAAATTCAAACGCGACTTCGAATGGGAGCTTACAAAGAGGCCGCCAGGGCTGCCGGTGAACTGCGCGACATTTTTGGCCCTGAGAATTTCTATCTTGAAGTAATGGACCACAACATCGCGATTGAATCCCGAGTCATGGCCGATCTGCTTAAGTTGGGCAAGGATTTGCATCTGCCTTTGCTCGCGACGAACGATCTTCACTACACGCGAAAAGAAGATGCGGCTTCACATGAAGTTTTGCTCTGCGTTCAATCAGGTTCGACGTTGGCCGACCCCAAGAGATTCAAATTTGAAAATGACGAGTTCTATCTGAAAACTCCAGAGCAAATGCGCGAACTCTTCAAGGATATTCCAGAGAGCTGCGATAATACGTTGCTCGTCGCCGAACGGTGCAACGTGACCCTACGTGAAGGAGAGAACCTTCTTCCGAAATTCACAGTGCCCGAAGGTGAAACTGAAGATACTTGGCTTCGCAAGGAAGCAATCCGTGGCTTGACTGAAAAGATGGGTGGCCAGATTCCCGGCGGACACATGGAGCGTCTTCAGTACGAACTCGACGTCATGATTAAGATGGGCTTTCCTGGGTATTTTCTCGTGGTTGCAGACCTTGTCGGCCATGCGAAAAAAGAGGGGATCCGAGTTGGCCCGGGTCGAGGCTCTGCCGCAGGCTCGTTGGTCTCGTACGCCCTTGGAATCACTGCGTTGGATCCAATTCAACATGGGCTTTTGTTTGAACGATTCCTTAATCCAGAGCGCATTTCGATGCCCGATATTGACTTGGACTTTGACGAGCGACGTCGCGGCGACATGATCCGTTACGCAACGGTGAAATATGGTGAGGATCGAGTAGCTCAGATCATTACCTACGGGACGATCAAGTCAAAGCAAGCGATTAAGGATTCAAGTCGAGTTTTGGGTTACCCGTACGCAATTGGTGAAAGATTGACGAAGGCCTTGCCTCCTTCGATCATGGGCAAAGATATTTCGTTGGCCGGTGTATTCGACTCCAAGAATGATCGCTATGTCGAAGCCGGTGAATTCCGCGCTCTGTATGAATCCGATCCGGATTCAAAGCGAGTGGTGGATACGGCCCTCGGCCTTGAGGGATTGAAGCGCCAGTGGGGAGTGCATGCAGCGGGGGTCATCCTTTCGCGCGAACCACTCCTTGATGTGATCCCAATTCATCGTCGAGAAGCCGATGGAGCAATCATCACCCAGTTCGATATGGGTGCCTGTGAGGCTACTGGTCTTCTCAAAATGGACTTTCTTGGCCTGCGAAACCTTTCGGTCTTGGATGATTGCTTGCTCAATATCAAGGCGAACAGGAATGAGGATGTAGTTCTTGAATCCCTCACCTTGGATGATCCCAAAACATTCGAATTACTTGCTCGAGGCGACACTCTTGGCGTCTTCCAACTCGACGGTGGTCCAATGCGCGCCCTATTGCGTTCGATGGCACCTGATTCCTTTGCCGATATATCCGCCGTTATTGCGCTGTATCGACCTGGTCCAATGGGAGAAAATGCGCACAACAACTACGCCGATCGCAAGAATGGTCGGAAAAGTGTCGAGCCTATTCATCCTGAACTTTCGCTACCTTTGCAAGAAATTCTCGGTAATACCTACGGCTTAATTGTCTATCAAGAGCAGGTTATGGCTATTGCCCAGAAGGTGGCGGGGTTCTCTCTCGGACGTGCGGATCTACTCCGCAAAGCGATGGGAAAGAAAGATCGCAAGATTCTGGATAAAGAGTATGTATTTTTCCAGGAGGGCATGAAAGCAAACGGTTTCAGCGACGGCGCCATCGAAAAATTGTGGCAGACACTCATTCCCTTCTCCGACTACGCCTTTAACCGCGCACATAGTGCGGGGTACGGTGTGGTCTCCTATTGGACGGCTTACCTGAAGGCAAATTACCCGACGGAATATATGGCCGCCCTCCTCACTAGCGTGAGGGATGACAAGGACAAGTCTGCTCTCTATCTCAGTGAGTGTCGCAGAATGGGAATTCAAGTTCTCCCTCCCGATGTAAACGAATCAAACTCTGAGTACACACCGCGCGGCGTCGACATACGTTTCGGCCTTGCCGCCATCCGCAATGTCGGCGAGGGTGTGGTCGCAACAATTAAGAGATCGCGAGAGCAAAAGGGACGCTTCGCATCCTTTGGAGACTTCCTTGCAAAAGTTGATGCGCAGGTTTGCAATAAGAAGACGATTGAATCATTGATCAAGGCAGGCGCTTTCGACTCCTTTGGCGTATCTCGCAAGGGCTTGATGAGCGTTCACCTGGAGGCGATTGACTCGATTATCGAAACCAAGCGCGCGGAGGCGATTGGTCAGTTTGATCTCTTCGGAGGTGAAACGATCGAGAATATTTCCGACATTGAATTGGATATTCCGGCAGGGGAATGGGAGAAATCTCAATTGCTCGCTTACGAACGCGAGATGCTCGGTCTCTATGTCTCCGACCATCCTTTACTAGGAATCGAGCACATTCTGCGGATGTCCACGGATGTGTCTATCAGCCAACTTCTCGATGATGTCACCTCGCAGGATCGAATGGTCACCATCGGCGGTCTCGTCACGAGCATCCAGCGGAAAGTGACTCGGCAAGGGGCTTCATGGGCAATTGTCACCATCGAAGACTTGGAGGGATCGATAGAGGCTCTCTTCTTTTCAAAGACGTATACGCAATATGCATTGACTTTGACGGAAGACCGCGTTGTTGTGATTCGAGGACGAGCAGATCGGCGAGAGGACCAACTTCGCTTCACTGCCCTTGAAATGAATTTTCCCGAGATATCCCAAGGCGCCCTGGGTCCCTTTATCATCAAGATGCCCATCGTTCAGTGCACTCCACCTGTTGTGGATCGCCTTAAGGAGATTCTGAGAACCCATCCCGGAGCGCGGGAAGTTCATTTGCAACTCGATGATCACGGCAAGAGCACGGTCTTGAAATTGGAAGCAAAGGTCACCGCATCGCCAAGTTTGAGCGCCGATCTCAAGGCAATCCTTGGACCGGACTGTCTGGTCTAATCGAATATGTGGGCTCAAGCCCAATCTCTCTGCCTCTAGACTTGGTCCCTACCGATCGGATGAGAGAAATGAGCGCAGGCGATGATACGTACCGTTGATTTCCGCGGTCGATCCCTCTCTAAAGCCCAGTATCGAACCGAACTGCCGAGGGCCACACTGGATGTAGCCCAGGCCATGGATCTCATTGCCCCAATTCTGACTCGGGTAGCAAAAGGGGATGAGAAAGTCCTTCTGGATCTAGCCCAAGAATTTGACGGCGTGCGGCCAGATTGCATCCGAGTCCCACGCGAAGTAATTGAGCTGGCCCTGACTGCGCTCGATCCCGCGATCCGCACAGCGTTGGAGGTGTCGATCGCCCGGATAGTTCACGTTCACCAGAGCCAGAGGCGTGATGAAACGCTGACTCAGGTAGTCGACGGTGGCACGGTCACCGAAAGATGGATTCCCGTGGATCGTGTCGGCCTTTATGTTCCGGGAGGGCGCGCGGTTTATCCCAGCAGTGTGATGATGAATGTTATTCCTGCCCAAATCGCTGAAGTTGGCAGCATTGCCGTTGCCTCCCCACCCCAAAAAGATTTCGGCGGTTGGCCCCATCCAACAATTTTGGCCACCTGCGCACTCCTTGGGATTTACGAGGTCTATGCCGTCGGAGGAGCACAGGCAATCGCCCTATTTGCTTACGGCATGGAAGGGGTTTGCGAACGGGTGGACATGGTGACCGGGCCCGGAAATATCTACGTGGCTGCTGCAAAGCGCGCACTGCGTGGGATAGTCGGCATCGATTCCGAAGCCGGACCTACCGAGATTGCGATACTCGCCGACGAGAGCGCGGTTGCCTCCGACGTGGCAGCGGACATGATGAGCCAAGCAGAGCATGACACGATCGCAGCCGCCGTACTTGTGACCACATCAATGGACTTGGCTCTGGCCGTCGAAAATGAAATCCGCGCCCGTGTGCCCAAGACGAAACATTCCAAACGAATTGCCGAAGCGCTATCTGGCATTCAGTCGGCAATAGTCCTCGTGGACTCAATCGATCAGGGACTCGACGTTGTGAACGCATACGCTGCAGAGCACCTGGAAATCCAGACGGCTCACGCAAGTGAGGATGCTCTGCGAATACGAAACGCGGGGGCTGTATTCATTGGTCGTTTCTCGCCCGTCTCCCTTGGTGATTATTCAGCCGGGTCAAATCACGTTCTGCCAACTGGCGGCTGTGCCTGTCATTCAAGTGGATTGTCAGTGCAAACGTTCTTGCGTGGCCTTCACTTTATCGAATACAGCGAGTCTGCTTTCCGAGACATCACCCCGACGGTCATCACCCTTGCGAATTCGGAAGATCTGCCGGCGCACGGTGAGGCGATGTCAGTGCGCCTGGACAAAGCATGAGCCAGAAAGAATGGCCGAGTTGGTTGCCGCTGCGCGCTGATATAAGGGGCTTGTCTGCCTATGGCGCCCCGCAACTGCCTTCGCTTGCCCAACTCAATACCAACGAAAATCCGTACCCACCATCTAAGAAATTGGTAGATGCGATCGCACGCAAAGTAGAGGAAATCGCGGGTTCGCTCAATCGCTACCCAGATCGAGATTGCATTGCCCTCAGGAAAGGATTGGCCGCATTTCTCAATTCGCGATCATTGACGCATTTATATGAAGAGAATGTGTGGGCGGCAAACGGCAGCAACGAGATTATTCAGTCTCTATTCCTTGCCTTTGGTGGAGAAAGTGCTTTGGGATTCACACCTTCGTATTCGATGCATCCCCTTATTGCCCAAGTTACGGGTACTTCCTGGATTAACGGAGTCCGCAATTCGGACTTTTCTCTAGACGTCGAGCTTGCATGCCATCAGATCAAGACAACTAAAGCCAAATTGATTTTTGTTACGACGCCGAATAATCCGACAGGTACTTCCATTCCATTGCGAGATATTGAAACCCTCGTAAAGACAGCGGCCGAGCTTTCAAGTCTGTTGGTAGTCGATGAGGCTTACGCCGAGTTTTCCAGTGAGCCTTCTGCCGTGACACTCCTAGATAGGTACCCGAATCTCCTGGTAATCCGCACGATGAGCAAGGCATTTGCCTTCGCTGGCGCTCGAGTTGGATACCTGGCCGCCAACAAGGAAGTCATCAGAGCACTTGCGTTGGTTCGATTGCCGTATCACCTCAGTGCGATCACGCAGGCAATCGCATTGGTCGCCCTTGATCACAGCGAGGAACTACTCGCCAACGTTGCCACTTTGATTGCAGACCGAGAGAAAATGGTCGTAGAACTCAAGGCTCTTGGTGCCGAGGTGATTCCCAGCAGCGCGAACTTTCTCCTCTTCACGGTTCCCTCCTCTAAAGAGATCTGGGATTCCCTGTTAGAACAGGGCGTGCTTGTGCGGGATGTGGGATTATCGGGTTACTTAAGGGTGACTATCGGCAACGCCGCTGAAAATCAAAGGTTCATCGACTCACTTGCCACTTCATTAGGCAAAACACAGGGAGGAAAAATATGAGAACAGCTCATGTCGAAAGAGAGACCAAAGAATCTCATGTGCTGGTCGAACTCAACCTGGATGGCCACGGGACTATTGATATCGACACTGGTGTTCCCTTCTTCGATCACATGTTGGGCCAACTGGGTAAGCACTCAGGATTCAACCTTCGCGTGAAGACTCAAGGAGACATCCATGTGGACTCACATCACACAGTCGAAGACACCTCCCTTGCAGTCGGGCAGGCATTGAGAGAAGCGTTGGGAGATAAGGCAGGAATACGCCGATTCGGCGATGCCATGGTTCCTCTTGACGAAGTTCTAGTCCAGGCGGCGGTAGACCTTTCTGGCCGGCCATATTTAGTGCACCGCCAACCAGAGATCGTTGAACTCATTGGCACTTTCGATACCACCCTCGGAAAACACATTTGGGAGTCAATTGTCGCCGAAGCACATATCGCTCTGCACGTACGAGTTCTTGAAGGTCGCAACGCTCACCACGTTCTCGAAGCACAATTCAAAGCGGTCGCACGTGCATTGCGCGATGCGGTGACCCTTGATTCGCGTGTCTCAGGAGTTCCATCCACCAAGGGTTCCCTCTGATCGTGAGTTCTCGTTGATAGCAATTCTTGACTACGGTTCGGGCAATCTTCGCTCGGCACAGCGCGCTTTTGAAACCAGCGGCGCAGAGGTAATTGTCACCTCTGATCCTCGCATCGCGCTGGAGGCCGATGGCCTGGTTGTGCCCGGAGTTGGTGCCTTCCAATCTTGCATGAAGGGCCTCATACAGGTGGGCGGAGACGAAATCATCCGCGAGAGAAAGGCGAAAGCGCGACCGACCTTGGGCATATGTATTGGCATGCAGATACTTTTTAGCGAAGGCTTGGAGCCTTCACGGGAAAATGCATCAAGTACCGCTGGCGTCGGCATCTGGCAAGGAGCAGTGGCCAGATTGGTTGCTCCAGTTCTTCCGCACATGGGTTGGAATACCGTCACTTCGGCCGCCGGGTCGGTCTTATTCGACGGCGTGGAAGGTGAGTCCTTTTACTTTGTGCACTCCTATGCGGCAAAGACGGAAGTCGGCCAAAAAACGAGTTGGACCGAATACGGCGAGCGTTTCGTATCCGCAGTTGAAGATGGAGCGATGAGCGCCACTCAGTTTCATCCCGAAAAATCTGGATCGGCTGGGTTAAGACTAATAATGAATTGGACCAAGACACTATGACCCCGCAATATCTTGAATTGCTCCCTGCAGTTGATGTGAAAGACGGGCAAGCGGTTCGACTCGTGCAAGGGGAATTGGCCCGCGAGACGATATACGGCGATCCATTAGAAGTGGCCCTGGAATTTCAAAATTCAGGTGCCGAGTGGCTTCACCTGGTCGACTTGGACGCAGCTTTTGGCCGCGGGAGCAATTCTGAATTGCTCGCGAAGGTCGTAGGAAAACTAGATATCAAAGTCGAGTTATCTGGCGGCATACGAGATGACGAATCCCTTGCAAGGGCACTGGCAACTGGCTGTCGGCGAATCAATTTGGGTACTGCCGCTATGGAGAATCCAGATTGGACCTCACGCGTGGTCGCCGAATTTGGAGACCGCATTGCCGTTGGCTTGGATGTTCGCGGCCGCACTCTTGCTGCCAGAGGTTGGACCAAAGAAGGCGGCGATTTGTACGAGGCACTTGAACGTCTCGATCGTGACGGATGTGCGCGCTATGTGGTCACCGATGTCGAGCGGGATGGGACTTTGACCGGTCCGAATCTTGAACTATTGAAGTCGGTGTGCGCGGCCACAGATCGTCCGGTAATTGCTAGCGGCGGCATTTCTTCACTGGCAGATATCCAAGCATTAGTCGCACTTCGTACTGCAGGAGTAGAAGGCGCGATTGTAGGCAAGGCGCTATATGCCGGCGCATTCACCTTTCCTCAGGCCTTAGCGTTAACGCGTCAATGACCCTCTCCGTGCGGATCATTCCCTGTCTCGACGTGACCGAAGGCAGGGTCGTCAAGGGCGTCAACTTCACCAACCTCGTTGATGCGGGTGACCCTGTTGAAATGGCTTCGCTATACCAGCGTGAAGGCGCCGACGAACTCACTTTTCTGGATATTTCTGCCAGCAGTTCTGGTCGCGAAACCACTCTCGACGTGGTCCGAAAAAGTGCCGATGAAGTTTTCATTCCTCTCACAGTCGGTGGCGGCATACGGTCAGTTGCAGATGTGAACCAACTTCTGCGGGCAGGTGCCGACAAGGTATCGATCAACACTGCAGCGATTGATCGACCAGAATTGATTGGGGAAATCGCCGATACGTTCGGATCTCAAGTTCTCGTGCTCTCCGTGGATGCACGTCGCGCCCCAACAGATTCTGGCTTTGAAGTAACAACCCACGGCGGCCGAAAAGGAACAGGCATTGACGCCCTCGCTTGGATCGAAAAGGCGGTCAACATGGGCGTTGGCGAAATTTTGCTCAATTCCATGGACGCTGACGGAACTCGAAAGGGCTATGACATCGAGATGATTCGCGCTGCGCGATCAATATCGCGTGTTCCGCTCATCGCCAGCGGTGGCGCCGGCGCCCTGGAAGATTTCGCTCTTGCCCTCGATGCAGGAGCCGACGCACTTCTTGCTGCCAGTGTATTTCATTTTGGAGTATTCAGAATCGAAGATGTGAAGCGCTATTTGAGCCAAGCGGGTTATTGCATTCGCGAGGTGAGTAACCAATAGGGCAGAATGCGCCTATGTCCGACTTATATGAACTCCCCGCAGAGGTCGAGAAACTGCTGAAGAGCCCCTTAGATCTCGTGGCGGCAATCGCCCAAGATAGCGAAAGCGGGGAAGTGCTGATGTTGGCGTGGATGAATAGGGAGGCACTTGCCGCGACAATCGCAACTGGGCGAGCCACCTACTGGAGCAGGAGTCGCAACGAACTGTGGGTTAAGGGTGCAACCTCTGGCCACACGCAGACAGTTTCATCCATTTCTCTAGATTGCGACGGGGACGCCGTCCTTCTAAAGGTGACACAAGTCGGGGGAGCATGCCACACGGGTGAGCGCACGTGTTTTCACAACAACGTTGAGATTACGACCTGATGAACATCGAAGATTTTCGCGCATATGCGAAGGAATACAACGTCATACCGGTCTGGCGCAAACTCCTAGCCGATAGCGAGACGCCCCTTGGCGTCTACCGCAAGCTGGCAAAGAACGCCCCCGGGACTTTTCTCCTTGAATCCGCCGAACACGGCGGTGTCTGGTCGCGTTATTCCTTCATTGGAGTAAGAAGCGAAGCGACACTGACAGAGAAGGACGGCGCTGCAATCTGGGAAGGAACACCTCCTTCTGGTGCTCCGTCTGGCATGCCTCCGTTGGAGGCTCTTCGGATTGCTGCTGTTCAACTTCGCTCGCCAAAGATCCAAGGCCTTCCACCGCTCACTGGTGGCCTCGTTGGCTACATGGGATATGACTGCGTTCGTTTCCTCGAGAAGTTGCCCAATCTCGGCGCCAAGGATGTTCCAGTGCCTGATCTGGCATTCATGCTCACAAGTGATCTTGCCGTGGTGGATCACAACGACGGCACTATCACTCTCATCGCCAACGCAATCAATTGGGATGGAAGCGATGCGCACGTTGATGAGGCATGGGCTTCGGCGCAAGGCCGGTTGGATCGGATGCAAAAGGATTTGCTTGCGCCAATTCCTGGCTTTCTTGCAGAGCTTGATCGCCACTCAGTACCTAACTATAAACGTCACACTTTGGCCGATACCTATCGTTCAAATGTCGAGCGCATCAAAGCAGACATAGTCGCGGGGGAAGCATTCCAAATCGTTTTGTCGCAGAAGTTTTCCATGGAGTGCAGGGCCGACGCGCTGGACGTATACCGAATGCTCCGCCTCCACAATCCAAGCCCGTATATGTTTCTTTTGAGGCTGCGAGACGGAGTTGATGTGGTGGGTTCGAGTCCAGAGGCGCTTGTGAAAGTTACCGACGGCGAAGTCCTCATACATCCGATCGCTGGCACTCGCCATCGCGGAGCCTCGCCAGAGGAGGACTTCAGGCTGAGCGAGGAGCTCCTTTCTGATCCGAAAGAGCGGGCCGAACATTTGATGCTCGTTGACTTGGGCCGCAATGATCTCGGTCGCGTGTGTGCGCCTGGCAGTGTAGAAGTGGTCGAGTTCATGCACATCGAGCGGTTCTCCCATGTTATGCATATCGTTTCGACGGTCACAGGGAAATTGGCAGCAAATTCGACTCCAATTGACGCCTTATTGTCGACATTTCCGGCCGGGACTTTGTCCGGTGCACCGAAGCCGCGCGCAATGGAGATCATTGAAACTCTGGAGCCAACCCGGCGTGGGATTTACGGCGGAGCAATTGGCTATATAGATTTCACCGGCAACATAGATGCGTGCATCGCGATCCGTACCGCGGTTATTCATGAGCAAGTTGCATACGTCCAAGCGGGTGGCGGGATCGTTGCTGATTCAGACCCAGAAGCTGAGAACCAAGAGACGATGAATAAGGCAGCTGCCGTGCTTGGTGCAATTACCGCTGCCAACGAGATGAAAGCTCTCTAGTGTTTGCCTTTGTCGCAATCGCGATATGCCTCATGGCACTGACTTTCTACTTCGTGCGGAAAATTATCAAGCTTCCCTCTCGATACGAGCGGCGGCCGAAGGATCTCTCGCCTTGGAATGCCCTCGACCAAGGAATTGACCCAACAATTTCTGAAAAGCCGAATTCATGAGCGTTTTGGAACAGATCATTGCTGGAGTTCGCGAAGACTTGGAGATGCGTCGGATTCCCAAGGGCAAATTATTGGAACAGGTCGCGCAAGCGGCCCCGCCTCTGAGCGCGAGTGAGTATCTTCGCGGTGCGGAAATCTCCGTGATCGCCGAAGTCAAGCGGTCCTCTCCAAGCAAAGGTGCCCTTGCTCAAATATCTGACCCGGCCGCTCTAGCGAAGATGTACGAAGATAACGGAGCATCAGTTGTCAGTGTCCTTACCGAGGCAAGGCGCTTTGGCGGATCCCTGGAAGATTTGGATGCCGTCAGAAAGAGCGTCTCTATCCCTGTCCTGCGTAAGGATTTCATGGTTGATGAATACCAATTCTTTGAGGCCAGAGCCCACGGTGCAGATCTGGTTCTACTCATCGTTGCCGCGCTCTCACAAATTCAACTTGGTGAATTTCTCGCCCTCACTCACGAGTTGGGGATGCAGGCTTTGGTGGAAGTTCACACTGAATCTGAACTTGAACAAGCGCTGGAAGTTTCCGCCCAGATCGTTGGGGTAAATTCTAGAAACCTCAAGACATTGGATGTAGACAGAAACGTCTTCGCACAGTTGCTTCCTAAAATTCCCGCCCATAGTGTGAAGGTTGCTGAGTCGGGAATTTCTTCGCGGGCGGATGTGGAGTACGCCCGGTCATACGGTGCCGATGCCGTCTTGGTCGGGGAGGCTCTTGTCCGCGGGAGCGATCCCGGTGCCACGCTGCGAGCATTAATCGGTCGAGAGTAGGGTTGGCTCATTATGGGTAATCATGAATAGCGTGGAAGCAATCGGACACTTTGGCCCCTTTGGTGGGCGTTTTGTACCAGAGGCCCTCATTGGTGCGCTGGAGCAATTGGATGCAGCCCATCAAGAGGCAATGACGGATCCGCAGTTTCAAGGGGAACTTGCTCAGCTTCACCTTACATATACCGGGCGACCCAGCATCATTACCGAGGCCAAGCGATTCTCCGAATACGCCGGCGGTGCTCGGATTCTTCTCAAACGCGAGGACTTGAACCACACCGGAAGCCACAAAATAAACAATGTTCTTGGACAGGCGCTTCTAACCAAGAAGATGGGCAAGAAGCGCATCATTGCTGAGACTGGCGCCGGACAACACGGGGTCGCCTCGGCGACGGCCGCGGCACTCTTTGGTTTGGAGTGCGTCGTTTACATGGGCGAGGAAGACACAAGGCGTCAGGCACTCAATGTGGCACGCATGAAATTGCTCGGTGCTGAAGTGATTCCAGTAAGTACCGGTTCGAAGACTTTGAAGGATGCGATCAACGAGGCAATGAGGGACTGGGTTACCAACGTTGACACGACGCATTACCTTTTGGGAACCGTTGCTGGCCCTCATCCCTTTCCCACGATGGTCCGTGACTTTCAGAAGATCATCGGTGAGGAAGCACGTGCTCAAGTACTTGAATTGGTCGGACGTCTTCCTGATGCGGTTTTGGCCTGCGTAGGGGGAGGATCAAACGCCATCGGAATCTTCCATGCATTTATTCCAGATTTATCAGTTGATTTGATTGGTTTTGAAGCAGGCGGCGAGGGCATAGAGACTGGTCGCCATGCCGCGACAATTACGGGTGGATCAATTGGGGTCTTGCACGGAACTCGCTCCTATGTTCTGCAAGATGAGAATGGGCAAACCATTGAGTCTCATTCGATTTCTGCAGGGCTTGATTATCCGGGAGTCGGTCCCGAACATGCGTATCTGCACGACATCGGTCGTGCTCAGTACCGCGCGATCAATGACGATCAAGCTATGAATGCGTTCGCATTGTTGACTAAGACCGAAGGAATTATTCCGGCGATTGAGAGTGCTCACGCCCTTGCCGGTGCGATTGAGGTCGGCAAGGAGCGCGGACCCGAGGCGATACTTCTCGTGAATTTGTCGGGTCGCGGTGACAAGGACGTAGAGACAGCGGCGAACTACTTCAAGATTGATCTGTGATGACGACTCCATTAGAAAAAATGTTTGCGCAGGCGAAAACAGAAAATCGTGCCGCTTTGATCGCCTACCTCCCCGCTGGATTCCCATCGCCGCAAGGTTGCAAAGACGCAATCGCCGTTTTGGCAGAGGCGGGAGTCGATGCCGTTGAAATCGGCTATCCCTATAGCGACCCAGTCATGGATGGACCGACAATTCAGAGTGCTGCAGATATTTCCCTTCAGGCAGGCACTGGTGCCAAAGAAGTCTTTTCGACTTTGAAGTTCGCACATGATGCAGGGTTGCCGGCGGTTGTGATGACGTACTGGAACCCCATCGAGAGGTATGGGGTTGACGGATTTGCCGATGAACTGGCGAAAAATGGCGGCTCGGGAGTAATTACACCTGATTTGACCATTGAAGAATCTGCACCGTGGGAGAGTGCGGCGGCATCGGCTGGAGTCAACCGAATTTATGTCGTTGCTCCGAGCACCACGGATGCTCGACTGGCTCTAGTCACCGCTCAGTGCTCAGGTTTTGTGTATGCGGCCTCTTTAATGGGGGTCACGGGAACCCGAACGGATCTTTCCTCAAGCGGACATGACTTGGTGGCAAGAATTCGGAAAGTCACCGATTTGCCGGTGGCCGTTGGATTAGGAGTCTCTACTCGTGCCCAAGCTCAGAGCGTTGCTGGCTACGCCGACGGCGTAATTGTGGGCTCGGCCTTTATTAAGGTCCTTCTTGAGGCAGAAAGCGAGTCCGCAGGGCTGGAGGCTCTCTCGATCCTTGCCAAAGAGTTGGTGGCCGGCGTTAGAGAAGGACGTTAGATCGCTCATATCGCGACGATCTCTATTGTTCGCTATTCTTCGAGGCGATTCATTTTCAAGAAATTGTCCAAAATTCAGGGGAAAGAGGAAAGATAGTGGCGAAGAAATCCGGTGGAGACAACATCACTCGCAATATTGTGATTGGAATGGTGGTATTTGTCGTTGCGGTCGGAGTGATCTTCTCTGTTGTGGGAAACAAGGCCCCTGGAGTTGGCTCGACACCCTCTAGCGTCTCCGTAGCGGATGGCTACGGAATTGCCTTCAACTCTGATCTGAAAAATAAGCCCACCATTGATCTTTGGGAAGATTTTCAATGCCCAATTTGTAAGCAATTTGAGTTGACCAACGGCGGCTACATTCAGCAACTCATCTCTGAAAAGAAGGCAAAAGTGGTTTACCACTTACTTTCCTTTATCGGACCCGAGTCCATCCTGGCTGCCAATGCCGGTGCGTGCGCATCTGATGAGAATAAGTTCCTTGCTTTCCACGCCTATCTGTACACCACCCAAGGCACCGAGAATTCAGGTGTCTGGTCTAACGCCGGACTCTTAAGCGCGGGGGCAGCCGTGGGACTGTCCGATTCTAAATTCAAGAGTTGCGTGAATAAAGGCTCGTATTCCAAGTGGGTCACTACGATCGCAAACGATGGTCAGAAGAAGAACATAAACGCCACTCCAACCGTTTTCGTTAACGGCAAAGAGATTGATCGAAAGACCCAATACTTTAATCCTGTTGCATTTGCCGCTGCAGTAGAGGGCAAGAAGTAACCTTTAATGCGCCGTTCGATTCCTACGCCGTCGATATCCTCCTTTAGCGTAGGACCGCTTACGGTTCACTTTTATGCGCTCTGCATAATTGCGGGGATTGCAATTGCAATCTACCTCGGAGATAAAAGGTATCGCCGCGCTGGAGGCGGCGAGAATGTCGTTGCAGATGTCGCGATTGCAGCCGTCCCTGCTGGCATCATCGGTGGAAGGCTCTATCACCTAATCACTTCTCCTGACGCTTACTTTGGTTCCCACGGTAGGCCCATGGATGCGTTCAAGATCTGGAATGGGGGGATGGGTATCTGGGGTGCAGTTGCACTTGGCACTCTTGTCGCGTGGTGGCAGCACGAACGCCTTCGCCGGCGAGGACGTGTCGGGATGCTTTCTTTTGCATCATTTGCTGACGCATTGGCTCCGGGTCTGCTTTTTGCCCAAGCAGTAGGACGGCTGGGTAATTGGTTCAATGGCGAATTATTCGGGCGACCAACGACTCTTCCCTGGGGTTTGAAGATCCCACTGAACTTGCGCCCCACCGGTTATGAGGCCTACCAAACCTTTCATCCGACCTTCTTGTATGAAGGGCTTTGGTGTGTCTTCGTTGCGATTATTTTAATGTTGCTCGAACGTAAATTCAAACCGGGACAAGGGTTTCTCTTCTACATTGCTGCTTACTGTGTCGGACGTCTCTTTGTTGAGTCTCTGCGCGTGGACGCTGCGCACACAATCGCTGGGCTACGAGTTAATGTGTGGATGAGCATCATTATCGCGATTCTCGCATCGGTTCTTTTTTGGCGTGCCGGGCGCGAACGAGAAATGCTTGCCGAAGACTGGTGATGTAGGCTTTCCATATGACTCTAGAGGCGCTGCAAAAACGCAATAAACAACACCGGGCACATCGAGCAGGTTGGTTGCGTGCGGCAGTTCTAGGAGCCAACGACGGTTTAGTCGCCACGGCATCTTTGATGATCGGTGTATCTGCGGCTAATGCGCATGGTTTTTTAATTACAGCAGGAATTGCGGGCATCGTCGCCGGTGCAATGTCTATGGCAGTAGGCGAGTACGTCTCCGTGCGATCACAGAACGACATAGAGGAATCAGACCGTCTTTTGGAGATGTCCCACCTTGCTCTGGATCCTGCCGGCGAGCTCCTTGAATTGACCAACATTTATATTGACCGCGGTCTGACCCAAGAGTTGGCCCATCAAGTAGCGATAGCGATGCACGAGAAGGATCCGCTTGCTGCACACTTACGCGATGAACTCGGACAGCACCCGCATACAAAGGCCCGCCCCGTTCAAGCATCTGTTGCCTCCGCAGCCAGTTTCGTATTTGGGGGACTCATTCCGTTTCTAGGCGCCTTCGCTCCATCGCCAGGGGCTCAAGCATGGAGCATCGTGGCCTTTGCAATTGTTGGTCTCATTCTCACGGGAATCATGGGCGCCAAGACGTCAGGATCCCCCGTTCTGGCTCCGACCCTGCGCGTGGTCATCGGGGGTTGCATCGGAATGGCCATCACCGCTGGCATCGGTGCCCTGGTTCATCTCTCTGGCATATAGTCTTTGGCCAACCCTCGGAGTTGGTAGGATTGCCGCTCGCGCTGGTGCTTGCATCAAGACCAACCACGAGATGATTTATTAAGGGCCACTGTCGTCCCTCACCATCGGACAACAGGAGCGCATCACATGGCAGGTGTATCGAGTCTTCCTATAGCGCAAGGTCTCTATGACCCTGCCTTTGAACACGATGCCTGCGGAGTTGCGATGGTGGCAACGCTCAATCAAGTGCCAACCCATGAGATCGTGCGGAAGGCTCTAACTGCCCTGCGCAACTTGGAACATCGAGGCGCCTCGGGGGCTGAGCCAGATAGCGGGGACGGCGCGGGAATTCTTATCCGCATACCAGATCAATTTTTCCGGAATGTGGTCACCTTTGAACTTCCTCCTTCGGGCTCCTACGCCGTAGGCATCGCCTTCATTAGCGGGACGCAGAACCTCCACGATGAGATTGAGGCCTTGGCCAAAGAAGAAGGTCTAAAAGTTCTGGGATGGCGAGAGGTTCCCGTGGATCCCACATCCCTTGGAAAGACGGCCCTATCTGTAATGCCCCGCTTTGAACAAATTTTTCTCAGTGGACAAGCGGGTGAGCAAGGGCTGCAACTAGATCGCATGGCTTACTGCTTGCGAAAGCGGGCAGAGCATTCCCTGCCTGTCTACTTTCCTTCGTTGTCATCCCAGACCATCGTCTACAAGGGGATGTTGACTACGGGCCAACTCGAAACCTTCTTCCCAGAACTCTCGGATGAGCGAGTTGTTTCGCCCCTTGCTCTTGTCCACTCAAGATTTTCGACTAACACTTTTCCTTCCTGGCCACTTGCGCACCCTTACCGCTTCATTGCCCATAACGGGGAAATCAACACCGTCAAAGGCAACAGGAATTGGATGCGCGCTCGCGAGGCCCTGCTTGCAAGTGATTTGATTCCGGGAGATATTTCACGTCTCTTTCCGATCGTTGACGAACACGGCAGCGACTCTGCTTCATTTGATCAAGTCCTCGAACTTCTCTATCTCGGTGGACGTTCTCTGGCTCATTCAATCTTGATGATGATTCCTGAAGCGTGGGAGAATCACGCCTCTATGCCAGAGAAACGCAAAGAGTTCTACTCCTTTCATGCCTCTTTGATGGAACCATGGGATGGTCCAGCGTGCGTGACTTTCACAGACGGTCACCAAGTCGGAGCCGTCCTTGACCGCAATGGATTGAGACCTTCTCGTTACTGGGTGACAAAGGACGGCATTGTTGTGCTTGCAAGTGAAGTCGGAGTTCTAGATATTCCCGCAGACGAAATTGTGAGAAAAGGACGCCTTCAACCGGGGAAGATGTTCCTTGTTGATATCGAAGCCGGGCGAATTATCGAAGATGAGGAAATAAAAGACCAGCTCGCCGATTCTGCACCGTACGGAGAATGGCTCCACGCAGGAATGGTGAAGTTGGTCGACCTTCCGGCACGTGAACATATTGTCTATCCGCACTCATCCGTCGTGCGTCGCCAGAGAGCATTTGGATATACCGAAGAGGAATTGCGAATCATCATCACGCCGATGGCTCGCAACGGCTCCGAGCCGCTGGGCTCCATGGGAACAGATTCACCGATTGCTGCCCTATCGGCTAAACCCAGATTGCTCTTTGATTATTTCTCCCAACTCTTTGCTCAAGTTACCAACCCTCCGCTTGATGCGATTCGCGAAGAACTCGTCACCTCTCTCAGCGGAGCAATAGGGCCAGAGCACAATCTCCTAGACCCAGGTCCAGCTTCCTGTCGCCAGATTCAACTGGATTTTCCGGTCATCGATAACGATGAATTGGCCAAGATTATTCACGTCAATGCTGATGGCGATCATCCGGGATTTGCAGCACATGTAGTTCGCGGACTCTTTCCTGTAGCAGGAGATGGTGCCGCACTTCGCCAGCGTCTAGAGGAGATACGAATTGAAGTCTCCCAGGCGATAGCAGATGGTGCTCGACTTATCGTTCTTTCAGACCGTGACGGAGACGCAGACAATGCACCGATTCCATCGTTGTTGCTCACCGCTGCAGTCCATCATCACCTTATCCGTGAGAAGACTCGCACGATGGTTGGACTGATCGTCGAAGCAGGAGATGTCAGAGAAGTTCATCACGCTGCCGTATTGGTCGGATACGGAGCAGCTGCAATAAATCCTTATTTGGCTATGGAGAGCGCAGAGGACTTGGTTCATCAAGGCGTCATCACTGGAATATCGCCAGAAAAGGCCGTTCGAAACCTCATTAAGTCCCTTGGCAAGGGCGTTTTGAAGGTGATGTCGAAAATGGGCATATCAACAATTGCCTCATACACGGGTGCGCAGGTCTTCGAGGCAATCGGCCTTTCCCAAGAGTTGGTCGACGAGTTCTTTGTCGGCACAACATCGCGCTTAGGCGGAATCGGCCTTGATGTCATTGCCGAAGAAGCGATTGCCCGTCACCACATTGCATACCCACCAGGCGGGGAAGTCCCCGGTACGAAGCGCCTTCCTATCGGTGGAGAGTACCAGTGGCGTCGCGAGGGCGAACCGCACCTCTTTGATCCGGAGACTGTATTCACTCTCCAGCACTCAACGCGTAATAAGCGCTTCGATGTTTTCAAGCGGTACACGCAGAAGATTGACGAGCAGAGCAAGTCTTTGATGACATTACGCGGACTTTTCGAATTCAACTTTGATGCTAATGCGCCCATTTCGATTGATGAAGTTGAACCAGTTGAGAGCATTCTCAAAAGGTTCTCCACGGGTGCCATGTCGTACGGTTCCATCTCCCAAGAGGCTCACGAGACAATGGCAATCGCCATGAACCGCATCGGTGGCAAATCCAATACCGGTGAAGGCGGAGAGGATCCCTCTCGCTTCATACCGATGGATAATGGGGACTCCAAGCGCTCGGCGATCAAGCAGGTTGCCAGTGGTCGCTTCGGTGTCACGAGCGAGTACCTTGTAAATGCCGACGATATTCAGATCAAGATCGCACAGGGTGCCAAGCCCGGTGAAGGCGGACAGTTGCCAGGCAACAAGGTCTATCCATGGATCGCAAAAGTTCGGTACTCAACTCCAGGTGTTGGCTTGATTTCTCCTCCGCCACATCACGACATCTATTCGATCGAAGATTTAGCTCAGCTGATTCATGACTTGAAGAATGCCAACAAGAATGCGCGCATTCACGTGAAATTGGTGGCTGAGGTCGGAGTAGGAACTGTGGCAGCAGGTGTCAGCAAGGCACATGCTGATGTTGTTCTCATTTCCGGTCACGATGGCGGCACTGGTGCCTCTCCGCTGACCTCGCTCAAGCACGCAGGAGCACCATGGGAACTTGGATTGGCCGAGACTCAGCAGACCCTTCTACTAAACGGGCTGCGCGATCGCATTGTTGTTCAAACGGATGGGCAACTCAAGACCGGTCGCGACGTAGTTATCGCCGCTCTTCTTGGAGCCGAAGAATTTGGTTTTGCAACCGCACCGCTTGTGGTTTCTGGTTGCGTAATGATGAGGGTTTGTCATTTGGACACCTGCCCCGTTGGAGTGGCAACTCAAAATCCAGAATTGCGCAAGCGTTTTACCGGCAAGCCCGAATTTGTCGAGACCTTCTTCCAATATATTGGCGAAGAAGTACGTGAGTATCTTGCACAACTAGGGTTTCGTTCCGTCGAAGAAGCCGTCGGTCGCATTGAGATGTTGAAGACGAAGAAGGCGGTCGATCATTGGAAGGCAAGTGGCTTGGATCTTGCCCCCTTGCTCACCCGGCCCGACGTTGAGAGCACCTTGCACCAAACAATTGCTCAGGACCACGGCCTAGATGCCGCCCTCGACAATACTTTGATCGAACTGGCCGAGCCCGCCCTTGCAAAAGGCGAGCCCGTGAAGTTCGAGATTTCCGTACGAAACGTCAATAGAACTGTCGGAACAATGCTGGGTGCCGAGATCACGAGAAAATATGGTGGTCGGGGCCTGCCTGCCAACACGGTGGATATCACTTTTCACGGCTCGGCCGGACAATCATTTGGCGCCTTTATTCCGCAGGGACTGACCCTTCGACTCTATGGCGATTCAAATGACTACGTGGGCAAGGGAATTTCTGGCGGTCGAATTATTGTGGTTCCAGATGTGACGGCGACTTTCCCCTCAAACGAAAATGTCATCGCTGGAAACGTCATCGGTTACGGTGCAACTTCAGGTGAGATCTTTATTCGAGGAGTTGTTGGCGAAAGATTCTGTGTCCGTAATTCTGGAGCGACTGCGATAGTTGAAGGAATCGGCGACCATGGCTGTGAGTACATGACGGGTGGTCAGGTTCTCGTGCTTGGTCGGACTGGACGCAATTTTGCAGCAGGCATGTCAGGTGGGCGCGCATTCGTGCTCGATCTCGACCCTGCGCTCGTGAACAACGAGATGGTTGACATACTCGCGGTTCCGCGAGATCAAAGAGATGCCGTGCGTGACTTGGTTGCTCGGTTCTCTGACGAGACTAATTCACAAGTTGCTGCTGAGTTGCTGTCAGATTGGGATGAGGCGATCCATCGCATAGCCATGGTTATGCCACGTGACTATGCGAGGGTGCTTAACGCCATGCAAAGGGCGCAAGATGAGGGCCTTGCATCTGATACCTATGTAATGGAGGTTGCGAATGGGTGATCCAAAGGGGTTTTTGACAACACCTCGAGAAACGCCCACGAGGCGTCCAGTTGACGTTCGTATTCAGGATTGGAAAGAGGTTTACGAACCTCAGCCACTCGAAGTTTTGCAGAAGCAGGCTGGCCGCTGCATGGATTGCGGTATCCCGTTCTGTCATCAAGGTTGTCCGTTGGGTAACTTAATTCCTGAATGGAACGACTTGATGTGGCGGGGTGACAAGAACGAGGCCATGGCACGTCTTCATGCGACCAATAATTTTCCCGAATTCACCGGACGGCTCTGCCCTGCACCGTGTGAGACCGCCTGCGTCGTGGCGATCAACGCCGAGGCAGTGACGATTAAGCAGGTCGAACTTCGCACAATCGAAGAGGCATTTGCCAATGGCCAAGTTGTTCCACTTACTCCAGATCGACTCACGGGCAAGACCGTTGCCGTTATTGGCTCAGGTCCGGCAGGGTTGGCTGCGGCACAGCAACTAACACGTGCGGGACATACGGTGGCCGTCTACGAGCGGGCGCCGAAAATCGGCGGGCTCATGCGTTATGGAATACCTGAATTCAAAATGGAGAAGTCGATTCTGGATCGAAGAATTGTGCAGATGGAAGCCGAAGGAACTCGCTTTCGTGCGGGAGTCGAAGTTGGCACCGAAATCACTGGTCATCAATTGCGATCTCGATATGACGCAGTCGTCCTAGCAGTCGGTGCAACCCAATGGCGAGATCTGCCGGTCCCGGGACGTGAATTGGTTGGGGTCTACCAAGCGATGGAATACCTTCCTTGGGGAAATCTTCAGGCCTTGGGCGAAACCGAAGAGCCCCTCATTAATGTTCAAGGCAAGCATGTTGTCATTCTCGGTGGGGGAGATACCGGTGCAGACTGTTTAGGCACTGCAATCCGTCAAGGCGCGGCAAGTGTTACGCAACTTGAGATCATGCCTCGCCCAACGGAGGAGCGACCGAGTGCACAACCTTGGCCTACTTATCCGATGATCTATCGAGTTTCAAGCGCACACGAAGAGTTGGATAACCGAATCTTTTCCGTTTCGACGGAGAAGTTCGTTGGTGATGAAAATGGAAATTTGCGCGCCCTCTCATTGGTCGAAACTGAATTCATTGACGGAAAATTCAAGCCAGTGCCAGGCACTGAGCGTGAGATTCCTGCAGATTTCATCTTCCTTGCCATGGGATTCACAGGACCTGAAAAGAATGAACTTCTTACTCAACTCGAAGTCGAATTCGATGAACGCGGAAATATTAAGCGCGATGAAAAATATCAAACTTCTACTGATTCAGTATTCGTATGCGGAGACGCAGGTCGCGGGCAATCGCTCATTGTCTGGGCCATTGCGGAAGGACGAAGTGCAGCTGCCGCAGTTGATGAATTCCTCACAGGACACACTCAATTACCGGCACCAATCCCACCCACAGCACGTCCGATGATGGTTTAAGGTAGATGAATGCGTAGAGCGAAAATAGTGTGCACATTGGGACCAGCGGTTGAGACTTCTGAAAAAGTTCACCAGTTGATTGAAGCTGGCATGAATATGGCCCGGTTGAATCTTTCCCACGGCTCATACGAAGAGCACCAAGCACGCCTAGATATGGTTCGTGCGGCTGCAAATGAACGAGGTCAGGCAGTAGCCATCCTGGTTGATTTGCAAGGGCCGAAAATTCGCCTTGCTCGTTTCGCACATGGTCCGCATGATTTGGCGCGCGGTGACATTTTCACGATCACTACGGATGAGGTTGAAGGTACGAAAGAGCGCGTTGGTACCACCTACAAGGGTCTTCCTGGCGATTGCAACCCGGGGGACCGCATCCTTATAGATGATGGCAAGGTGACTGTCGAAGTAGTTGAAGTAAAGGGCAATGACGTTGTCACCAAAGTAATTGAGCCTGGAGCCGTCAGTAATAATAAAGGTATCAACCTGCCTGGCGTGGCAGTTTCAGTTCCAGCCCTTTCCGAGAAAGACATTGAGGATCTTCGATGGGGATTAAGAGCTGGCGCAGATTTCATTGCGCTCTCCTTCGTTCGTAACGCCGAGGATATTACTGGTGTTCATAAGATCATGGACGAGATGGGAATTCGAGTTCCGGTTATAGCCAAAATTGAGAAGCCGCAAGCGGTTGAGAATCTGGAAAGCATTATTGATGCATTCGACGGGATTATGGTTGCCCGCGGTGATCTTGGCGTTGAACTTCCGATTGAGGATGTTCCCCTAGTGCAGAAGCGCTGCGTTGAAATGGCGCGCGAGTCTGCCAAGCCGGTAATTGTGGCCACCCAAATGCTCGATTCAATGATTTCAAATTCTCGCCCCACGAGGGCCGAAGCCACCGATTGTGCGAATGCTGTTCTGGATGGCGCCGATGCTCTGATGCTTTCTGGTGAAACCAGCGTCGGAGAATTTCCGATCGAAACAGTTCAGACGATGGCTCGGATAATTGAGAAGACCGAAGAGGGCGGCCTCGACCGCATTCGCCCTCTCTCGCATAAGCCACGAACAAAGGGCGGCGCGATTACAAAAGCCGCTGCCGAAGTAGGGGAGATTGTTGGAGCTAAATTCCTCGTTGCATTTACGAAGAGCGGAGATTCTGCTCGTCGGATGGCCAGATTGAGATCGCATATCCCGATTCTGGCGCTGACTCCAGATGTCGGAACCTACAATCGAATGGCTCTTACTTGGGGTGTGGAATCTATGCTTGCCCCGGTGGTAAGCCACACAGATGAAATGGTGCGGCAGGTTGATTCTCTTCTCATTGAGTCAAAGCGAGCCGAAATAGGCGAAGTGATCATGATCGTCGCCGGAGCCCCTCCTGGAATTCCAGGATCAACCAACGCCATGCGCGTTCACCGAATTGGAGATGCCGTAGGCGGTATCGCCCCTGCTTATCGCTAGATCTTCGCTGGGAATTCGTGACATGGTGCGTTTTCGCTAGACTATCTCGCGCGCCTCGGTACTCCAACGGTAGAGAGGGCAGTCTCAAACACTGCATAGTGTCGGTTCGAATCCGACTCGGGGCACATGAATTCAGAATCCACACTCGGTGCAATCGCACCTCGCATCGTCGTCGCCGAAGATGAGGCTCTTATCCGCATGGATCTGGTGGAGATGCTCACCGAATCTGGTTACGAAGTTGTCGGGCAGGCAAGCAACGGACAAGAGGCCATTGCCCTCGTGCAAGAGCTGAAGCCGGACTTGGCAATTCTTGACGTGAAGATGCCCGTCATGGATGGGATCTCAGCGGCCGAGGCGATCATTCATGTATCGCCAGTACTCATGCTCACCGCATTCAGCCAGAAGGAATTGATCGAGCGCGCCCGTGATGCTGGGGTCATGGCCTATGTGGTGAAGCCCTTTTCAATAACAGATCTCGTACCCGCGATGGAAATTGCAATGAGCAGACACAAGCAAATGACTTCCCTTGAGAAGGAAATCTCCGATCTTCAGGATCGTCTAGAGACTCGCAAACTGATTGATCGCGCCAAAGGGATTCTTATGACCGCCCTCAATCTCACCGAACCACAAGCCTTCTCCTGGATACAGCGCGCCGCAATGGATCGAAGGATGAGTATGAAAGAGGTCGCGATGGCAGTCATTTCGCCAACGGCAGTCCCTGAGCGTTAACACTACGTTACAAGTTCGTTATAACTGCGGTTTTAGTGCGTAAAGGGTTGTAACCGAACTCTGCCACCGATAGCCTGACGCCCTCCCTGTCCCGGGACACAAGTAACAGGAAGGCCATACATGAAGAAGTCCTATCGTGCTATCAGCATCGTCGCATCTGTTGCGATGGTCGCTACAGCACTCCTAGCGGGAACTTCGGCGGCAGATGCCGCAACGAAGGTCCTCACAATTTCGTCCGATCTTCCTCTACAGGGATCATCGTTCGACTCCAATGATTCAACAAACAAGGCAATTGCGCTCTACCTCAAGCAGATCCACTACAAGGCCGGCAAGTACACGGTCAAGTTCAAGATCTACGATGATGCAACGGCGGCTAAGGGTTCATGGGATGACGCAAAGTGCGCCGCCAACGCCCAGGCTCACGTTGCCAACAAGAGTGAAGTTGCAGTTATGGGTACTTACAACTCCGGTTGTGCAAAGATAGAAATTCCTATCCTTAACCAGGCTCCTGGTGGAGCAATGACCATGGTCTCTGATGCCAATACCAACCCTGGTTTGACTAAGAGCTGGAACCCAGGCGAGCCAGACAAGTACTATCCAACTGGTGCTCGTAACTACGCACGTGTTTGCACCACTGATGATGTTCAGGGTTCAGCCGCTGCGCAGTTCGCAAAGTCCATTGGTGTTAAGAGCGTATATGTTCTCAACGACACACAGACCTACGGTCAAGGTGTCGCTCAGGCATTTACTACCGAGGCTGTTAAGCAGGGGCTTACTGTTCTTTCAAGCGGTGCATACGGCGAAGGCTGGGATGCAAAACAGTCCGACTACACCGCCCTATTCACCAAGATCAAGGCTCTTAACCCAGACATGATTTATGTCGGAGGAATCTTCGATAACAACGGTGGACAGTTGACAAAGGACAAGGTTGCCGTTCTTGGAGACAACACGAAGGTTAAGTTCATGGCGCCAGATGGATTTACTGGTTACCCAGAATTCAACTCAATGCCAGAAGCTGATGGTGCTTACCTATCCTTCGCAGGTCTTTCCAGCGATTTGTTGGCGAAGATCGATCCAAAGGGTGCTGGCGCTAACTTCGTCAAGGCATACAAGAAGGAGTACAAGAAGGACCCAGTTGGTTCATATCCGGTATACGGCGTTGCAGCTGTCCAGGTTATTTTGGCAGCGATCGCTAAGTCAGACGGAACCCGCAAGGGAGTAACCAACGCAATCTTCTCTGGTTCAGGAATCACAATTCCTGCCAAGACCTCTGTTCTCGGAAAGGCGCTGACAATTAGCACTCTTTCTGGAGACACATTGGCCAAGGACGTAACCATTGAGATTGTTAAGGGCGGACAAGAGACGACTTTGAAGGCTCAGACCGTCAAGTAAGTCGATTCAGTCTCAATAAACTATCGGGGTGAGCGCATGCTCACCCCGATAGTTCTGAGATAGATAATTAAAAATCGAATTCCCCGCATTCTTTATATATCTTTGAGTTTGTTCGTGTATTACGATGACCACCATATTGGGCAGAGCGCGAAGGAGTCTTAGTGTCAATTCTTGCTGCAGGGTATCAAGGCCGGCTTGACCGCCGCCGTTACTTTGAAAGAACACTCGGAACGCTAGCCGCGCTTGGTATTCTGTATTGGCTCGGAATCAACTTTGCAAAATCTCCGTCGCAATTCTTTCAAGCCTCACTGATAGGCCTGAGCAACGGTGTCCTTTATGCACTTATCGCCCTGGGTTACACATTGGTATACGGAATCATCGAGCTTATTAACTTTGCTCACGGGGACCTCTTCATGTTGGGGGCAGTTTTTTCGGCAAACTTCATGTCAATCTGGTTTGGAAAAAATCACTCCGGCGTTGTTGGCTGGGGATTTTTCTTTGCCTGTCTGCTCGCAGTCATGACATTTTGCGGCGGGTTGAATGTGGTCATTGAACGCTTCGCGTATAGACGTTTGCGTCGAGCGCCAAAGCTGGCACCGCTGATTACCGCGGTTGGTGTTTCATTCATCTTGCAGTTCATCGGTTTGCGTTGGAATGGATCGGGTCAGAAGACCTGGAACAGCATGCTTCCTAAGGGCGCTATAGAGATCTCAAATGTGAAGATTCCCTACACGACCATTCTTTCCTTCGTCATAACCGTGCCGCTGCTTCTGCTCATGTCATGGATTGTCACTCGCACACGACAGGGCAAGGCCATGCGAGCAACCGCACAAGATCAAGATGCCGCACGTTTGATGGGCATCAATGTGAACCGCACGATTTCATTCACTTTCGCCCTCGGTGGCGCACTTGCTGGGGCAGCTGGCTTGCTTTTCCAACAGACCCGCGGACTTACGTCTTACAACTTGGGCTACCAACTTGGCCTGATCGCTTTCACCTCTGCTGTTATGGGGGGCATCGGAAATCTTCAAGGTGCCGTACTCGGAGCCTTGCTTATCGGTCTGATTCAGGGACTCAATGACGGACTGCCCATCGGCCTTGGTCAGCAATGGTCGCAGACAGTGGTCTTCTCAATTTTGATTCTTCTGATGGCATTCAAACCCACGGGTCTTTTGGGCAAAACGGTTACGGAGAAGGTGTAATCATGAGTATTTTGAAGAGATCCAAAAGTGCGACAAAAGCCGGCGCTCACGCGACGAGCCAGCGAAAATGGGCAATCGGGTTCCTGATTGCCGCCGTTTTGATCTGGGTTTTCTACACATACGTCATGGTGCATCTACCTGATGGAATTCAAACGGTTGTGCAAAACTGGTTCCCGCCGACTTCGCTCAATGAGGCTCTCGTCTGGGTTATCTGCGCTCTGGGCTTGAACATCGTCGTTGGCTACGCGGGGCTGCTCGATCTGGGCTTCGTCGCGTTCTGGGCAATCGGTGGTTACTCTGCTGGATGGTTCATGTCGGCGTTCTTTACTCAAGTTAATTTTCGAGTATTCACTACGGCGGCCAAAGCTCTTCCCGGTATCCATATAAGCTTCTGGGGCGTTATTTTTATCGGCGGACTAATTTGCGCCTTTTTCGGAATCATCATCGGCGCTCCAACACTTCGCTTGAAGAGTGACTACCTAGCTCTCGTTACCTTGGGTTTCGGAGAGATCATTCCGCAGGTCTTCACCAACGGTTCCAATATCGGCGGCTTCAACTTAACCAATGGAACTCAGGGAATTTCGCCAGTGGATAACATCGGTGTTCCAGGAAAGTCACTCGGCCCCTTCGATTTCAGCTGGAAGTTCTTCATCTTCGTCTTCTTGACGGCATTTATGGTTTTCATCTCGTTGCGCCTTCGCACAGGTCGTTTAGGTCGCGCATGGCTTGCTATTCGCGAGGATGAATTGGCAGCAAGCATGATGGGTGTTCCACTCATGCGCACAAAACTCTCGGCCTATGCAGTGGGAGCGTTCTCGGGGGGCATTGGCGGCGTGGCATTCGCAACCCACGTTAATGGAGTCTTTGCAGATCGCTTCAATTTCTCAATTTCGATCATCTTGCTTGCCATGGTGGTTCTGGGTGGAATGGGAAATGTCTGGGGAGTCATGGTCGGGGCCCTGCTAATTGCTTGGATTAACTCAACAGGACTGCCGGCATTTGGAGATTTAGTTAACAACACTTTCCATACCACTATTAATTTCCCTTCCTATAACTTCCTTCTCTTTGGGGGAGTTCTCGTATTGATGATGCTCTTTAAACGCGAGGGACTGATTCCCGAATCTCGATTGAAGGCAATATTGCATGAATCAGATGACACTTCTACCAATGTTGGAGGCAGTCACTAATGTCGTCCGCACTTTTGGCAGAGAATATTGTTGTGAAGTTCGGCGGACTCACAGCCGTCAATTCAGTTACCTTTGACATTCCGAAGGGGAAGATCGTAAGCCTCATCGGGCCCAACGGAGCCGGCAAAACAACTTTTTTCAATGTTTTGACGGGACTCTATAAACCAACAAGCGGAACCGTGGTATTCGACGGCGTGGACATTACGGCCCGACCGCCCCACAAGATTGCCGCGAGCGGTCTAGCCCGGACATTCCAGAATATCCGCCTCTTCGGTCTGATGACGGCCGAAGAGAACGTCATGGTTGCTATGCATTCGCACCTCAAGTCCGGCATCATCTCAACAATTCTTCGCACCCCCGGTCAACGTCGAGAAGAGCACGAAAGTCGCGAGACAGCTCGCGAACTCCTCAACTTCGTTGGCATCGGAAAATGGGCGGGGGAGTACGCCCGTAATCTCTCTTATGGCGATCAACGTCGATTGGAAGTTGCCCGTGCCTTGGCACTCAAACCCAAGGTTCTTCTTCTTGATGAGCCCACCGCCGGAATGAACCCCCAGGAATCTCGGACTTTCATTGAATTTGTATACAAAGTTCGCGATGAGCAGAATGTTTCCATCTTGCTCATTGAGCACGATATGAGCGTTGTCATGTCGGTCTCAGAGCGAATTACGGTTTTGGATCAAGGCGAGAAGATCGCCGAGGGCTCACCTGCAGACATCAAATCCAATCAACGCGTTATCGAGGCCTATCTTGGTAAATCAAAGGGAGAGAAAGCATGAGCGCTCTTCTTGAAGTTCAGGGCTTGCAAGTTGCCTATGGATCGATTCTGGCGGTCAAAGACGTCTCGCTGACGGTTAATGAAGGTGAAATAGTCACCCTCATTGGTTCTAACGGCGCAGGCAAATCAACGACGCTCCGCACGATTTCGGGATTGCTCAAACCAAAGGCCGGGACGATCACCTTCAATGGTGAGCGAATCGACGGCAAAGAGGGCCATGAGATCGTCGCGAAAGGATTATGCCAATCTCCAGAAGGCCGGAGAATTTTCCCGCGCATGTCCGTGCGTGAAAATCTTGATCTAGGCGCTTTCTTGCGAACAGACAAGGCTGCTATTGAGGTTGACCGAGAACGAGTTCTCGAATTATTTCCTCGCCTTCGCGAACGTATCGAACAGAAAGGTGGCACCATGTCTGGCGGTGAACAGCAGATGCTTGCTGTTGCACGCGCGATGATGGGCGCCCCGAAACTTCTTCTTTTGGATGAGCCTTCGATGGGTCTTGCGCCAGTACTTGTTGACATGATCTTCGAGACGATCGTAAAGATTCGCGAGCAAGGGATCACAATTTTGCTCATCGAGCAGAATGCAGCCGCCGCACTTGATGTGGCCGATCGTGCCTATGTGCTCGAATCCGGCACGATCAAGATGAGTGGAAAGGCCTCAGATCTGGCAAAGGACGAAGCAGTTACCAAGGCTTACTTGGGTGGCTAGTTCTTAGCGTTTCTCGAGAATCAAGCAAGTAATTCGCGCCGTGCAGGTGCGGTTGCCTTCTTCATCTGTGATTACCACTTCGTAGCAACATAGGGTTTTTCCCAAGATAATTGGCGTTGCTACAGCAGTGACGGTTCCTTGGGTGACCGATCGATGGTGCGTGGCGTTGATATCGACACCGACTATCCGCCGATCCAATCCTGCATGGAGCGCAGTGCCAATCGAACCAAGACTTTCGGCGAGGACAACATTCGCCCCGCCATGGAGGAGGCCCACTGCTTGTGTGTTTCCTTCAACTGGCATTGTCGCCACTAGGCGGGCGGGTGAAGCTTCTAGTATCTGAATCCCCATTTTCGTGTCAAGGGCACCGGCGCCACGCACGCCAAGTAACTTCATAAAATCAAAATCTTTTTGGTCGCTCATAAACAGAAAGTGTATCTGGAATAGACTTCCAGACATGAGCCAGCGCCTACTATTGATAGACGGACATTCCATGGCCTATCGAGCTTTTTTTGCACTTCCCGCGGAGAACTTCACGACGGCGACGGGCCAGCATACGAACGCAATCTATGGCTTTGCCACCATGCTCATCTCGCTTTTGAGGGAAGAGAAACCTACACACATCGCAGTTGCCTTCGATGTATCTCGAAAGACCTTCCGAACGGAGAAATATCCCGAGTACAAGGCGAATAGGGCGGCGACCCCCGACGAGTTTCGCTCGCAAATGTCCTACCTTCACGAATTGGTGAGCGCCTTCGGAATTTCTCAATTTGAGAGGGAAGGTTTTGAGGCCGACGACATACTTGCGACCCTTGCAAGTTATGCAGAAAGAGAAGGCATGGACGTGGTGCTCTGCTCCGGAGACCGAGACTGCTTCCAACTGGTCACTGAGAAAATCACAGTTCTCTACCCTAAGAAGGGCGTGAGCGATCTGGCGCGAATGACTCCGGATGCGGTCTTCGAGAAGTACGGAATGTCTTCTACGAGTTATCCCGAGTTTGCGGCACTGCGAGGGGATCCAAGTGACAACCTTCCGTCAGTGCCGGGAGTCGGGGAGAAGACGGCTGCGAAATGGGTTGTCGAGTATGGCAACGTCTCTAATCTCATTGCCAACATCGACAAGATTTCCGGAAAAGTCGGCGAGTCACTTCGCAGCAACATCGACATCGTCCTTCGAAACAGAGAGCTCACCCAACTTATTCACGATGTCCCTCTGGATATTCAGATTGAAGAACTTGCCTGGTCAGGGGTGGACGAAAGCAAAATTGCTCCACTCTTCGACCTCTTGGAATTTCGCACTCTCAAGGACCGCATCAAGCCTTTTACTGCGAAGGGTTCTACGCCTAAGACTGAAGCCGTAGAGCCACTCATGATGCTTGCGTTTGATCCCGATTTAGAACTTCTCACGCCTCAAGCATTGGATAGGAAGATCGCCTCACACACGGGGGAGTTGGCTATTACCTTTGAGGTTGTCGACGAAAAACTGCATAGATACGCCGTCGCCCTTTCGCCGACGGAGTCTTTCCTGGTGCACTCATCGCAGATGGGTGAGTGGATTTCAAACTCTCGGGTAAGCAAAGTGCTCCATGATGCCAAAGGTTTGGCCCGCGTGATTCCCGTGGAGGGAATCGTCTTTGACACAGCCCTCGCCGCATATGTGATCAACCCGGGAGTGCGTGCTCAAGAGTTGAGCGACGTGGTCGAGCGCTGGGGGGACGGAACGCCCATTGCCGCAAATGATTCGGAGAAGGCACTTGTTCACGGTTCGATGGCGCTTTTCAGTCTAAGAGTGTCCCTTACACAAGAACTCAAGGATCGGAACATGCTGGGTTTATACCTCGATCTCGAGCTTCCCATCGCTGAACTTCTAGCGAAGATCGAAAGACTTGGCATCGCGGTGGACAGGAAGAAACTTGCAGAATTGCAGAACTTCTTTGCCGGCGAAGTGGAACGCGAGACTTATGCGACGTACGAAGCCGTCGGTCACGAATTCAACGTTGCCTCTCCAAAACAATTGCAGGTCGTACTTTTTGACGAATTGAAATTGCCAAAGACTAAGAAGATCAAAACGGGTTACACAACGGACGCGGATTCCCTTGAGTGGCTTTCGCAAACCACGCAACATCCCGTGCTCGCGCATTTGCTGCGGATTCGCGAGACAAACAAATTACGTACCACTGTCGAGGGTTTGATCACTGAAATCTCAGGTGACGGACGTATTCATACACATTTCCAGCAGACTGTGGCCGCAACCGGGAGGCTCTCCTCAACTGGACCCAATTTGCAGAACATACCTGTTCGAACCGAAGAGGGCCGGCGCATCCGTGAGTGCTTTGTGGCCGGCAAAGGATTCGACTCGCTTCTGACCGCCGATTACAGCCAGATTGAGATGCGAATCATGGCCCACCTGTCACACGATGAGCATTTGCTCGCTGCTTTCACGAAAGGTGAAGATCTCCACTCCACAGTGGCTTCAGAAGTTTTCAATGTGGAGGCTTCGCAAGTCACGCCAGAAATGCGTAGGCAGATCAAGGCGATGTCGTATGGACTTGCGTATGGTCTTTCATCATTTGGTCTTGCCGCCCAACTTGGAATATCTCCACCGGAGGCTCAAACTCTCATGGACAAGTACTTCGAGAGGTTTGGTGGAATTCGCGAGTACTTGAAGACAGTTGTCGAGCAAGCGCGCAAAGTTGGCTACACCGAGACGATTATGGGCAGGCGGAGATACTTGCCTGATCTCCTGCATGACAATCGTCAGCGAAGGGAGGTGGCCGAGAGAATGGCATTGAATGCGCCGATTCAAGGCTCTGCCGCCGACATTATCAAGCAAGCGATGCTCAACGTCGAAAAGGTAATTGAGACAAGGAAATTGAAATCGCGCCTCCTACTTCAGGTGCACGATGAATTGATTTTCGAAGTGTTCAAGGGCGAAGAGTCGACCCTTACCGAATTGGTTCGCGAGGCCATGGGTTCTGCATATCCACTGGATGCTCCACTTGAAGTCAGCGTTGGTATAGGTAAAAGTTGGAATGACGCGGCCCACTAGTCGCAACCTATTGATTTGGCGAGGCGTTATCTTCCATTGCAAGTAGGTCCTCTTTTTTGGTTGGAATACTCCGTGCTGCCGAGAGTCGATCTCGTCCGATCGTGAGAATTGTCAGCCCGCACCCGATCGAGATGGTTGTAATTCCCAGACACACTTGAGGAGAGAATGCTTTTGATATCCATCCTCCCGCGGCTGAACCGAGAGCCATGAGTGAACCTTCCACTGTCCATAGCCAACCCATAGAAGCTGTAGCACTTCCTCTTGGCCGAACCGCCTCCATCACTTCCCAGTAAAAAACCTGAATTGCGCCACCGCATAGTCCGATAAACACTCCGACCAGCGCCATAGTCCAATCTGGTCGCGTGAATGCAAGAGGAAGGGATACTAGAAACCAGAAAGAATATGTGAACAGAAGTGCTTTGAGAGGTGAAGATCTTCTTGACACGAGTCCTCCGAGAAGGCCGCCAATAATGTTTGCAATGCCCATCGCGCTGAGAATCCAGGCCGTGCGATGCGGAACGTGTTGAAGAGTGGCAAATGCAGGTACTCCGACGTTGAAGGCACCCCACCCAAAACCTATGAAGCAACCTTCAAACATGAGGAGCAGCATCGCTGGGTGCCTCCACAGTGGTTGACTTCCTTGATCTTTTTTTTCCGGAACCCATCTGCTCACGGCCTTGTTGAAATTCAAGGCCAAGCCACCTGTAAGCATGAGCGCCGCGCACAGAATGAGCGCACTTGACGGGTGTGACGAGAGCGCAAATGTTGTGGCGAGTATTGGACCTATGACCATGGAAGCGTTGATGACAGACGTATCTAAGGCGTATGCGGTGCGCAAAACGTCGGCAGGAACGATGGACTTCCAGATCGGCCGGACCGAAAGATTGATCGGAGGGGCGGTAAATCCCAGGATGAAAGCTAGTACCAAGATCGACTTGGAGGTATGAGCCAAGTTGAGCAGGAGAAGCATGCTCACATAGGCAGGAACAAAGATGCGGATCGGCCACTTTTGTCCATATTTGTCGATGATGGAACCGCGGATGCCGGATGTGAAGGAACCCGAAAGGGAGTTCAAGCCGATTGCCAATCCAGCCACGGGGATTGAATTGGTCTCGTGGATGGTCTTGAAGAAGATCGAAAGTCCGACCATTCCATAGGCCATGCGAGAGGGAAATGCGCTCAGAACCAGGGTCTTTACGTGAGGTAGGCGCAGAAGTTCCCGGTATCGATTCATAGGATTCTTTAGTCTAACCAAGAGAACCTGGCTCTGGTCTGATGAAATCACCTTCGAATTGACCCAGATTGCCGCCAAACCGTACCCTTAGCAGCCCTATTCCTACTATTTTCTATCCCTACGGAGCAACTTGAGTACCTCACCAGTAATAGCAGTAAATGATATTGGCACAGCAGAAGATTTTATGGCCGCAATCGAAGGCACCATCAGGAATTTCAATGACGGCGACCTCGTTGAAGGAATCGTCGTACAGGTAGACCGCGACGAAGTACTGGTGGATATCGGATACAAAACCGAAGGAGTCATTCCTTCCCGCGAACTTTCCATTCGTCACGACGTAGATCCAAGCGAGATCGTCAAAGTTGGCGAAAAGATCGAAGCCCTTGTCCTTCAGAAGGAAGACAAAGAGGGTCGCCTCATTTTGTCCAAGAAGCGCGCACAGTACGAGCGAGCTTGGGGAGAGATTGAAGGCAAGAAAGAGCGCGACGAAGTTGTCGTTGGAACGGTTATTGAAGTTGTTAAGGGCGGCCTTATCGTTGACATCGGTCTTCGCGGCTTCCTTCCAGCATCTCTTGTTGAAATGCGTCGCGTACGCGATCTGACTCCGTACATTGGCAAGCAGGTCGAGGCTCGCATCATCGAACTCGACAAGAATCGCAACAACGTTGTGCTTTCTCGTCGCGCCTATCTCGAGCAGACTCAATCTGAGTCACGTACCACCTTCCTCAACCAGTTGCAGAAGGGCCAGGTACGAACGGGTGTTGTTTCATCCATCGTTAACTTCGGCGCATTTGTCGATCTTGGGGGCGTTGATGGTCTGGTTCACGTGTCAGAGCTTTCCTGGAAGCACATCGATCACCCAGGTGAAGTTGTCGAAGTTGGCGATGAGGTAACCGTTGAAGTTCTTGAAGTTGATTTCGAGCGCGAGCGTGTGTCGCTCTCTCTAAAGGCAACGCAAGAAGATCCATGGCAGGCATTCGCTCGAACCCACACCATCAATCAGGTCGTTCCTGGTCAAGTGACCAAGTTGGTTCCTTTCGGCGCATTTATCCGCGTTCATGAAGGAATTGAAGGTCTCGTTCACATCTCTGAGTTGGCAGAACGCCACGTTGAGATTCCAGAGCAGGTTGTACAGGTTGGCGATGAGTTGTTCGTGAAGATCATCGACATTGATCTTGAGCGTCGACGTATTTCCTTATCATTGAAACAGGCAAATGAGGGCCATGAAGTTGAGGTCGAAGCATTTGATCCAACCCAATACGGCATGGCTGCTCGCTATGACGCAGACGGAAACTTCATCTACCCAGAAGGCTTTGATCCAGAAACCCAAGAATGGAAGCCTGGTTTCGAAACCCAGCGTGAAGAGTGGGAGCGTCAGTACGCTGAAGCTCAGATGCGTTTCATGGCTCACAAAAAGCAGAAGGAAGAGGCGCGTGCCGCCGATGCCGCTGCTGCCACCGAACCGATTGCAGAAGAATCTGTCGAAGCGAGTGCTGAATAAGTAATTTAACGCCACGTAGTTGAACCGGCCTCGAGAGCAATCTCGGGGTCGGTTTCTTCATTACACAGGAAAGGCTAAGGTCATATTGTGGTGCTAATAGTGGGGCTTACCGGCGGTATCGGCTCTGGCAAGTCCCTTGTCGGAGAGTACTTCGCTGACCTTGGCGCAAAGGTGTTGGATGCCGATGAGATTTCGCGCAGAGTTATCGAGCGCGGAAGCGAGGGATTCGATCGAGTCGTAGCCACATTTGGCGATGCTATACTTCGCGACGGCGATATCGATAGGCGGGCGCTGGCTGAGCGTATCTTTGGCAATAGCGCAGAACGGGCCAAACTCGAAGGAATCATTCATCCATTGGTCCGCGAAGCCTTTGAGAGTACTGCTGCCAGTTTGAGCGGGGATGATGTCTTGGTTTATGAGATCCCACTTCTGGCCGAGACCGGTGCCGCGACACGGTTTGATTTCATTATCACAGTAGAGACTGATCTTCCGGTTCGGACGCAGCGCCTGAAGAAAAGGGGATTGCTAGCAGCCGATATTGAGGCTCGGGTGCGTGCCCAAGCCACCCCAGAGGAGCGAATGTCAGTGGCAGGGTATGTACTTACCAATAATGGAACCCCTGATGAGTTGTTGCGTGAAGTCGAGTATGTGTGGGAGAAAATCTTGCCAGGGCTGCAGCGCGCGCAAAATTGACCAAGACTAGAGTTGATACGTGCGTCCTGTAACAGATATCCAAAGACGTCTTGAACCCTTCCGTGTTATCAGCGACTATGTTCCCGCCGGTGACCAACCCGAGGCGATCGAGGAGATCATCCGTCGCATCCAACGCGGAGACCAAGACGTCGTGTTACTTGGGGCAACCGGTACCGGAAAGTCCGCGACGACGGCCTGGTTGATCGAGAGATTGCAGCGACCCACCCTGGTCATTGCGCCCAACAAGACTCTGGCCGCCCAACTTGTCAATGAGTTCCGTGAGCTCATGCCAAATAATGCCATTGAGTACTTTGTCTCGTACTACGACTACTACCAACCAGAGGCGTATGTCCCTCAAACCGATACCTTCATCGAAAAGGATTCCAGCGTCAATGATGAAGTCGAACGCCTTCGCCACTCCGCGACCAATTCTCTACTGACTCGGCGCGATGTCATCGTGGTCGCGACAGTGTCCTGTATTTACGGATTGGGAACCCCACAAGAATACGTTGACCGGATGGTCTCGTTAAAGGTGGGCGACCATATCGAGCGGAATGTGTTACTTAGAAAATTTGTGGACATTCAGTACAAGAGAAACGATATGGCCTTCGAACGCGGCACCTTCCGCGTGCGTGGTGACACGATTGAGATCATCCCCACGTACGAGGAACTCGCCTTGCGCATCGAGATGTTCGGCGATGAGATCGAGCGCATTTCAACCTTGCATCCATTGACTGGTGAGATCGTGCGCGACGAAACAGAAATGTACGTTTTTCCGGCTACTCACTATGCCGCGGGGCCCGAAACCATGAAACGCGCCGCCATAGATATCGAACAAGAGCTGGAACTCCAACTTGAGAATTTCGAGCGGCAGGGCAAGTTGTTGGAAGCCCAGCGACTTCGCATGCGCACGACTTTCGATCTCGAAATGATGCAGAATCTGGGGTTCTGTTCTGGAATAGAGAACTACTCCCGCCACATTGATGGACGGGCACCAGGTTCGGGTCCCAACTGTTTGCTGGATTATTTCCCCGAGGATTTTCTACTCGTCATAGACGAGTCCCACGTTACGGTCCCTCAAATAGGGGCAATGTACGAGGGAGATGCTTCGCGAAAGCGGACATTGGTCGAGCATGGTTTCCGGTTGCCTAGTGCTATGGACAACCGTCCCCTTCGTTGGGACGAGTTTCTGGAAAGGGTGGGGCAGAAGGTCTACCTTTCGGCAACCCCTGGACCCTACGAGCTAAACAAAGTTGAGGGCGATGTCGTCGAGCAAGTTATCCGTCCAACAGGTTTGGTGGATCCAAAAATCGTCGTAAAACCCATCAAGGGCCAGATCGATGATCTCTTGCATGAAATCAATATCCGCGCCGAAAAGAACGAGCGCGTGCTTGTCACGACGTTAACCAAGAAGATGTCCGAGGATTTGACCGATTATCTTCAAGAGCGCGGGGTGCGTGTGCGATACCTACATTCCGAGGTTGACACACTAAGACGCGTCGAATTGCTGCGCGAGCTACGATCTGGTGAATACGACGTGCTCATCGGAATCAATTTATTGCGCGAGGGGCTCGACCTACCTGAAGTTTCCCTTGTGGCAATACTCGATGCGGACAAGGAAGGATTCCTGCGCTCTGCCACTTCTCTGATCCAGACAATTGGGCGAGCAGCCCGAAACGTTTCGGGCGAAGTCCACATGTACGCAGACAACATCACTAAATCAATGGCGAAGGCGATCGACGAGACAAATCGAAGGCGAGCAAAGCAGGTTGCCTATAACTTCGAACGCGGCGTTGATCCGCAGCCACTGCGCAAGAAGATTGCAGATATCACCGATCTCATCAACAGGGAAAGTGAGGATACCGAGGCACTACTGTCAGCATCCGGGCGGGGTGCGCAACGTTCGCGAACTCCAGCAATCGGCATACACACAAAAGCGCTGACAACTCTGCCGCGCCAAGAATTGTTAGCATTAATAGAGTCGCTCACCGATCAGATGAGATCGGCAGCCGGGGATCTCCAATTCGAGCTGGCGGCAAGGCTCAGAGACGAAATCAAAGATCTCAAGCGCGAACTACGAGGCATGGAAGCGGCGGGGGTGTAGGTAGATGGCCGATCACCTCATTGTTCGCGGTGCCCGCGAGCACAACCTCAAGAATGTCTCAATCGAACTGCCGCGCAACTCCCTTGTCGTCTTCACGGGTCTTTCCGGCTCCGGAAAATCCAGTCTTGCCTTTGACACGATCTTTGCCGAAGGGCAGAGGCGCTACGTCGAATCACTTTCGGCATACGCCCGTCAATTCCTTGGGCAAATGGACAAGCCGGACGTAGATTTCATTGAGGGGCTCTCTCCGGCCGTTTCGATTGATCAGAAATCCACGAATCGAAATCCTCGTTCTACTGTTGGCACAATCACCGAGGTGTATGACTATCTCCGCCTCCTCTTTGCCCGGGCCGGCCGGCCTCACTGTCCCAATTGCGGCAAGCCCGTTTCTCGCCAGAGTCCTCAACAAATTGTGGACCAGATACTTGCAATGCCGGCTGCCACAAAGTTTCTCGTTCTGGCACCGGTCGTACGCGCGCGCAAGGGTGAGTTTGTCGACCTCTTCCAGGAATTGATTTCGCAAGGTTATTCACGGGCACGTGTTGACGGTGCCGTCATCCAATTATCGGATCTGCCAAAGCTAAAGAAACAAGAGAAACACACAATCGAAGTGGTCGTTGATCGCCTTACGGCCAAAGCAGATTCAAAGAATCGACTCACAGATTCAATTGAAACCGCCCTCCGCCTGGCACAAGGAATTGTGCTCCTTGATTTCGTCGACGGCGAAGGCAGCGATAGAGAGCGAACCTTCAGCGAGCATCTTGCCTGTCATGATTGCGAGCTCTCATTTGAGGAACTAGAGCCACGTTCTTTCTCTTTCAACTCACCTTTTGGCGCGTGTCCTGCCTGCACTGGAATCGGAACAAAGCTGGAAGTCGATCATGATCTACTTATCCCGGATGATGCGATTTCGATAAATGAGGGCGCCATTGCCCCTTGGTCGACCGGACAGACTTCGGAGTACTTCCTAAGATTGCTAGAAGCTCTTTCGGGCGAAGTTAAGTTCTCCCTCGACAACCCCTGGCGAAAATTGTCAGTGAAAGCCAAGGAAGCCATCTTGCATGGTTATGAGTACGAAGTGCACGTAAAGTATAAGAACCGTTACGGTCGGACTCGCAATTACTCGACGGGGTTCGAGGGAGTCGTGCCTTTTATCCATCGCCGCCACGCCGAGACCGATAGTGATTACAGTCGCGATAAGTACGAGGCATACATGCGCCAGATACCGTGCCCTGTCTGCAAAGGCGCACGGCTAAAGCCAGAGGTTCTCGCCGTCACTGTTGGCGACAAAAATATCGCTCAGATCTGCGAACTTTCCATCGCTGACTGTGCCACCTTCCTTGCTGAAATAGAATTGAATGCACGGGAAAGCCAGATCGCCGAACGTGTCTTGAAAGAAGTGCATGCCCGCTTAGGGTTTCTGCTCAATGTGGGACTTGATTATCTTTCCCTCGAGCGGCCCGCCGCGACCCTTTCAGGGGGCGAGGCTCAGAGAATTCGTCTCGCGACTCAGATCGGTTCCGGATTGGTTGGCGTTCTCTATGTTCTAGATGAGCCAAGCATCGGCCTTCATCAGCGCGATAACCGACGCCTTATCGAAACGCTCACCAAACTTCGCGATCTCGGCAATACGTTGATCGTCGTTGAGCACGATGAAGAGACAATTCGAGCCGCCGACTGGATCGTCGATATCGGACCCGGGGCCGGGGAGCACGGCGGCAAGGTAGTTGTTTCAGGAGATTACCAATCACTGATCGAATCAACAGAGTCGATTACGGGAGCGTATCTATCCGGTCGAAGAGCTATTGAAATTCCGTCGTTGCGACGGCCTGTCGATCCCAAGCGACGCCTTGTGATTAAAGGAGCGAAGGAGAACAACCTCAAGGATATTGAAGTTGCCATTCCGCTTAGCGTCTTTGTCGCCGTCACCGGCGTGAGTGGTTCGGGTAAATCCACGCTGATCAATGACATTCTTTACTCAACTCTTGCTAACAAACTCAACGGTGCCCGACTGGTTCCCGGAAGACACCGAACCGTCACTGGGGTCGATCTGTTGGACAAGGTTGTCCACGTGGATCAATCTCCTATTGGCAGAACTCCACGGTCAAACCCCGCGACGTACACAGGAGTTTTCGACAAGATCCGCGCGCTCTTCGCCGAGACTTCCGAGGCCAAGGTGCGTGGTTATCTGCAGGGTCGCTTCTCCTTCAATGTGAAAGGTGGACGTTGCGAAAACTGCGCCGGAGACGGAACAATCACGATCGAGATGAACTTCCTTCCTGATGTTTATGTGCCTTGCGAGGTCTGCCACGGAGCGCGCTATAACCGCGAGACCTTAGAGGTTCACTACAAAGGCAAGACAATTGCGGAAGTCCTCGATATGCCTATCGAGCAGGCACGAGCATTCTTTGAGGCAGTTCCCACGATTGCCCGTTTCCTCAAGACTCTCTGTGACGTGGGGCTTGGCTATGTTCGGCTAGGTCAATCAGCTCCCACGCTTTCTGGTGGAGAAGCTCAGCGGGTGAAGTTGGCTACCGAATTGCAGAGAAGATCGACGGGCCGCACTATTTATGTCCTCGATGAACCCACGACTGGTTTGCATTTCGAGGATGTCAGCAAACTTCTTGGAGTTCTCAATCGCCTCGTTGACACAGGCAACACCGTCGTAGTCATCGAGCATAATCTTGATGTCATCAAGTGTGCTGACTGGGTGGTGGATATGGGTCCAGAAGGAGGGTTCCGTGGTGGCACGGTTGTTGCCCAGGGAACACCCGAAGACGTCGCCTTAAACCAGAAGAGCTATACAGGTCACTATCTGTCAAAAATATTGCAGACCAATCGGTCCAACAATCGCGTAAGCACAATGAGTGCCAATGGCCGAGCCAAGTAGCTACCGTCCTCAGGACATACCCCCGCTCCCAGGCGTTTACAGGTTCTTCAACGGCGATGATGCGGTTATCTATGTAGGTAAGGCGTTAAGTTTAAAGTCTCGTCTGAGCAGTTATTTTCAGGGGAATTTACCCGAACGGACCAATCGCATGGTTCATGAAGCCGTAGGTGTGGACTGGACGATCGTCAATACTGAGGTGGAAGCACTGCAGTTGGAGTTCTCCTGGATCAAGCAGTTCAACCCCACATACAACGTTCAATTTCGTGACGACAAGTCATATCCATACCTCGCAATCTCACTCAATGACGAATTCCCTAAAGTATTCATTACTCGCAAACAAAAACGCGCCGGGATAAAGTACTTCGGTCCCTTCACGCATGCGTGGGCCCTGCGCAACACCTTCGATGTTGTATTGAAGGTTTTCCCCGTGCGTTCCTGTACAGATGGCAATTTTCAGAAAGCCCGAAGAAGCAATCGACAGTGCCTGCTTGGAGATATCGGTAAATGTGCAGCACCCTGCGTGAACTGGATTTCGCAAGAGGAGCACATGAAATTAGCCAAACGTCTGACGGAGTTCATGGACGCTGGTGTCGGAGATATTGTTCCGACGCTGCAGAAGGAAATGGAGATTGCTGCCGCGGCGCAAGAATACGAAAGGGCGGCAAAGATCAGGGACCAGATTGCCGCGATGGAGCGTGTCCGAGAATCATCTGATGCTACTTTGCCCGATAATCTCTATGCAGATGTCATGGCAATCCATCGCGAGGGACCACATTCGGCAGGTTCCATCTTCATCATTCGCGGCGGGTCTATCAAAGGCTCGCGCTCATGGTTGCTGGATCAGAAAAATGCATTGGAGGGCGAAGATGACATCTCTGCCCTATTTGCCTCGGTCTACGGCGCGACATCTACAGCTACCAGTGGAATGGATATCCCGGCAGAGATTCTCATCAGTGAAATGCCGGCCGACGCTGCCGTGCTTGAAGCGTGGCTCAGCGATCTTCGAGGTGCGAAGGTGGAGATCAAGGTTCCGCATCGTGGAGAGAAGGCAGAAATCCTCGCCACCGTTGCACGAAACGCAAGGTATGCACTCATACAGTCGGTTAACAAGCGATCTGCCGACAGCGCCGTCAGTGGCAAGGCATTAATAGAGGTGCAAGAGGCTCTTAACCTGGAGCGACTCCCACTTCGCATCGAATGCTTCGATATTTCCAATATCTCGGGCACATCGGTGGTTGCCTCGATGGTGGTATTCGAAGACGGAGTTGCTAAGAAAAGCGAATACCGTCGGTTCATTATTGACACCGCCACTGCCTGGGATGACACACGCGCGATCCATCAAGTCTTGACGCGTCGATTGAAAAGATTGGCAGATGAGCGCGAGGTCGATCCTGCCGAAGTCTTGGAGCAAGGTGGGATGCAGAAAAAATTTGCCTACCCTCCCGAACTCATCGTCGTGGACGGTGGCGCTCCCCAAGTTGCAGCTGCGGCGCGGGCCCTCACTGAGGCAGGAATGAAGGACATTGCACTCTGTGGATTAGCAAAAAGACTCGAAGAAGTCTGGCTTCCCAGCCAGAGCGATCCCTTGATTCTTCCCCGCACAAGTGAGGGGCTCTACCTACTTCAGCGAATTCGTGATGAGGCCCATCGCTTTGCCATCACATTTCACCGATCTCGGCGATCTGCGGTCATGCTTGAATCTCTCCTTGATGAGATTCCCCAACTAGGGCAAGTGCGTAGGGCAGCACTTCTTAAGCGTTTTGGTTCCGTCGCCGCAATTCGTCGCGCCACCATTAAAGACATCGCGGAGGTTCCCGGGATCGGGACGAAAATTGCTGAGGTAATCCTCAGCAACCTTCACGTTGAGCGCACCCCGGCATTTGATGCGAAAACAGGTGAAATTCTTGAAGGTTCTTGACAGATACAGGAGGATGAAGGAGACATGAATCAGCCACGCGAAGTCTTGATTCTTACTGGGATGTCCGGCGCCGGACGATCGACGGTTGCCCACGCCCTCGAAGATCTTGGTTGGTATGTAGTCGACAACGCACCTGCTGCTCTTCTTCCGGCATTGGTGGCGCAGACCGATGGAGCATCTATTCCATCCATGGCTGTCGTAGTTGATGTTCGAAGCGGGCGATTCTTTGATGACCTCAATAATGCTCTGGCCCAACTAGACGCAGATGGGATTCCGCATCGCCTACTTTTTCTCGATGCAACGGACCAAGCATTAGTACAACGTTTCGAATCCACGAGGCGACCCCATCCACTACAGGGCACCGACCGTATCGTCGACGGAATTGCCCGAGAGCGTACCCGTCTGGAAGATCTTCGTTCTCGCGCCGAGGTTGTCATTGATACCAGCAACCTGAACGTTCATCAATTGGAAAAACGCGTAGATGAAATATTCGCTTCCGGTCAGAGCCATGGCGTGCGAGTCAATGTGCTCTCCTTTGGATATAAATACGGCGTGCCAGTGGATGCAGATCTAGTTCTTGATTGCCGTTTCATACCGAACCCTCATTGGGTTCCCGAACTTCGATCGCAGACGGGATTGGATGAAGCGGTGAGTCAGCATGTTCTCACTTCACCCGGCGTGGATACATTTGTGGATAGTTACGTATCTCTTTTCAACCAGATGGTCGAGGGATATCTGCGCGAAGGCAAGAAATTCGTAACTCTCGCCGTGGGATGCACGGGCGGAAAACATCGCAGTGTGGCGATCTCTGAAGCCATTGCAAAGAGATTGAACACTGGTGATGGTCTGATTTCAATTGAAGCTCACGCAATCCATCGCGATGTAGGTCGCGAGTAGTGCATCAGAAAGTAGTCGCCCTCGGTGGCGGCCATGGGTTAGCGGCAACATTGGCATCCCTTCGAAAGATCACTCCATCGATCACGGCAATAGTTACCGTTGCCGACAATGGTGGATCCAGCGGGCGGCTGCGACGAGAATTTCCCATTCTCCCTCCTGGAGATCTGCGGATGGCTCTGTCTGCACTCTGTTCCGATGATGAGTGGGGACGAGAATGGGCCACCATCATGCAGCACCGTTTTACAGGGGAGGGATCGCTACAGGGTCATGCTGTTGGCAATTTGCTTCTGGCTGCACTGTGGGATCGAGACGAAGATCCCGTCGCAGGTTTGGATCGAGTGGCATCTCTACTGAGAGTCGTGGGAAGAGTCCTGCCCATGGCATCTCAACCCCTGGACATAGAGGCCACTTTTCTCGATGGAGGGCGATTCACCGTGGTCCGCGGTCAAGCAGAGGTTGCCGCCGCAAAAGGAAAACTGGAATCTTTGCGAATAATTCCTGAGGATCCTCCATCTCGGGATGAGGCTTTGATCGCAATCGCAGACGCCGATTGGATAACAATGGGTCCAGGTTCATGGATTTCTTCAGTTCTGCCGCATTTGCTTGTGCCTTCTCAGAGACGGGCTCTTATAAACAGCCAGGCCAAGAGAATTGTGATGCTCAATTTGGATGCAGTGCCGGAGATATCTGGCAATGAGTACGCGGGATACACCCCTGAAGAGCATCTGGGATTGATAAGGCAGTACGCGCCTGATCTAAAGGCTGACTATGTCATTGCTGACTTCTCTGTGGTCCGTGACGCACATTCACTCGAGGATCAAGTCCGGCAGATGGGCGGCGCACTTGTGACCGCCGACCTTAGAAAGGCCGTCGGTAGCGTTCACCACGATGTCGAAAAATTAACTTCTGTATTTGGTCACATCATCTCCAATAGCCTGATTGGATAAGCACATGGCGATGACGGCGGCGGTGAAAGATGAACTCACCCGACTTTCGGTAACCAAACCCTGTTGCAGGAAAGCCGAAGTCTCAGCTTTGCTCCGTTTTGCAGGGGGATTACATCTAGTCGCTGGGAAAATTCTCGTCGAAGTCGAACTTGATGCGGCCCAGAGTGCCCGGCGCCTGCGCAAGGACATTGCCGATGTTTACGGTCATGAAAGCGATTTGGCAGTTCTCTCCTCAAGCGGCCTGCGTAAGGGGTCTCGATATGTTGTGCGCGTCGTAAAAGATGGAGAAGCGTTAGCCCGCCAGACCGGACTCGTTGATGCCAACGGTCGCCCGGTTCGCGGCCTTCCTCCGCAAGTTGTATCAGCGGCAATCTGTGATGCAGAGGCGGCATGGCGCGGGGCTTTCATCGCACACGGATCCTTGACAGAACCGGGTCGATCCTCATCTCTAGAAATCACATGTCCGGGTCCGGAGGCGGCCCTTGCTCTTGTCGGTTCGGCACGCAGACTTGGCATTACAGCAAAGGCTCGCGAAGTACGAGGTGTGGATCGAGTCGTCATTCGCGACGGAGACGCCATCGGTATTTTGTTGACTCGCCTCGGTGCACACGAGAGCGTTCTTGCATGGGAAGAGCGAAGAATGCGCCGGGAAGTCCGAGCCACTGCTAACCGACTGGCTAATTTTGACGATGCTAATTTACGCAGATCGGCCCGTGCCGCAGTTGCGGCATCTGCCCGAGTTCAACGGGCCATGGAAATTCTCGGCGAGCAAATCCCTGAGCACCTGAAAGAGGCGGGCGAACTGCGCATCACCCACGGTCAGGCAAGCTTGGAAGAATTGGGCTCTCTGGCATCTCCTCCCATGACCAAAGATGCCATCGCCGGACGTATACGTCGTCTCTTAGCCATGGCAGATAAAAGAGCGGGCGAACTGGGCATTGCAGATACAGAGGCAGGCCTTTCCCCCGATCTTCTGAATTAACCCTCACTGAACAGTTTTCACCCGAGTGTGGGATCTGGTGAAATGGAACACCTGCACGGAGTAACTCGATTTACCGATGATAGGGTTTACCACGCACCCCAGCGCTGTGGCTCATTTTCTACTCCCATTTCTAGATATGGGGGCCTACTGGGGAACCAAGTAGAGACAACGACTAAGCGAGGTTTACTGTGACTGCTGTTGGAATCAATGGATTTGGACGAATTGGGCGAAATTTCTTCCGTGCCGCTCTGACTTCTCCAGATATTGAGATTGTTGGAATCAATGACCTAACCGATAACGCGACTTTGGCGCATCTTCTCAAGTACGACTCGATCCTGGGCCGTCTTGGCCTGGAGGTCACCTATACGGCAGACACGCTGACAGTCGGTGGCAAGACCATCAAGGTCTTCGCAGAGCGTGATCCAGCAGCATTGCCTTGGGCTTCAGTAGGGGCAGAGGTCGTTCTGGAGTCGACTGGCCACTTCACCAAGGCCGCCGACGCCAAGAAGCACATTGCCGCCGGTGCCAAGAAAGTCATCATTTCAGCTCCTGCCACCGATGAAGACGTCACCATTGTCATGGGCGTCAATGATGATAAATATGATCCGGCAAACCATCACATCATTTCCAACGCCTCATGCACGACCAACTGCCTGGCACCGATGGCAAAAGTCCTCAACGATCAGTTTGGAATCGTTCGCGGTCTCATGACCACGATCCATGCTTACACCAACGATCAAGTGATCTTGGACTTCCCTCACAAGGATTTGCGTCGCGCTCGCGCGGCGGCAACAAATATTATCCCCACCTCAACAGGTGCGGCAAAGGCAATCAGCCTGGTTCTACCTGAACTCAAGGGCAAGCTCGATGGTTACGCGATGCGCGTTCCTGTGCCAACAGGTTCGGTAACTGACCTTACGGTTGAGTTGGCGCGAGAGACCTCGGCTGCCGAGATCAATGCCGCGATGAAGGCCGCCGCAACGAGCGGTCCGCTCAAGGGTTACCTGACGTACACCGAGGATCCAATTGTTTCATCGGACATCGTCACTGATCCTTCCTCATGTATATTCGATTCGGGCCTAACCAAGGTCGTTGGAACTACAGCCAAGGTTGTGGGTTGGTATGACAACGAGTGGGGTTACTCAAACCGCCTCGTCGATCTCATCAAGTTGGTTGGCCGCGGACTCTAATGTCTTCTTCACTTACCGGGCTAGAGATCGCGGGCAAGCGAGTTTTCCTCCGCTGCGACCTCAATGTTCCACTTAAGGACGGAGTCATCACAGATGACGGCCGTATTCGTGCGTCGTTGCCCACCATCAAGTTTTTGCTTGCTGGTGGTGCATCGATCGTCATTGGTGCTCACTTAGGCCGTCCAAAAGGAGAGGCTAAACCAGAATTCTCGCTGGCTCCTGTAGCTAAACGGCTTTCAGAGTTGCTGAACACTCCCGTTGAATTCCCAGCGGTAAGTGCAGGAGAAGCGGCGAAGGCAAAAGCATTGACTCCCGGTCAAGTCCTTCTTCTTGAGAATTTGCGATTCAATGCGGCTGAGACAAGTAAGGATGATAAAGACAGGGCCGTCTTCGCCAAGGAACTTGCATCCATGGTCGATGCCTATGTAGGCGATGGTTTTGGCGCAGTTCATCGCAAACATGCCTCCGTCTTTGATCTACCGCAACTTTTGCCACACGCCGCAGGCTTCTTGGTTGATGCCGAGGTCGAAGTTCTCAAGCAATTGACTCAGAATCCCCAGAGACCCTACGGAGTTGTGCTTGGTGGCGCAAAAGTCTCTGACAAGATCGGAGTCATTTCTAATCTCCTCGAGAAAGTCGATCTACTTGCCATCGGTGGGGGAATGGTTTTCACCTTCCTGGCGGCCCAAGGCAAAGGGATCGGCTCATCACTGGTCGAGACCGATCTGATTCCGACGGTCAAGGAAATCATTGCTAGGGCAGAGGCAAAGGGCGTGTCTCTTCACTTACCAACCGACATCGTGGTTGCACCGAAGTTCGCTGCCGATGCACCTGCCACGATAGTTAGCGTAGATGCCATTCCCGCCGATCAGATGGGGTTGGATATCGGACCAGACTCCGCCAAAGAATTTGCTTCTGCAATTGCTGGATGCAAAACAGTATTTTGGAATGGACCGATGGGTGTCTTTGAGTATTCAGCCTTCGCCAACGGAACAAAAGTAATCGCCGAGGCCCTTACCAAAGTGTCAGGAATATCTGTTGTTGGCGGCGGCGATTCCGCAGCTGCGGTCAGGGCACTGGGCTTTGCGGATTCTGATTTTGGTTACATCTCAACTGGCGGCGGAGCCGCCCTTGAGTACCTTGAAGGAAAAGAACTTCCTGGTCTTCAAGCCCTTGGTCTATAAGGATTCATAAAAACTTAAGGAGCAATAATGCGTAAACCGTTAATGGCGGGCAACTGGAAGATGAACCTCAATCACCTTGAGGCCATTGCCGTCACTCAGAAACTTGTCTACAGCCTTGATGACAAGGACTACGATGCGGTTGATGTGGCAGTCATTCCGCCGTTCACTGATATTCGCTCTATACAGACTCTCGTCGATGGTGACAGATTGCGACTGCTCTACGGTGCACAGGATCTCTCCCCTGAAGTTTCCGGTGCCTTTACTGGCGACATCTCCGGTTCGATGTTAGCCAAGCTCGGTTGCACTTTTGTGATCGTCGGCCATAGCGAGCGACGAACAATCCATCGCGAGGATGATGCGTTGGTTAATCGCAAAATCAAAACGGCGTTGGCAAATCAACTCACTCCGATTTTCTGTGTTGGCGAGGAACTCTCGATTCGTGAATCCGGCACTCATGTTTCATACGTCATCCGCCAGATTCGCGCAGGGTTGGCCAACCTCAGCAAGCCCGAGATGAAAAAGATCGTGATTGCATACGAACCTATCTGGGCGATTGGCACGGGCAAGACAGCTACGGCAGAGGATGCCCAGGAAGTTTGCAGCGCAATCCGTGGAGAAATCGAAGAGATCGGTTCTGCCGAAATCGCGCAGTCAATGAGGATTCTCTACGGCGGATCCGTGAAATCCTCCAATATTGCCGAGATCATGAAGCAATCCGACGTTGATGGGGCCCTCATCGGCGGGGCGAGCCTGGATCCTGAGGAATTGGCCAAGATCGCCCAGTTCTACAAGCAAGTTCCGTAAGCCAGTTCTATAGATTGGGCAAGGGTGCGTTATCCTTCTCCTCTACTGGTAAGAACCAATAAGGGGTATTGATGAAACTGGCACTGTCCATTCTGCTCGTGGCTACGAGCGTCCTGATGGTTCTTCTGGTCTTGCTCCACAAGGGCAAAGGCAGCGGCCTCTCCGACCTCTTCGGCGGTGGAGTTTCTTCCAACTACGGCGGATCCTCAGTGGTTGAGCGCAACCTTGACCGCATCACCATCGTTGTAGGCGGACTCTGGTTTGCCGGCGTCGTAGCATTGAGTCTGGCTCTCAAGTAGGCGATTCACGAAGGTAGTTTTATCCCAGGTTCACAGAATTGAAATCAGATGGGCAGTAACACAACAGTTGTAACTATGGCAGGGAGTAAAAATGGCAGGCGGAAGCGCAATTCGAGGCAGTCGCGTCGGTGCAGGCCCAATGGGCGAGGCCGAGCGTGGAGAATCCATCGGTCGATTCCAGGTTTCTTATTGGTGTGCAAACGCTCATGAGACCCGTCCCTCCTTTGCAGAGGATGCAACAGTGATCATTCCCGACGAGTGGGATTGCCCGCGCTGTGGCTATCCAGCAGGTCGGGACAAGGCCAATCCGCCAAGTCCGATTAAGAATGAGCCATACAAGACTCACTTGGCTTACGTGAAAGAGCGCCGCAGCGATGCCGAGGGTTTGAAGATTTTGGATGAGGCTCTTCGCAAACTTCGTGGAGATGACGAAGACTAAATAATTGCCCTTGCTGCACTGAGTATTTCAGCAACCCCGTCGACGCGATTGCGAAGATGAAGTCGGATCACTGCACGACCTCTGGATGAAAGGGCTTGGCCATCGCCAAGTGCCTGCGCTGCAATGAGAGTCTTGAATGTAAATTCTTTTCCGGGTATCTCTATGTCTGCGGATGGTTCTCCTGTGACCTGGAGGAATACGCCGTTCTGTTGTCCGCCTTTATGGAACTGTCCGGTTGAGTGAAGAAAGCGCGGACCCCACCCGAAAGTGACGGGGCGAGAACTCTTATCCGCCAGTATCCGACGCAATTGCGCCAGCTCCTCGTCAGCCTTCCTGTCTAAATAGGCCATCACCGCAATGTATCCATCATCTGAAACAGCATCTATAACCTGCGTGATGGCGTCTTGAACCGTTGATGCATCGGCAAATATCTCAACAGATCCGTCAACGAAGTTCGGCGTGAACTTCGGCAACTTGCCTTCCCAGGCAGTTAGCAGCGAGGAGGTTTGCTCCTTGGCTTCGGTAACGTTCGGTTGATTGAATGGATCGATTTCCAGTGCGTAGCCCAGCAGTGAAGTTACCCATTCCCAGAATATAAACTGTGCACCTAATTCGCACTCAACAACAAGGTCACTTTTTCCCGAGAAGGCGATGCGAGTCGCCTCGCCGCCGACGCTCGCTGAATTGGATTCAATGACTATGGGAAGTCGGCCCACGCCTTCTTTCCCGGTTGATTCGGCGATGAGTTGTTCTATCCAATCCGACAGTCCTGGCATTCCTGAATCGGTATCGCTAAAGGCGAGGTACTGGCCAGATTGGTGGGCGAGCAGATATGCCACCGCTACTGCAGGGGATTGGTTGCCTTGAAACGATGCCAAAGCATCATGAGCCGCATCCAGAAGAATGGAAACATCGATTCCTATGAGCGCCGCAGGTACGAGCCCGAAGGCCGTGAGAGCGCTAAAGCGTCCCCCAACATTGGGATCGGCATTTACGACTGTGAACCCGCGATTGCGCGCATCTTTGTCTAGGGGAGAGTCGGGATCAGTGACAATGACCATGTGATCGGTTGGATTAAGTCCGGCTTCTGCAAACTGCCACTCAAAAAGCGCGCGCTGGGAAGCTGTCTCGACTGTCGAGCCTGACTTGGAACTCACTACGACTACGGTCTTGGAAAGATCGCCCAGTAAGGCTTGGCTGATGTAATCGGAGTCGGTGCTATCTAGGACGAACAATTCTTTCTCAAACGAAGCCGCGATCACTTCTGGTGCAAGAGAGGAGCCTCCCATTCCGCAGAGAATGACGCGGGTAAAGGCGCGAAAGCGAGCGGCCAAAGCATCCAGTTCTGGTAGCAAAGTGCGTGAAGTTGTAGGGCAATCAATCCAGTTCAGACGAATGAGGGCTTCCTCGCGCGCAGCGGCTCCCCACAAGTCGGCATCTTTTGCGGCAATTCTCTGGCTTGCATCAACAAGAAGAAGAAAGAGCGGATCAAAATGATCCACTTTTGAAGTGAGCGAGCCATGAAGTGAAATCATCGGATACGTGCCTTCCCAACATTCGTCAGCAACTCATTCCAGGCGTCCGCGAATTTCTTGACGCCGTCCTTTTCCAATTCATCTGTCACCGTGTCCATTGAAACACCAACTTCCTCAAGCGCATAGAAGATGGATTGTGAGTTTGCGTACTGTGCTTCAAGCTTGCCTTCGCCCAATACGCCGTGGTCAATCACTGCGTCCAAGGTCCCTTGCGGCATTGTGTTCACTGTGTTGGGAGCCACCAGTTCAAGAACATAGCGAGTGTCCTCATAGGTCGGGTCCTTGACACCGGTTGAAGCCCATAATGGTCGTTGAATTCTTGCGCCGTTAGCCTCCAGGGCTTTCCAGCGGGGAGTGGAGGAGAGCAAGTCAAATGCTTGGTAGGTCAGAATCGCATTGGCAATGGCAGCTTTTCCGAGCAGCGCGGTTGAAGATGGTGAGTTCTGCTTCTTCAATATCGCATCAACAGCAGTATCGACTCGGCTGACGAATAGAGAAGCAACAGAGGTTACCTCTGCGATGCTTTTGCCTGCCGCTACACGCATTTCTAGACCCTTTAGGAAGGCTTCGAACACCTTCACGTACCGTTCGACAGAGAAGATCAGCGTGACATTGACACTGATGCCCTCTGAGAGGAGTTGAGAAATTGCATCAAGTCCTTCGAGGGTGGCAGGGATTTTGATCATCACATTTGGTCGATCAACTATTTTCCATAGTTCTCGTCCCTGCTCAATCGATTTCTGCGTCTCGTGAGCCAGGCGAGGATCCACTTCAATGCTTACGCGTCCATCTATTCCAAGGCTCGATTTGAATATGGGTGCAAAAAGATCGCAGGCGCTTCGAACGTCATCGGTGGTCAGGATTTGTACAACTTCCTCGACACTGCGACCTTTGAGCCCCTCGATACTGGAGGCGTAATCACTGCCCGTTGAAATGGCTGAATTGAAAATACTTGGGTTTGTCGTAACGCCTACTACATTGTTGTGGGCAATGCGATGCGGAAGGCTATGGGCATCTTCGCCAGTGATTTTGCTACGCGCTAGATCATCTAGCCAAATGGATGTTCCAGCACTTGAAATCTGGTCTGTAATCAAGCAAGCCTCCCCAAAACCTCTTCAACGATTCTCTCTGGTGTGAATCCGAACTGCTTAAAGAGAGTAGTCGCTGAAGCTGATGCCCCGTAATGCTCGAGGGAAACCGAGAAGCCTTGGTCGCCCACATAGTCGCGCCACCCTTGGGCAATACCGGCCTCCACGCTTATTCGAAGTCCCACGGATTTGGGAAGGACTTCGTCTTTGTACGCCTGGCTCTGCCGATCGAACCACTCAAGGCAGGGAGCGCTCACCACTCGTGTCGGAATTCCCTGGGATTCAAGAATGCTCTGAGCTTCAACTGAAAGTGAGACTTCAGAGCCAGTTGCAATCAAAATAACTTTGGGAGTATCGCTGGCCTCCTTGAGGATGTACGCACCTCTTTCGACACCAGTGGCACTTGCAAATATGGTTCTGTCAAAGACAGGGAGATTCTGGCGCGAAAGCAGAAGTGCACTTGGTGCATCACTGGTGAGAATCACGCGCCATGCCTGGGCAACTTCATTTGCATCTGCCGGGCGAATGACAGATAGATTTGGAATCGCACGTAGCGCTGCGATGTGTTCAACTGGTTGGTGGGTCGGACCGTCTTCGCCGAGCCCTATCGAATCATGAGTCCAGACAAAGGTCACACCAAGATTCATCAAAGATGCCAGTCGAACTGATGGGCGCATGTAGTCACTGAAGACTAGGAATGTCCCGCCGAATGCTCTTGTCAGACCATGAAGGGTGATTCCGTTGAGAATGGAGCCCATGGCATGTTCGCGGATGCCGAAGTGAATAATGCGACCATATGGGTTGGCATCAGGAATCTGGCTTGTCGATGGGAGAAATGATCCGCCTCCCTCGATCGTTGTGTTGTTGCTCTCTGCCAGGTCGGCCGAACCTCCCCAAAACTCAGGAAGGACCTTTGCGATTTCGGCGATGACGTCACCGGATGCTTTTCGTGTTGCGACATCCTTACCGGATGGAAAGTCGGGGATGGACTTCTCCCATGCCGTTGGCAAAGTTCGTGTCCGAAGGCGTGCGAGGAGCTGGGCGCCCGAAGGATTGGAAATCTCCCACTTCTTGAATTTTTCTGTCCAAGCCTCGTGGGCTTTGCCACCGCGTGCTTTCACCCGACGCGCGTGATCTAGAACCTCCTGTGGCATTGCAAATTTCTCATCGGGGTTTAGTCCCAAGACCTTCTTTGTTTCTGCAATTTCTGCATCCCCAAGTGCCGATCCGTGCGACTTAGCTGTTCCGCGGGCATGCGGGGCAGGCCAAGCAATGACTGATTTCATACGAATAAGCGTTGGTCTGCTCAGCTCGGTCTTTGCCTCGACGATTGCGCTCTCCATCGCTGGCAGATCGATGTTTCCATCGGCCAGGTGGGCGACATCAATGACATGCCACCCATATGCGCGATATCTAGCAGAAACGTCTTCTGTGAATGCGGCGTGTGTGTCGCCCTCGATTGAGATCCTGTTGTCGTCGTAGATGACTTGGAGATTACCAAGTGCTTGTGTGCCGGCGAGTGAAGAGGCTTCAGAACTCAACCCCTCTTCAAGATCTCCATCTGAGCAGATAACCCATATCTGGTGGTCGAAAATGCTGGTTCCCTCTGGCGCATCTGGATCAAGGAGGCCGCGTTCGTACCGGGCGGCCATGGCCATTCCGACTCCATTGGCAATTCCTTGACCAAGTGGTCCCGTGGTGGTTTCGACTCCTGCGGTGTGGCCATGTTCAGGGTGACCAGGAGTAAGAGATCCCCAGGTGCGGAATTCTTGAAGGTCTTTCATCTCTAGGCCGTAACCGCTGTAAAACAACTGAGTGTACAAAGTGAGAGAGGAATGACCGCACGAGAGAATGAATCGATCGCGACCAAGCCAATGCGGATCCGCAGGATCATGCACCATGTGACGTTGAAAGAGTGCGTAAGCAACCGGGGCTAACGACATTGCAGTTCCAGGGTGACCGTTTCCGACTTTCTGGACAGCGTCCATGGCAAGGGCGCGTGCGTAGTTGACCGCTCGATCATCGAGTTCACTCCACGCCGTCATTGTTTCTTTCATTTCTTTTTCTCCCTGTCGCTGATCCGTCACTTTGTCGCGAGATGTATTCGCCAAGCACTTATCCAAATTAGCGTCACACCCAAGAGGTGAGCGCCGACTAACAATTCCGGCAAGCCTTGATAATACTGAAGGAAGCCAATTGCACCTTGCCCGAGGGCAACCAACCCGAAGATCGCGACGCGCTTTCTTAGCAATGGGTAGGGCGAAGTGAGAAAGAACATGAGTGCGGTGAGTGCGATGAGGCCGATCACCATGTCCGCATGCATCCAGGCGATGATTTGAATATGAATGTGAAAGCGTGGTGCGGAAGCATCCCCGGCATTTGGTCCGCTCCCAGTCACAACAGTTCCCACTGCGATGACCGCCGCGCTTAGAACCAAATGCGCTCTTGACATGATTCGAACGCCTGGTTTCACGGCTGGCAACGCACGGGGAGTCAGCGATCTACGTTCATACAAGGAAGTTCCGGCCGCGATCAGAATAATCGAAAGAAGAAAATGTGATGCCACTGCAAGTGGATTCAAATGTGTGAGGACCGTGATTCCACCCAGCGGAATCTGCATAAGGATTCCAACTAGTTGCCCAATCGCCAACGCCCGGATATCCCTTCTCTTGGCGAGCACAACGCCGACAAGGGCAATGATCGAGACCGTGAGGAGCCCCAAAGTGATAAGACGATTTCCGAATTCGATCCAGACATGGAGCTGGCCCTGAGCTTGGTGGGGCACCGGAGTAAAAGAGCCACTGGTGCACTTGGGCCAGGTTGGACATCCCAGGCCTGAACCGGTGATTCGCACCGCGCCACCTGAGAGGACCAGGCCAGATTGGAGGACGAGGAGTAGACCCAGAATTCGCCCAAGGGAGCGCTCAAGGTAAATCTTTAACCGGCTCAGTAGGTGACCTAGCCAATTCCTCATGCGGGCAAGCCTAAGCGTATGGGGAGGTGAATCAGGACACGCTCGTGAGGCTCGCGAGTCCCTCAACTGGCACATTTGGAGGAATTACGACACACTTGTGTTGTGAAAAAGATGCCCGCGAGAGAGGTCGAGGATCCACGCACTCGCGACCTCGTTGCGCGCGCAATTCTTGAAAATGGGCCTATGAGCGCGGTCGTCTTATCTGAGAAATTGGGCTTCACCCCCGCCGGAATTAGGCGCCATCTGGATTCCCTCGTAGCAGAGGGTCTTCTGGTTGCCCGAGAGCCTCATGTCGTGAACGGACGGGGTAGAGGACGCCCCTCGAAAGTCTTTGTGATGAGCGATGCTGGCCGCGAGAAATTCGAGCACTCCTACGATGACTTGGCCGTAGCAGCCCTGAAGTTCATGCAAGCTCAGATGGGGCCAGAGGCTCTGATGGCCTTCGCCGATTCTCGAGCCGCCGATATCGAAGGAACTCTCGCTCCGATTATCGATTCACAGACAAGTTCGGCCGCTCGCGTAGATGCGCTGGCTCAATTCCTGACTGCAGAAGGCTACGCAGCAAGTGTGCTGCCACGAGTCCAAGGTGAAGAACTCTGCCAGCATCATTGCCCGATCGCCCATGTTGCATCCCAGTTTCCGCAATTGTGCGAAGCAGAGACCCAAGCATTCTCGCGTCTTCTCGGCACCCACGTTCAACGCTTGGCAACTATCGCCCATGGCGACGGCGTCTGCACAACATATATTCCAAATGTTTCACATACACCAACGGGAGGAATTCGATGACTACTGCGCATCCAGAACTCGAGGGCTTGGGAAGATACGAGTACGGCTGGTCTGACTCCGATGCCGCCGGCACTAACTCTCGCCGTGGAATTAACGAGGAGGTAGTTCGAGACATCTCGGCCAAGAAGTCAGAGCCGCAGTGGATGCTCGACATGCGCTTAAAAGGTTTGAAGCTCTTCGAGAAGAAGCCAATGCCTACGTGGGGATCAGATCTTTCGGGAATTTTCTTCGACACGATTAAGTACTTCGTTCGCTCCACAGAGAAGCAAGCGACAACGTGGGATGACTTGCCGGATGAAATCAAGAATACGTATGACCGTTTAGGAATTCCAGAAGCAGAGAAACAGAGACTCGTTTCAGGAGTGGCCGCGCAGTATGAGTCCGAAGTTGTCTACCACTCGATTCGCGAAGACCTTCAGAAGCAAGGGGTAATTTTCCTTGACACTGATACGGCCCTCAAAGAGCATCCCGAACTTTTCAAGGAGTACTTCGCAACCGTTATCCCTGTTGGTGATAATAAGTTCGCGGCATTGAACACGTCCGTGTGGTCTGGTGGCTCGTTCATTTACGTTCCCAAAGGTGTGCACGTTGATATTCCTTTACAGGCTTACTTCCGTATTAACACTGAGAACATGGGTCAATTCGAGCGCACCTTAATTATCGCGGATGAAGATTCCTATATTCACTATGTCGAGGGCTGCACCGCTCCGATTTACTCATCTGATTCTCTTCACTCCGCTGTTGTCGAGATCATTGTGAAGAAGGGCGCCCGAGTGCGCTACACGACAATTCAGAATTGGTCCAACAATGTGTACAACTTGGTGACAAAACGGGCCACCTGCGCAGAAGGGGCAACAATGGAGTGGATCGATGGAAACATCGGGTCCAAGGTCACGATGAAATATCCGGCCGTCTTCTTGCTTGGTCCTCACTCCAAGGGTGAGACGCTCTCGATTGCTTTCGCAGGAGAGGGTCAACATCAAGACGCTGGAGCCAAGATGGTTCATGCGGCTCCCTACACTTCATCGACGATCATTTCGAAGTCGGTGGCACGAAATGGCGGACGTACCTCGTACCGCGGCCTTGTTCAGATTCAAGAAGGCGCTCATCATTCAAAGAGCACCGTGAAGTGTGATGCGTTGCTCGTTGACACCATTTCGCGCTCTGATACCTATCCGTATGTCGATATCCGCGAGGACGATGTCTCGATGGGTCATGAAGCAACTGTGTCAAAGATCAGTGATGACCAGCTCTTCTACTTGATGTCACGTGGTCTCTCTGAAGATGAGGCCATGGCGATGATCGTTCGCGGGTTTATCGAACCGATCGCACGTGAACTTCCGATGGAATATGCCCTGGAATTGAACCGATTGATCGAACTACAAATGGAAGGCGCGGTTGGTTGATGTCAGTTCTTGCTACAAACTATCTAACCCCGACTGGACGTGAAGAGGCGTGGAGATTCACGCCTCTGAACCGACTTGCTGGTTTGCACGATGGAACTTCAACGACCGTTGAAAGAAAATCACTTGCGCTCAAAGGTGATCTGCAACCTGGCGTCCGAGCCTCTCGCATCTCGCGGGAACTCGTACCCTCGGTTTCGGAATCCTCCGATGCAATTGTTGCTCGAGTGCACTCTGAGGTTGAGGACGTGTTTGTCCTGGATATCGCCGATGACACCCACCTTGCAGATGCGGTTCATCTCTTCCGTTCAGCCGGTGGGAGCGACGGAGCAGAACTCTCACAAGTGCGCATCAACGTGGGTGCAAATTCGACTGCCAGCGTTGTAGTTGAAAATAGTGGTTCGGCGATTCTTGGCGAGGATATCGAGATTGTTCTCGCCCCTGGGGCACACCTAACGTTCATCACTTTGCAGGAGTGGGCCAACGACTCGATCCACACTGCACGCCACCACGCGATCCTTGATCGTGATTCGACCTTCAAGTCTGTCACCATCACAGTGGGCGGGTCCTTAGTTCGACTACTGCCTACAGTTGAATTCACCGGGCCTGGTTCTTTCGCTGATCTTTCTGGGGTCTATTTTGCAACCGCTGGGCAGCACCTTGAGCACCGAATTCATATCGACCACGGTGTGCCCAAGGCTAAGTCGCGAGTGAACTACAAGGGTGCCCTCTCTGGAGAAGGTGCTCACACCGTTTGGATCGGCGATGTATTCATTCGAGCCGCGGCCGAAGGCACCGATACCTACGAACTCAATAGGAATCTCTTGTTGAGCGACGGAGCACGCGCGGACTCCGTGCCCAACCTTGAAATTGAAACTGGCGAAATCGTCGGTGCGGGTCACGCGAGTACTACTGGTCGCTTTGATGACGAGCAGCTCTTCTATTTAATGTCTCGTGGCATTCCGGTGGACGAGGCTCGCAGATTGGTCGTTCGGGGATTCTTCGCCGAGATCATTTCTCATATTGAGGATGAAGAAATTCAAGAACGTCTCATGGTGCGCATCGACAGCGAACTTGAAAAGGTGGGTCAATAGCCAGATGTCAGATTTGTTTCTTTCCCAACTTGAACAGAACAAGCCGGTTCGCCTAGAGAAGAATGGCCAATCTATATGTGTTGCCAGGATCGGGCATGAGGTTTTCGCAATCGGTGATACGTGTACGCACTCTGATGCTTCGCTGTCCGAGGGTGACATCACCGGAACGCGTATCGAGTGCTGGCTGCATGGTGCCGAATTCGACCTTCGCACCGGTGTCGCCCTGACGCTGCCGGCTGTTGAGCCCGTTAAGTCTTATCCAGTTCACATTGTTGCCGATTCCATAACCATCGAGATTTAGAACTTACCGAAACCGAAAGAGGAGAAAATGAGCACACTAGAGATTCGCGGACTAGAAGTTTCGGTAATCACCGACAAGGGCGCCATTGAGATTCTCAAAGGCGTGGATCTAACAATCCGCTCTGGCGAGACACATGCAATCATGGGACCGAACGGTTCGGGTAAATCGACCCTGGCGTACTCTATAGCAGGTCATCCCAAATACACCGTCACTGGCGGAAGCGTCATCCTTGATGGTGCTGATGTCCTTGCCATGAAGGTCGATGAGCGGGCTAAGGCAGGTCTTTTTCTAGCAATGCAGTACCCCGTTGAGGTCCCAGGTGTTTCAGTTTCCAATTTCCTTCGAACTGCAGCCACTGCGCTTCGAGGAGAGGCACCCAAGTTGCGAACCTGGGTCGGCGAAGTGAAGGCAGCGATGAACGCGCTAAATATGGATCCCGGATTTTCTGAGCGCAATGTCAATGAGGGGTTCTCCGGCGGCGAGAAGAAGCGTCACGAGATCATGCAGTTGGAATTGCTTAGGCCAAAAATCGCAATCCTTGACGAGACTGATTCTGGTCTGGATGTCGATGCCCTTCGCATTGTCTCTGAAGGCGTAAACCGGGCTAAGGCAGCCAACGATTTAGGCGTGCTCCTCATTACTCACTACACGCGCATCCTTCGCTACATCAAGCCTGACTTTGTACATGTGTTCGCAAACGGCCACATTGTTGAAGAGGGCGGACCGGAACTGGCCGACAAGCTAGAAGAGAAGGGTTACGCCGAGTACGTCGGTAGCTAACGACGTACTCCAATCACTATGTCCCTAAATGCAGCCATCATCCGCAAAGACTTTCCCATCTTTGAACGGCTGATCCGCGGAGAAAATAGACTCGTTTATCTAGATAGCGGTGCGACCAGCCAGAAACCCAACGCTGTCATTGATGCCGAAGCTGATTTTTACCGACAAAGCAACGCCGCGGTACATCGCGGTGCTCACCAACTGGCGGAAGAGGCAACTGAGGCATACGAAGGCGCACGGCTGATCGTGGCAAATTTTCTCGGAGCCCGTGAGGACGAGATCATCTTCACAAAGAGTGCAACGGAGAGCTTGAATCTTTTGGCTTATGCGATGGGGAACTCACTCAAGGGCGATCGTTTCCATCTGGGCGCGGATGATCGAATTGTTGTGACTGAAATGGAGCATCACGCGAACCTGCTTCCTTGGCAGCAACTTTCCAAGCGGACCGGCGCAAAACTTTCATGGTTCAACGTTGGCCCTGATGGGCGGTTGGATCTATCCGACGTCGATTCAATTATTCAAGAGGACACAAAGGTCGTTGCCCTGACTCATCAGTCCAATGTGCTTGGCACTATCAACCCACTGGATGCGATTGTGGCTAGGGCCCATCAAGTGGGCGCGGTTGTAATTCTTGATGCATGTCAGTCGGTGCCACATATGAGCATCGATGTTGAAGCCCTTGGCGTAGATTTTCTCGCGTTCTCTGGTCACAAGAGCGTGGGGCCAACTGGTGTCGGAGTGCTCTGGGGCCGATCCGAACTGCTCAATGAATTACCTCCGTTTCTTTTTGGCGGATCGATGGTTTCATCTGCCTCAATGACGGATGCAACCTGGGCTCCGGTTCCTCGCAAGTTTGAAGCAGGCGTCCCCAATATGGCCCAAGCTGTCGGACTTGGCGCTGCTTTGGAGTATCTTGAAAATATCGGCCTGGAGAACATCCACGCCCACGAAATTGCATTAACTGGACGCCTCATAGAAGGTCTTCTGGAAATAGAAGGTGTGAAAATATTCGGACCCACTGACTTGAAGATGCGCGGCGGGGTGGTCGCCTTCACCGTTTCGGACATTCATCCCCATGATGTCGGCCAATACTTGGACAGCCTCGGGATTGCCGTTCGAACTGGCCATCATTGTGCTTGGCCGCTGAATAAGAAGTTTGGCATAAATGCCACGGTGCGTGCATCGATTTACCTCTATAACGACGAAGCGGATATTGATGCACTTATCGAAGGCGTTCGCGGAGCGAAGAAGTATTTTGGGGATCGATGATGCAGCTGGATAACCTTTATCAAGAGGTGATTTTGGATCACTACAAACGTCCCGAACACAAAGGGCTCTCGCATCTTTCGGACGTGCAAGTCCATCACGTAAACCCAAGTTGCGGTGATGAACTCACTGTCAATCTCTCCCTCGTTGATGGGACCATAGTCCTTTCTTGGGATGGCGTTGGTTGTTCGATATCGATGGCTAGTGCCTCCATGATGGCCGGTCTGCTGACAGGCAAGTCTCTTCAACAGGCTGGGGAAGTGGTCGATGCGTTTATTTCATTGATGCAGAGCAAAGGCACACAGAGCGGGGACGAAGAAGTGCTTGAAGATGCTGTGGCGTTCGCAGGCGTGTCCAAGTATCCCGCACGTATCAAGTGCGCGCTCTTGGGTTGGATGGCGTTTAAGGATGCAGCAGTTCAGGTACAAGGGAAAAAGTCGCTAGGCTCGGAGAGCTGATTACTGGAGGTAAGGCAATGCTTGCAAAGATAGATGATGTAACGGAGGCAATGAAGGATGTTGTCGACCCAGAACTCGGCATCAACGTCGTGGACCTTGGCCTTATTTACGACATCATGGTTGACGAGAGCAACATCGCCGTGCTGAACATGACGCTCACTTCGGCTGCCTGCCCACTTCAAGATGTGATTGAAGATCAAACTCGAGCGGCGCTGTCGCAACTTACCAGCGATGTCCGAATTAATTGGGTTTGGATGCCGCCATGGGGTCCAGACAAAATCACTGATGACGGTCGAGAGCAATTACGGGCACTCGGCTTCACGGTTTAGCCTGTGTCAGGTCAAGCTGCCTGGATGAGCTTTCGCTCGATGATGGCGGACCCATCGGTTAAGAACCAGAAATTAAAGCCGGGAACTATTCGTCGAATTGGAGCATTCGCCAAGCCGTATAAATGGCAGATTGTCTTCTTCCTGATCACTGTTGTGCTCGATGCTGTTCTGGTAATTGCCACCCCGTTACTTCTACGTCAATTGATCGACAAGGGAGTCATTCCCCACAACGGCGCACTGGTCACCCGCCTGGCGATCCTGGTTGGACTTTTGGCGATAGGTGATTCCCTGATGAGCATCATTGGAAGATGGTTCTCATCGCGCATTGGTGAGGGTCTTATTTATGACTTGCGGTCCCAGGTTTTCTCCCACGTGCAGCGACAGTCCATCGCATTCTTCACCAGAGCGCAGACTGGTGCCCTCATTTCGCGAATAAACTCCGATGTCATAGGCGCGCAACAAGCTTTCACTGCCACGTTGTCAGGCGTTGTCAGCAATATAGTGAGTCTGGTTCTTGTTCTCATCACTATGTTGGTTCTTTCCTGGCAGATCACAATCGTCTCTTTGGTACTTCTGCCTCTCTTCCTGCTGCCCACAAAATGGGTAGGCAGGAAGTTGCAGGGACTGACTCGACAGTCCTTCCAACTCAACGCCGAAATGGCCAGCACGATGACAGAGCGTTTCAATGTATCCGGTGCCATGTTGGTGGCTCTCTACGGCGAACCCACGAGAGAACACGAGTATTTCTCGACGCGGGCTCGGCGCGTGGCCGATATCGGGATCTCCATTGCACTCTTAAACCGAATCTTCTTCATCGCCCTGACTAGCGTGGCCGCCATCGCCACCGCATTCGCCTATGGAATCGGCGGGCACCTCGCGATTTCAGGCGTGGTAACGATCGGAACACTTCTGGCGATTACCGCTCTGCTTTCACGACTTTACGGACCGCTGACGGCGCTTTCTAATGTTCGAATAGATGTCATGACCGCGTTAGTGTCCTTTGAGCGGGTCTTCGAAGTGCTTGACCTGAAGCCGATGGTTCAAGATCGCGTGGGAGCCGTTGAACTTTCTACCGACAACCCGAGCGTGGAATTCCGGAACGTGAGTTTTTCCTATCCGAGTGCGAACGAGATTTCCCTTGCTTCTCTCGAATCGGCGTCTCGGCCGGAATTGATCCCAAGTGGGGAAGTACTTCGGGATATTTCCTTCGTTGCGAAGCCGGGAACCATGACGGCACTTGTGGGTCCATCGGGCGCGGGCAAAACAACGATAAGCGCTCTGATACCGCGTCTCTACGACGTCACTGGCGGTGCCTTGCTTGTCGGCGGTGTAGATGTACGAAACCTAACGATGAAAAGCCTGCGTCATTCAATCGGAGTAGTCATGCAGGACGCACACCTCTTCCATGAAACTATCGGAGAGAACTTGAGGTATGCCAATCCCGACGCCACTGTGGAGGAGATGCAAAGTGCATGCCGGGCGGCCCGAATCTGGTCACTTATTGAATCATTGCCAAACGGGTTTGACACCATGGTCGGAGAGAGAGGGCATCGACTCTCTGGCGGCGAGAAGCAAAGACTTGCCATCGCAAGGCTTCTTTTGAAATCACCCGCCGTTGTTATCTTGGATGAGGCCACCGCACACTTGGATTCTGAGAATGAGGCCCTCGTGCATGAGGCGCTGCGAGTTGCTTTGAAGGGGCGAACCAGCATTGTCATTGCCCACCGATTAAGCACGGTGATGGAAGCTGACCAGATTCTCGTCATTGAAAAAGGTACGATTGTTGAACGAGGAACTCACGAGCAGTTAGTCGGGGCCAAAGGTCTGTACGCGGAGTTGTATGCCAGACAGGATTTAACGAGCACGTCGCAGGAGTAGTCGTCCGTAACCAACCAGACCTGCGAAGAATAACCATTGCAATGCGTAGGCCATGTGAGGGCCATCAGTTAACTCGGGCAATTCCACCGGCACCGCAGGAGTCAGTTCAGGATCGGAAGCAGTAAGCAGATCGACGTAGAAGTTCTCTGTCTCAGTTGAAGTATTGCTTTGCGCGTTCCATTTGCTAATCAGATTTTTGCTGCCGGGGGAGATGGCGAAAAAAGATCCTTGCGGGAGGGAATTCTCTAGTCGAATGCGACCTGTAATGGCAACGATAGTTGTGGATGTCTTGGGCAATGACGGGGTCGCAGTGGCGCTCTGTCCTGGTGCTATCCATCCACGATCGACCCAGAATGTGCGCGACCCGGTGTCGGTGAAGAGAGTAAGTAAATCAAAACCGTACTTGCCCTGCGAATATTGGTTGCGTAAGAGAATCTGATGGGTGGGGTCGAAATTCCCCGTGATCGAAACTTTGCGCCATTCCGCACCTGTCACGTCGCTTCCAACTGCATCTAACGTGGTGGTTGGTTGGTCAACATGTGATGCGATCAGGAAATTGCGATGATGGCGCGTCACACCGCGTGAGTACTGCCAATGGCTTGCCCAGAGGCATAGGGCGATGAGAAGGAGCGCTAGTAGCGTCGTGGCAATTGCGTGGGATTCTTTCCCACGTGGGCTAGGGGAGAACTCTGTTTTTGTCATTGATTACAGCTGCGCCAGGCAGAAGCGTCTCTCGCCCCGCGTTCGCCATAACGACTGCAAAATAGGGCAGTAGTAGCGCCCCCGCTAGTGCAACCCAGCGAAACGGACTGGGCAGGAATACGGCCGCGACAAAGCACGCGGTCCGAATCATCATGGAAATGAAATATCGTCTCTGGCGAGCAGGTAGATCACTACTTAGGCTTGGTTGAGCTGATGTGATGTCGTGAATTTCCTCGGCCATGACTTAACAGTACGCTCCTTCGGCGTGGAAATTCCCTCATACGCTGCAGTAGCCAGTAAGTTCTAGCCATGAACCAACCGATAGCGCTGATAACTGGGGGAAACCGGGGCATTGGCCTGGCCATCGCGGAAGAGCTCAAGGCGTCAGGGTTCCAGGTCATCGTCACCTACCGCTCAGGAAATCCTCCGGAAGGCTTTGCGGGGGTCATCATGGACGTGACCTCCTCTGAGAGCGTCGATGCGGCTTTTGCAGAGATTGAATCCGATTATGGAGTTCCCGAAATCATCGTGGCCAACGCAGGAATTACGCGGGATACCTTGGTGATGCGAATGAGTGATGAGGATTTTATTGATGTGATTAACGCAAACCTCACCGGCGCATTTCGCGTGGCGCGGCGGGCGACCCGAGGGCTCCTGAAATTGAAGAGGGGTCGTCTGATATTCGTGGGAAGTGTTGTTGGGAGTGTCGGGTCGGCGGGGCAAGTGAATTATTCGGCAAGCAAATCAGGCTTGGTCGGAATGGCCCGCTCTTTTGCTCGCGAGTTGGGAAGTCGGGGAATAACGGCCAATGTTGTGGCGCCAGGTTTCGTCGAAACGGATATGACGGCTGAACTTGATGAAAAACGCCGCGCAGAGATTGCTGCCTCTGTCCCGCTTGGAAGGTTCTGCTCGGCGCAAGAAATAGCTAGTGTTGTGGGCTTTATTGCTTCAGAGAGAGCCTCGTATATTACGGGAGCGTTGATACCAGTCGATGGCGGATTAGGAATGGGACACTAAATAATGGGAATACTTCAAGGCAAAAATATTCTGGTCACTGGTGTTCTCACTGAGGCATCTATCGCCTTCCACGTAGCTCGTCTTGCCCAAGAACAAGGTGCGAACGTGGTATTGAGTTCTTTCGGTCGAGCCTCACGTATTACAGAGCGCATTTCTGCGCGGTTGCCGCAACTTGCACCGGTTGTCGAACTCGATGTCACAAACGATGAGGATCTGGCGGCACTGGCCGATCGCGTGCGCGCATACGTTCCCACGCTCGACGGAGTTGTACATTCGATCGCCTTTGCACCAGAGGCGGCCCTGGGCGGAAACTTCCTTAATACCGCGTGGCCAGATGTCGCCACCGCGATCCAAATCTCTGCCTTCTCATTGAAATCTCTCACTATGGCTGCCCGACCCTTGTTCAATGGGGGCGCCTCGGTGGTGGGCTTGGATTTTGATGCAACGGTTGCTTGGCCCAAATACGATTGGATGGGTGTTGCCAAGGCCGCCCTTGAGTCCACGACCCGCTATTTAGCCCGGGATTTAGGGCCAGAAAATGTCCGAGTAAACCTTGTCTCAGCAGGGCCACTTCGTACGATTGCGGCAAAATCCATCCCTGGGTTTGAACAATTTGAGGCGCTCTGGAACCAGCGCTCGGCCCTCACCTGGGACTTCAATGATCCCGTTCCGACAGCCCAGGCCGTAGCCGTTCTGTTATCGGATTGGATGCCCAAGACAACCGGGGAAATTATCCATGTCGATGGAGGAGTCCACGCCATCGGGGGTTGAGTGCGCTCGATTTCCCCTTAGTCAACGGCTCTAGTACCCTTGCGCCAGACCAGTGGTTTAGCCACTGCAAGTGGAGTCACCGCTCCCACCTTCTTTGCTTGAGGCGATTAGGGTCTGTCGAGGCCCATTCTTGGGCCCTCTTGCGGTGCTCGCGATTGCAGCGACTTTTTCTACTGACACCGTAGTCAACATGAAGGAGTATTTATCAGCACTGAAGCACGCATCAACGATCGCATTCGCGTCCCCCAAGTTCGTCTCATCGGTCCTACCGCTGAACAAATAGGAGTCGTCGATATCGATACCGCATTGAGGATGGCAGATGAGATCGGCCTTGACCTAGTTGAGATCGCACCGGATGCCAATCCACCCGTTTGCAAGATCATGGATTTCGGAAAATACAAGTACGAGATCGCACAGAAGGCACGGGAAGCGCGGCAGAACCAGACTCACATTGTGGTCAAAGAGGTTCGGATGCGGCCCAAGATCGAAAGTCACGATTATGAGACCAAGCGGGCTCACATCGAGAAGTTCCTCAAGGGTGGCGACAAAGTGAAGATCACAATGCAATTTCGTGGACGAGAGCAAACTAGGCCTGAGTTGGGTTACCGACTTTTGCAGAAGCTTGCTCAAGACATTAGCGATTTCGGTTTCGTTGAGTTTGCGCCCAAGCAAGAGGGTCGAAATATGACCATGGTCTTGGGTCCTACCAAGCGCAAGACCGAAGCGGTGGCGGAGCAGAAGGCGGCACGCAAAGCCAAGGCGGATGCCGTGGCAAAGGAACAAGAAGAAGCGTAAGAGTTTTTTAAAACCAGCTGTAACGAGAGGAACGCGCACATGCCAAAGATGAAAACGCACAGTGGTGCAAAGAAGACCTTCCGCCTCACTGGAACAGGGAAGATCATGCACGAGCGAGCTGGCAAGCGCCACCTTCTTGAGCGCAAGTCTTCGCGTCAAACCCGCCGTCTGACAAATGACGTCGCGGCCAAGCCATCAACAACTTTTACAGCCAAGCGCATGCTTGGTTTGAAATAAGGAGCGTCATTTAAATGGCAAGAGTAAAACGTGGCGTTCATGCCGCAAAGAAGCGTCGTACAGTCCTCGAGCGAGCCAGCGGATACCGCGGACAGCGTTCGCGTCTCTATGCAAAGGCAAAAGAACAACTTACTCACTCAATGGTTTATGCGTTCAACGATCGAAAAGACAAGAAGGGCGATTTCCGCCAACTCTGGATTCAGCGCATCAATGCCGCAAGCCGTGCAAATGGCCTGACCTACAACCGTTTCATTCAAGGGTTGAAGGCAGCCGGTGTTGAAGTGGATCGTCGCGTACTTTCTGAGCTTGCAACCAATGAGCCAGAAACTTTCAAGACGCTTGTTGAAGTTGCTCGCAAGAGCCTTGTGTAACTTCTGCTCCCAATGATTGAGAGCCTTCATTCGCCGCATATCGCGCGAGTGAAGGCTCTTATTGGTTCTCGCGGTAAAAAATCCCGAAAGGAAAGCGGTCTTTTCGTAGCAGAGGGACTTCAGTTTCTGCGTGAGGCGGCCAGAGTTGGGTCGAAACCTGAAATTGAGACTCTCTACCTAACTGCCGCGGCACGTTTGAAAATTGCCGCAGAGGGCCTAGATATAAACCATTTGAACACAGTCGATGTTGCAGATGCCGTGATGAATGCGATGGGGGAGACGGTCACCCCGCAAGGGATCATCGGGCTCTGCAAATTGCCAGAGCTAACGTTAAATGACATTGAAATCGGACCTAACAAGAAGTACATCTATCTCCATGAGATACAAGATCCCGGAAATGCCGGGACGATCTTGCGCACGGCAGATGCGACTGGTTTTGATGGCGTCATCACTGCGCCAAATAGCGTCGATCTCTTCTCTCCGAAAGTTGTCCGGGCAAGTGCTGGTTCTCTGTGGCACTTACCAGTCATCGAACGCGTCGAGGTATCCGATCTTCTTTCCATCTGGCCGAACAACTCAATTTTCGCACTAGAGGTCGATGCCAATAATTCTCTACTAGAAATTCAATACTCGCACCCGTCGCTTTGGATTTTCGGCAACGAAGCCCATGGACTTCCGCAGTGGGAGAGCCAGCCTCGGATTTCCTCGATATCAATTCCGATGCCGGGCCACGCCGAAAGTCTGAATCTGGCCGCTGCCGCATCCATTGTCATGTTTTATGTAACGCAACTTCAGCATCTCGGACAGTAGACTCAGCGCCATGGTTTCTGAGCAGACTCTGCTGCAGTGGGTAGACGACGCGGTTGCCGCGATATCTTCTGCCACGGATCTGGATGAACTCAAGAATGCCAGACTGGCTCATACCGGGGACAAGTCTCCAATAGCCCAAGCCAGCCGATCCCTTGGAAGTGCACCGGCGGAGGAGCGCGCCCGACTTGGCAAGTTGATCGGAGATGCTCGAGCCAGCGTCACAGCCGCATTGGATGAACGCCGCGAAATTCTGGAAGCGCAACGAGACGAGCGCGTCCTTCTTGAAGAGGTCGTGGATGTGACTTTGCCGTCTTCGCGTACACACCAAGGCGCCTTACATCCGATCACGATCCTTAAGAATGAGATCTGCGATTTCTTCATCGCGCAAGGTTATGGAGTCGCCGACGGGCCAGAACTCGAGGCAGAGTGGCTCAATTTTGACGCGCTGAATATGCACGCTGACCATCCAGCACGAACCATGCAAGACACGTTTTTCGTTGAGCCGCTTGAAGCACGTCTAGTCCTTCGGACTCACACGTCACCCGTACAGATCCGCACCATGCTCGAGAATCAGCCGCCGATATATGTAATCTGTCCCGGACGCACATTTCGTGCCGATGAACTCGACGCGACTCATACACCGGTTTTCGCCCAGGTTGAAGGCTTGGTCATTGATCGCGGGATAACGATGGCCAATCTCAAAGGCACCTTGGATCTCTTTGCAAGAGAAATGTTTGGAGACGAAGCAATCACCCGACTGCGACCTTCCTTCTTCCCATTTACCGAACCAAGTGCAGAAGTCGACGTCTTTTTCAATGGTCGATGGATCGAATGGGGCGGATGCGGCATGGTCAACCCGAAAGTATTGGCCGCTTGCGGGATAGATTCATCGATTTACAGTGGCTTCGCATTCGGAATGGGCCTCGAACGAACCCTCATCGTGCGCCATGGAATTACAGACATGCGTGACATAGTCGAAGGCGATATCCGCTTCAGCCGAACATTCGGATTGGGGCTCTAATGCGCATTCCACTTTCTTGGATCCGCGAGTTCGCCGCAATTCCCAATTCGCTCACCCCTGAAGAGATTGGGGAAGCCATCGTCAAAGTGGGCTTTGAGGTTGAAGATATCGAGCATCAAGGTTCTGAAATCTCAGGACCGCTCGTTATCGGTCGAGTACTTAAAATAGAAGAGATCACTGAATTTAAGAAGCCCATTCGATGGGTCGAACTCGACTGTGCCGAGCCGACTACGCGATTTGTTATTTGCGGTGCGAGCAATTTCAGCATCGGTGATCTTGTCGTTGTCGCATTACCTGGTGCGGTTTTGCCTGGAGGTTTTGCCATCAGTCAGCGAGAAACGTATGGCAAGGTCAGCAACGGCATGATCTGCTCCTCTCGCGAGCTGGGTCTTAACGAGGACCATTCTGGAATTCTTGTTCTTCCTACCCAATCAACTTCTCCTGGCGCGGATGCCCTTGAGCTACTGGAAATACAAGACGTTGTCTTCGACGTCGCGGTCAATCCAGATAGGGGATACGCCCTTTCTGTGCGAGGCATGGCCCGTGAAGTCGCGGCCTCCCTCGGGGTTGCTTTTGCCGATCCTGTTCACTCCATAAATCTGGACGGTTTTGTTTCCACGGGCAAGGGTGTGGTTCCAAAAATTGGCGACCCAAAGGGGGTTTCGGTCATATATGTACGAACCTTGGGCAACTTCGATCCCAAGGCACACACACCATTGTGGATGCGAAGGCGTATTGAGAAATGCGGAATGCGTTCAATCTCGCTGGCCGTCGATGTCACCAACTACGTGATGCTCGAATTAGGTCAGCCACTCCACGCATTTGATCGCTCGCAAATTGAGGGTTCATTGCATATTCGAAGGGCCGGTAAGACTAAGAATTTCACGACCCTCGATGGCCAAGAGCGCACCCTTTCGGGCGAGGACCTCCTCGTGGCCGATGATGCGCGCGCACTGGCCTTGGCTGGGACCATGGGTGGTGCCAATTCTGAAGTAAATGAGTCCACGACTTCGCTGGCCATCGAAGCGGCCAGATTTGATCCCATTTGCATTGCCAAGAACGCCCGTCGTCACAAGCTCTCCACGGAAGCCTCGCGCCGATTCGAACGCGGTGTTGATCCATCCCTTGCAGAGTATGCATCGGCTCGCGCTGCAGCCCTTCTCATTGCCCACGGCGGAGCCACTCACGTGGACTCCCAACACGATGGAGAACCCAAGTACAGCCCAATAGTTGATTTAGACCCTCATTTCATAGCTTCCTTGACTGGTGCCGACATTTCCCTTGCACAAGTGCGCGAGAAGCTCACTCTTGTCGGATGCGACGTCGAGGAGATAAGTGAATCTCTCTGGCGCATTGATCCACCGTCATGGCGAAGTGACCTGCTTGCACCGGCAGATTTGGTGGAAGAAGTTGCCCGCATGGTCGGCTACGACGCAATCCCATCTCTGCTTCCGCCACATCCGGTGAGCCCTGGTTTAACCAATTTCCAACGACGCCTTCGCATACTCGCTCAACTGTTGGCAGATAAGGGGCTGGTAGAAGTTCAGAACTACCCCTTTGTCTCAGGATCAATCATGAAAGAGATGGGCTACCTCGGCGATCGCGCCAAAGCATTCCGAATTGTTAATCCGATGTCCGAGGATGCTCCCTTGCTGCGCACTCACCTCATTCCAGGGCTAGTAGAAACTGCTGCCCGAAACATCAGCCGTGGAGCCCGAGACTTTGGATTGTTTGAGATCGGAACAATATTTCGTAACACCTCATCTCTCTCCTCGATCGACAACCCACCCACTGACGCGCGCCCATCACAAAAAATACTTGACCAGATTTACGCCGGCGTGCCCGATCAGCCAATCCACGTGGGCGGAGTTCTAATTGGCAACGCGCATTCGGATGATTGGCGGGGGAAAGGTCGTGCGTACGATTGGAATGACGCCATCGAGTTTGCCGAGTCCATACTCCAGGCATGCAACCTCACATGGACGATCGCGCGCTCTGACTTTGCGCCGTGGCATCCGGGTAGATGTGCTGAGTTGCTAGTTGACGGCAAGATCATTTCCCATGCGGGTGAACTTCATCCTCGAGTAGTCGCCTTCTTTGGCCTGCCGGCCAGATCATGCGCCTTCGTCGTTAATCTCTCTGCCATCCCCGATCATGATGTGCTGCGCGCGCCTTCGGTTGGGACGATGCCTGTTGCTGTGCAAGATATTGCCCTCATCGTTGACGAGAAAGTGACAAGCGCCGAAATCGTGGAAGCACTCAAGAGCGGTGCGGGTGAATTGCTTGAATCGGTCACTCTCTTTGACCGATACGACAAGCTAGGGGAGGGCAAGATTTCTCTGGCCTATACGTTGACCTTCCGGGCTCCGGATCGAACCCTCACTGGTGCAGAAATCTCTCAGGTCCGTGAAGCAGCCGTCGAAGCGGCTCGAATCAAATTCGGCGCAATCATTCGTTCGGCTTGATCTGCATAAATATGCAAGAAATTGCATATTTATAGATATATCGTGTACCCTAGATCCATGAAAACTGGGGTGCTTGGTGCCAGCGGATACGCAGGCGGGGAACTGTTGCGTCTTTTAGAGAATCATCCTGCCTTTATTCCAACCCATGTGACTGCTAACGCTCATGCAGGCGAACGCATTTTATCAGTACACCCTCAGTTGAGCGGAATGGGTGATCGCGCTTTCGCCACCTTGGATTACAAAGAGTTGGCTGAATGCGAAATTGTTTTTCTCGCCCTGCCGCACGGTGAATCAGCTAAAGTCGTTCCGCACCTCACGCCGGATCAATTGATTGTGGATCTCGGTGCCGATTACCGTCTCGAGAATCCCCACGCATGGCAGAAGTATTACGGGGGAGAACACGCCGGTACGTGGACATATGGTCTTCCAGAACTCAAAGGCTCAAGAGATCTCATTGCCAAGTCAAAGAGAGTCGCCAATCCTGGCTGTTACGCCACTGCAATCACCCTTGCCTGCGCTCCGATTCTTTCGGTCGTCGACGCATCCGACATAGTCGTCGTGGCGGCATCCGGAACCACTGGGGCCGGTCGAAGTGCGAAAGTCGCTCTGCTCGCCAGTGAGGTCTCTGGTTCACTTACCTCGTATAAGTTCGGCGGCGTTCATCAGCACACTCCGGAAATCGAAGAGTCACTGAGTCGACTCTCGGCAAGGGCGGTAAAGATATCTTTTACGCCAATTTTAGCTCCGATGCCACGTGGAATATTGGCCACGGTCACAAGCAGACTCAATCAATCGTTGGATTTGCCGGCCTTGCGTTCTCTCTTCTCGGATGCATATGACGGCGAAGAGTTTGTGACCTTGTTGCCAGAGGGGCAATTGCCAAAGACTTCGAGTGTTCTGGGATCAAATCACGCGCAACTTCAAGTCGCAATCGATGAGCATGCCGACAGGGTCGTGGTCTCTATTGTCATTGACAACTTGGGTAAGGGCGCTGCCTCCCAAGCGTTGCAGAACGCGAATCTGATTGTCGGACTTCCTGAAAACACCGGACTTCTCATGAGCGGCCTAGGCGCATGAAGCTGCCTAAAGGGTTTCGAGCAGGTGCGGTTGCGGCCGGCTTGAAGAGTTCGGGGGCTTTAGACCTCACAATTATTGAAAACCAAGGTCCGGATTTTGTGGGAGTGGCCGTGTTCACCAGCAACAAAGTTGTCGCTGCCCCGGTCACATGGACCAAGCAAGTGGTTTCTGACGCGACTGTAAATGCGGTACTGCTCAATTCGGGTGGGGCAAATGCCTGTACGGGCCCACAAGGATTTCTGGATACCCACAAGAGCGCCGAATACGTGGCAGCACGTCTGGGCATCTCTTCTTCAGACGTTGCTGTTTGCTCTACCGGTCTTATAGGCGAACTTCTTCCGATGGAGAAAATCATTTCCGGCATCGATGGCATCGTCTCCACACTAAGTGAAGAGAATTTGGAAGCGGCCGCAAGGGCGATCATGACAACTGATTCAGTTCCCAAGATTGCAACGAGTGTGAAGAACGGCGTCACGGTGACGGGATTCGCCAAAGGCGCTGGAATGTTGGCGCCCAGCCTGGCAACAATGCTCTCGGTCGTCATGACCGATGCTCGAGTATCGACATCACATCTGCAGGAAATCTTTACTCGCGTCTGCGACCGCACCTATAACAGGATCGATTCCGACGGTTGCACCTCTACAAACGACACCGTTTTGTTACTTTCCTCCGGTGCATCCGGCGTAGATATTTCAGATATCGAACTTGAGGAGTCTTTGTTTGAGGTGTGTGGCTCCCTTGCTCGACAACTAATCCAGGATGCCGAAGGTCACACCAAAGTTGTCTCGATCATTGTTCAAAATGCCATGACCGAACTCGATGCCGTGGCTGTTGGAAGAGCTTGCGCCCGCAACAATTTACTTAAGTGCGCTCTGTTCGGTGGGGACCCTAACTGGGGGCGAATTCTTGCCGCTGTTGGAACCGCCGAAGCGCAATTCGATCCGACGAATGTGGATGTTTCTCTAAACGGAGTGATGGTTGCCAAGTCAAGTGGTCCGGGCGAGGATCGATCGCTGGTTGACCTCTCTGCAGGCGATATCGAGATCACCATAGATTTGAAGGCCGGTTTCGCCACTGCAACTATTCTGACGAATGATCTAAGCCATGACTATGTTCATGAGAACTCGGCCTACGCGACATGATCGTCATCAAATTTGGCGGCCACGCAATGACCGACACAGAAGGGTTGTTTGCCAAAGCCGTACAAGGAGCCTTGGACCTTGGTGAGGAATGCATCATTGTTCACGGCGGTGGCCCGCAAATTGACGCGGCCCTTAAACTGGCAAAAATCGAACCGGAATTCAAGGGTGGTTTTCGGGTAACGACAAGAGAAGTTTACGAAGTTGTTCAGAGCGTCTTGAGTGGGCAAGTCCTGCGAGAAGTTGTAGCCCATCTTCGACATGCTGGCATTAACGCCGTTGGCTTGACTGGGCGCGACGGCGGCATGCTGATTGCGATGAAGCAGACTCAACTCGTCAATGGTGATGACGCAGATTTGGGCCAGGTGGGCGAAGTCGTACGCGTGGATATTGCTGTCCTCGAAAGTCTCATTGATTCAGGTTTTCTTCCCGTAATTTCGCCTATCGCAACGCAGGGCGACCAGACCCACGAGAATTCGCGTGAGGGATTGAACGTGAACGCAGACCTCGCCGCCGCAGCAATTGCGGGGGCAATGAATGCCTCGACTTTGATATTCATGACGGATGTTCCGGGGATCTACAAGAATTGGCCCGATACATCTTCGTTGATTTCGAATATTCATGCGGACGAACTGGATTCAATAAAGCACGAATTTACTGAAGGAATGGCTCCAAAGGTCTCGGCATGTCTTAAGGCTATTAACTCAGGTGCTCAGAGCGTCCGAGTTATTGACGGGACTGATCCGGAGAGTTTTGCTCTAGCACTGCGCGGAATTGGCGGAACGTTGGTGCTGCCTTGAAAAATGTCGCGCAAGATTACTCAACAAGGTGGGACGCTTCCTTGCAGTCCAATTACGGTGTTCCACAGTTGACGTTGGTGAGTGGCAAGGGCTCGATCGTTAAGGATTCTGATGGAAATGAGTACCTCGATTTCCTAGGCGGAATCGCCACAAACATTCTGGGCCATGCACACCCGGCGATTATTGCGGCAGTGTCCAAGCAAATTTCCACCCTCGGACACGTCAGTAATTTTTATATTCATCCAGGCGTTGTCGCCCTAGCCGAGAACCTGCAGTCGATGACAGGGGATAGCGGCTCTCGGGTCTTCTTCTGCAATTCAGGGGCAGAAGCCAATGAAGCCGCTCTCAAACTCTCGAGAAAGACTGGTCGAAAGCGGATTGTGGCAACACAAGGAGCTTTCCATGGGCGGACTATGGGAGCACTTTCCCTCACCGGACAGCCAGCAAAACGCGATCCATTTAAACCGTTGTTGCCAGGAATATCACATGTTCCATTTGGCGATCTTGAAGCGATGAAACGAAAGATCAATCGCAAGACGGCAATGGTAATTGTGGAGCCGATATTGGGCGAGGCTGGCGTAGTCATGCCTCCGATCGGATATCTCAAAGGCATTCGAGAAATATGCGATCGCACTGGCGCTTTGATGGTGCTCGACTGTGTTCAGACCGGAATGGGCCGAACTGGAGAGTGGTTTGGGTATGAGTATGAGGGAATCGTTCCCGATGTTATTACTCTGGCTAAAGGTTTGGGTGGTGGCCTTCCCCTAGGTGCCATGATCGCCCTTGGTCGCACGTCACATTTGTTTGCTCCAGGAGATCATGGTTCAACATTTGGAGGTAACCCTGTTGCATGCGCCAGCGCTCTTGCAGCAATCGATGTGATCGAGAAGAAGTCTTTGCTCAAGAAAGCGCAGATCCATGAGGGTCTCATAAAATCCGAACTCACCAAGCTCCCCGGAGTGATGGAAGTGAGAGGGCAAGGGCTATTACTGGGTATTGTTTTGGCAGAGGAGAATTCATCTGAGGTCAAAGACGCGTTACTTCGTGCCGGTGTCCTCGTGAACTCGCCAAGTCCGTCTGTCATAAGGATTGCACCAGCGTTAACGGTGACTGGAAAGGAAGTAGGAAAATTTATTTCAATCTTCAGCAAAGTGCTCAAGGAGAACTCGCATGGCTGAATTGAGACGAGGAGGCGCATCTGCACGTCGCGCAAAGGTTGTCTCACTCGTGCAAGCAGAGTTGGTTCATTCGCAATCAGATTTAGTGAAACTACTTGCAAAAGCGGGATTCGAAGTCACTCAGGCAACGGCAAGTCGCGATCTTGAGGACATCGGCGCATTTCGCGGTCGCAGTAAGGACGGCACAGCCATCTATCAATTGCCGCAGGATGAGGAGCAAAGTCTGTCGCGCGTAATTTCTCTTCCCTCAGAGTTGATCCTCTCTGTAGAGTCGAGTGCAAACCTCGCCGTCGTGCGGACTCCTCCCGGTGGAGCCCAACTTCTGGCCAGCGCCCTCGATGGCGCCCGCAATCACGGTCAACTTGCCTCGGTTATTGGCACAATCGCAGGTGATGACACCGTCTTGCTTATTTCCAAGCGGAGCACGGGCGGGGCTGCCCTGGCAAAAGAATTGCAGAGAATTGCACATCCATTGAAGAATTCCCATAAGAAGACGACAAGCCGAGGAGCGCATTCATGAAAGAGAAAATAGTTCTTGCCTATTCCGGAGGACTGGATACCTCAGTCGCGATCGGATGGATTGAACGCGAGACCGGAGCCGAAGTCATTGCTGTCGCTGTCGACGTAGGGCAGGAAGGCGAGGATCTACAGGTAATCAAGGAGCGGGCATTGGCGTGCGGCGCCATCGCAGCCGAAGTGGTAGATGCTCGTGAGGAATTCGCGAATGAATATTGTTTGCCAGCGCTCAAGGCGAATGCCTTGTACATGGATCGATATCCACTGGTATCTGCGCTATCTCGACCGCTGATCGTCAAACACCTTGTTGCGGCCGCCCGTAAGCACGGCGCTTCTCGAGTCGCACACGGTTGCACGGGCAAAGGCAATGATCAAGTGCGATTTGAAGTCGGCACGGGCGCCCTGGCTCCTGACCTGACGTCCTACGCTCCCGTCCGTGATTCGGGCATGACACGTGACAAGGCCATTGCCTTCGCGCACGAGAAAAATCTTCCGATCGAGACAACCAAGAAGAATCCCTTCTCCATTGATCAAAATGTCTGGGGTCGTGCCGTTGAAACTGGATTCCTCGAGGACATTTGGAATGCTCCAACCGAGGCGGTGTATTCCTACACCGAAGATCCATCGATTCCACGTGAGGCCGATGAAGTCATCATCACTTTCACAAAGGGTGCACCGACGGCAATTGATGGTCGACCAGTGACAATGCTGCAGGCGATCGTTGAACTCAACCGACGTGCTGGAGCCCAAGGTGTCGGCCGACTAGATATGGTCGAGGACCGACTCATTGGAATCAAGAGCCGCGAAGTTTACGAGGCACCAGGTGCCATCGCCCTCATCACGGCCCATCAGGAGTTGGAGAATGTATGCGTTGAACGCGACTTGGCCCGTTTCAAGCGAGCCAGCGAACAACGTTGGGGAGAACTCGTCTACGACGGTCTCTGGTTCTCACCTTTGCGCGAAGCATTGGATGGCGTCTTCAACTACGCCAACGAGTTCGTGACAGGTGATGTCCGATTGAAGATGCACGCGGGACATTGTTGGGTCACCGGACGTCGAAGTGAGACTTCTCTCTATGATTTCGATATGGCTACCTACGACGAGGGCGACACATTCGATCAGTCCTTGGCGAAGGGCTTCGTTGATCTTTGGGGTCTTCCAACGCGTATCGCATCTGCCAGAAATCTCAAGGCGAAGAAGTAAATATGGCGTTATGGGGAGGTAGATTCTCAAGCGGTCCTGCCGGTGATGTCTTTGCGCTGTCGCAAAGTATTGATTTCGATTGGCGTCTTGCTCCTTATGATCTTCGATCCTCCCTTGCTCATTTGAGCGTTCTTGAAAATGCCAAACTGATTGAAAAATCAGACGCCGACGCGATTAGAAATGTGCTGAAGGAGATGCAAGTCGAACTTGCTGAAGGGACTTTGCTTCCATCTGATCAAGATGAGGACGTGCATAGCGCCCTGGAAAGAGTGATGACTCAGAAACTGGGTCCGCTCGGTGGCGCTCTGCGTGCAGGAAGGTCTCGTAATGACCAAGTTGCAACTGACCTTCGACTATTCTCCCTCGATCACATATTGCAGTTGGCCGAATTCGTGATCGCTCTTCAAAGAGCGATTCTGAAGAAAGCAGATGAGTACAACGACGCGCCTGCCCCCGGCTTCACCCATTTGCAGCATGCCCAACCTGTCCTTTTTGGCCATGAATTAGCAAAACATGCGCACAGTCTTGATCGCGATCTCTCGAGAATCCGAGACTGGTATGCGCGTACCTCGTTTTCGCCACTTGGTGCGGGCGCTCTAGCGGGTTCATCGCTGGAGCTAGATCCAGAGGCAAGTGCGAAGGATCTTGGATTCGAGGGTGCAATCGAAAATAGTATTGATGCAGTCAGCGACCGTGATTTTGTCGCGGAGGCGCTCTTCATCCTCTCCATGATCGGAATTCATCTCTCGCGCATGGGGGAGGAGTGGTGTTTGTGGTCGAGCACCGAGTTCGGTTGGGCCACGTTGGATGATGCCTACGCCACCGGTTCCTCGATCATGCCCCAGAAGAAGAACCCTGACATTGCCGAACTTGCCAGAGGCAAAGCAGGACGACTTATTGGAAATCTCACATCAGTCCTTGCGATGTTGAAAGGCCTGCCCTTTGCCTACAACCGCGATCTGCAAGAGGACAAGGAGCCCTTATTTGATTCGATCGACACGCTGGCTCTTGTCCTTCCTGCTTTCACTGGAATGGTTGCCACAACGAGCTTTGATCGGGCAAGAATGGCCGCATCCGCATCTACGGGCTTCTCACTAGCCACCGAAATCGCGGACTTTCTCGTCCGCGATGGAATCCCTTTTGCGCAAGCTCACGAGGCTGCCGGCAAATGCGTCCACGTATGCGAGGAATCTGGTCGAGAACTCCACGAACTCACCGATGCCGAATTCAACGCAATCCATCCATCCCTAACTTCTGGGATTCGTAAAGTTCTGAGCGTCGATGGGGCCTTGGCTTCACGAACCACTTTCGGAGGAACGGCGCCTAAAAGTGTCGAGTCCCAAATCGCGCGACTCAATTCGAAAATCTCAATTTCCGAGAAATGGTTTGCCGACAAGGCCAACCACTTTTCGGGCATGATGGGGCAATGAACCTTCTCGAGGACCTGAAATGGCGCGGACTTCTGGCGCAGTCAACTGATGAAAAAGCCCTTCTAGATGCCCTCTCGAAGCCGATCACACTTTACGCAGGCTTTGACCCGACCGCTTCGAGTTTGCACGTTGGGCACCTCGTGGTGCTGGTTGTTTTGCGTCGCTTTCAGTTAGCAGGCCATCATCCGATTGCACTCGTAGGTGGGGCCACTGGTCTTGTGGGAGATCCCAGCGGCCGCAACGAAGAGCGCTCACTCAACACCCAAGATGTTGTCGAAGAATGGGTCGTCCGCATTCGTGAACAGGTGTCGCAGTATTTAGATTTTGAAGCACCGACAAATCCTGCTCGAGTTGTAAATAATCTTGACTGGACGGCCCCGATGTCGGCAATTGAATTCTTGCGCGATATCGGAAAGCACTTCAGCGTTAATCAAATGTTGGCAAAAGAATCTGTTTCTGCGAGATTAGAAGCCGGTGGAATTTCTTATACCGAATTTTCGTATCAAGTGCTGCAGTCACTCGATTTTCTAGAATTGTTCCGTCGACACAATTGCACTCTCCAGATTGGCGGCTCAGATCAATGGGGCAACATCGTCACGGGGTTGGATTTGATCCGTCGTGTCGAATCTGGCGGCGCACATGCAATGACAGTTCCCCTTTTGATGAAAGCCGATGGAACGAAGTTCGGAAAGACTGCGGGCGGATCAGTCTGGCTGGATCCGGCAATGACTTCGCCATACGCATTCTTTCAATATTGGCTGAACACAGAAGATCGAGATGTCATCAATTTCCTCAAAGTATTTTCATTTCTTCCAAAAGAAGATATTGAGGGGATAGAGAAATCGCACCTGGAAAACCCCGGCGCCCGCACAGCCCACCGAACCCTGGCGCGAGAGCTGACGATCCTGGTTCATGGAGCTCAAGATTGCGAGCGAGTCGAAGCCGCCGCCCGGGCCTTATTTGGCCAAGGGGACCTTAACGACCTCGATGAAGCCACGCTGGAGAGCGCCCTATCTGAGATTCCACGCGCATCTGTGGCCAATGTGGGCGAAATTCCCAGCTGGGTGGACCTGGTTGTGGCCTCAGGGGTGGTCGATTCCAAGTCTGCAGCACGCCGAATCGTGAGAGAGGGTGGCGCTTATCTCAACAATGTGAAGATCACGGGTGAGGACTTTTCTCCCTCTCCAAGTGACTTCTTTTTTGGCCGTTTTGCGATCCTGCGAAAAGGAAAGCGGGACCTGGTTGCCGTAGAGGTGTCAAAAAAGCATTGATTTATAGGGTTTTTTCGAGTGCAGATAATCCCTATTTGCCCGATTTGACCCTGTAGCGACACCGCCCTATAGTTACGCCGTTGCTATGAACCGGACGATTTAAGGCCGAATAGCAGTTAGGTTTACAAGTCAAGGATTAGCTGGTTCTACGCGGTTTGACCGCATAAGCGCCTCTGCACTAGATTTGTAGATCTGCCCTGAAAACGAAGAGAGATCTTCGGAGGCAGTGCGCATCCGTACCTTGAGAACTCAACAGCGTGCTAATAAGTCAATGCCAATGTGGCTCTTCTTGCCATGTCTAAAAACTTTCGGGTTTTGAGCGTGCAAGGGTGAGACCACGAATTAATACTTCAATGAGGTATGGCGAAATACACCCAGTAGCTTGTCTATTGGGTTAAATAAGTTATACCCGTTGATTTCCTTTGGATAAAGACAAAAAATAACGTCAGTTATTAATAGTCTGTACGCCATGAAAAAACTTTCTATGGAGAGTTTGATCCTGGCTCAGGACGAACGCTGGCGGCGTGCTTAACACATGCAAGTCGAGCGATGAAGTTCCTTCGGGAACGGATTAGCGGCGAACGGGTGAGGAACACGTGAGGAATCTGCCTTC
>JANXZB010000129.1 GCA_025355765.1 Actinomycetes bacterium
TGAAATTTGAACGTTCCAAAACCTAGCCCATCAGGGGAATTTTGAATATAGGCCGAAGACTCGAATGTGTAACAAATTGATAACTATTGCCCAGCCCGTAACGACCTTGCGCTCGTATCCCAGGCCAGATACGGCGCTCCAACCAACCCGATATCTTGGCTTCGTGATCGTTGACTCTGCCCTCTATCGAAACGGGCTCCGCATAGACGGTCCCACCGATATTTCGGACCTAGTCGAACTTGCAAAACGCGACGGCGGGTTTGTCTGGCTCGGACTTTCCGAACCTAGCCAGGAAGAGTTCGACTTAGTCGTCGGAGAGTTAAATTTCCACCCCCTCGCCGTCGAAGACGCCATATCGGCCCAACAACGTCCCAAAATTGAAGATTATGACGGCCTGACGTTTTTCGTTCTGAAAACAGTCTCTTTCAATCAGACCGATAGCGAAATCACCACCGGCGAATTGTTGTGTTTCATCAATAGCCATTTCATCGTGACGGTAAGACACGGAGAAGGCTCTCCCCTTGCAACGGTTCGACATGACCTCGAACTAAAGCCAGAGCTCTTAGCTCTTGGACCTTACGCAGTCCTTCACGCCGTACTTGACCGAGCAATTGATGGCTACATTTCTATCGCCGCAGCCCTTGAGCGAGAGGTCGCTCGCTTGGAGAACAATGTCTTTAGCGGCAAGCGCCAAACCTTTTCGCAAGATATTTACTTTCTGAAGCGAGAGTTCATTGAATTTCGTCACGCCATAGAACCGTTGACCACTCCTTTGCAGAAGGTCACGAGTGAACATTTTCATTCGGTGCCAGCAGAGCTCAAGCCGTTCTTCCGCGACACCCTTGACCACCTCCAAAGAGCGTGCGATACGGCGATGGGCCTTGATTCGCTGCTTACCTCTGTTCTGCAAGCCGATTTAGCTCACGTGCAAGTGCAGCAGAACATAGACGTTCGAAAAATCTCAGCCTGGGTTGCCCTCGCGGCGGGTCCAACAATGATTGCTGGCATTTACGGTATGAATTTTCGGCACATGCCAGAGCTCGGAACAAAGTACGGCTATCCGATTGTCCTAGTGGTTATGGTCTCGCTTACGGCCTTCTTAGTGGCGAAATTCAAGAAATCCGAGTGGCTATAACCCTTGGAGAAATCCGCAAACAATGTCGAGAATTTTCTCAGAATCTCCACATAATTGACCGAGAAGGTTCCTCATAGGGCAACTGAGCCCCACTTTTCTAGGAGGAATCACATGAAAACAAAGAAGATGGTCACTGTCGCTCTCATGACCTCAAGTCTGATCCTTGGCTCAATGACGGCCTCTCGCGCCGATGAGTCGCAGAGTCCTTCCCCAACTCCTGTCGCAACAGCCAACCCTGTCTACGCAGCACAGTTGGCCGCATACAAGGTTGCACTTACGCAGTACAAGGTCGCCCTTGTCGTTAATGACATCAATTACCGGGCCACCATGGATAAGTACTGGTCAGATTGGCAAGCTGCAGTCGCAAAGTATGAAGCTGCCTGGCAAGCAACGCTGGCTAGCTTTAAGACGCTTAAGGACGCGTTTGATGCAAAAGTTCTCCCAATCAATGCCGCCCACAGAACTGCCATCGCCGCCGCAGATGCCACATTTCTTGCAGCCATCGCTGCTAACAATTCACCTGCTGCACTAGATGCCGCATTAGCTGCCCACCAGAGCGCCGTTCAAGCAGCAAATGCCGCACACAAGGCCGCCATTGCCGCACTAGGAGCTGCTCCAGTTCGCCCAACAAAGCCAGCTGAATTGACTAGGCCTCCAGTTCCTACCAAGCCTGCTGACCCAGTCAAGCCAGTTGCTCCAGTAAAGCCAGAAACTCAGAAAAACAAGAAAAACAAGTAAAAAATCTCACCCTGTTGAAGGGCTCTCGATCCAAAGGATTGGGAGCCCTTTACTTGTGTCCAGCCTTAGCCAGGGCGGAAAGCAGTGACGTGTAGAAGCCTTGCGACGTATACGAGGCACCGCCGACTCCTTGGATATTTGAAGATTGCACTTGGATCACTTCTTGCTGCAACATCGGTATCGCTTGCGAATTGATTTCTTTATCGCGGAAAGTGCCCTTCGGATACACCGGAGTTGCGACCTTAGTGATCCGGCCATGGTTGAGAGTCACTTTCACTTCGACAGGTCCGAATTGAGTCTGAGCCACTTGGCCAAGAAAATTGCCAGTCTTTCCGGTCTTTTTGGGATGGGCAACCTTCTTCACGGCTTGTTTAGCAACCTTCGTGCTAGCCGACGCCGTCGATAAGCCGATTTGTGAGGGCAGAATCGAAGCTAACGCTCCAACTCCAAATACGGTACCGGTCTTTATAAGCAAAACTCGTCTATTTTTCATGTCGCCGAATACAGCAGTCTTTGCTGAGTAATTGATGAGTGTTCTCCAGCTAATTAGCTTGGGGTACAAGAATATCTCGCACCAGCGCATCGAGTTCTGCATTTGCCTCAAGGAACTGGCGCAAAGTACGGAGCGTAGGACCAAAGGAATCAAATTCATCAATCGATAGACCGTCAACGTCATAAGCTCTTGCAAAATCAGGTAGGCGTTCATGTAGAACATCGATGATCTTGGGATCAACAGGAATATCGATTCGATTCTCCGCGGGGATTTCGTTCTCGTTTATTCGACGTTGCCAATCAAAAGGCGGTGAGACAACCAGGTCTCCCCCAACTAGTTCACTCCATTGCATGAAATTGCGGAACGCCGCAGAGAGAATGCGACTTCGGTACCCGCGTTCGACAAAGAGGTGATGTGCTTTTTTCAGCGTCGCGACTCCAGCCCATTCCAAGTATCCGGGGTCGATGAGAACGCGGTCCTTCGTGGCGCGGTACTTAAGCCAGTCATCAAGCCTACCTCCCATGATTGTGACAACTGAACCGAACTCTTTCTCCTCAAGACCTGCCGCTGCGCGCCTTTTCATTCCCCGCTCGATTGCCTCCGCAGCCGCAAGAGCCTGGGAAACCGTGAACGAAACAGTCACGTTGATGCTGACCCCGCGAAAGGTTGCTTCCTCTATCGCTGCAATTCCGACTTTTGTAGCTGGAATTTTTACGATGATATTTGGGGCGAGTTCAGAGAAATGAATTGCCTGCTCGACGAGGGCATCGGCATTTCGATGCAGTCGCGGATCCGTCTGGATAGAAAGTCGCCCATCGCGACCGCCCGTACGTTGGAAAGCGGGCTCAAGTAATTGGGCTGCTTCTATAGAGAGTCTTTCTACAGCCAACCAGCCAATGTGAGATTCCGTTGCGTTGGGGTTGGCAAGGGCAAGTTTTTCCAGACGAGGGCGCCAGAGACTCATGTTGCCTTTGATTGCCGTCAGAGCGATCACCGGATTGCATGTTGCACCTACAGCCCCGAACTCAATGGACTGGCCCAATTCCACGGGATCAGCCGAATCGTTCCACAGTGAAGTCTTTGTCGTTCTAGCCGCCGTTAAAAGCGTCGGTTCGACTGATTCGGCATATTCCTGTGCGGTCACATTGAACCTCCTGTTGCGCGGCCTAAATCATAACCGCAAAGATGTCGCGAAGAGCCTCTGACAACGAGGACAAAAATGCGATGAACGTTGCCCCACGATAATTCGCCGTATAGGGGTGCCGCATCTTGGACAGGGTTCGTTGGTCTGGCCGTAAGCCGAAAGAGATTGGTCGAAGAAGCCGCTTTCACCGTTGACATGGACATACATGTCGTCGAAGGAAGTCCCCCCTGCCTCGATTGCCTCACTCATGACTTCTATAGCGCACTCAACAACACTCTCGATCTTCTTACGCGACAGAGCACTCGTAATGGATTCGGGATGGACGCGTGCCCGCCATAGGGCCTCGTCCGCATAGATATTGCCGACGCCGCTCATGATCTCCTGGTTGAGTAGCGCGGATTTAATCTTGATGTTCCGTTTCTTGAAATTCTGTAAGAGGGCGGCGATATCAAAGGATGGGTCGAAGGGGTCTCTGGCAATGTGCTGGACCGATGTGGGTATCCCCTCCCTCGTCTGCTCTACGGAGATCCAGCCAAAGGTGCGCTGATCGTTGAAGACCAACGTTCGTTTCCGCAACGCCTTGGATAGCGTGAACTCCGCCCTCACGTGCCTGGCCGCGGGGCGATCGGGGGAATTGACGAGGAACTGACCACTCATACCGAGGTGAGCAACCAGTACTTCTGGGCGATCAAAGATGAACCAGAGGAATTTTCCTCGTCGTGCGATATCTAGAATTCTTGCCCCATTCAAAGAAGAAAGGGGCATCACTGATGAATTCTTCCTCACTCTTGGGTGCAACTCCTTGAGATCCTCGATTCGATAACCGCGAACTAGATGAGCGAGCCCACGACGCACTGTTTCCACTTCTGGCAATTCAGGCACGAGCAAACCATACTGACTTACGGATACGCCAATGACACAGGAGGCAACGATGGCGAGAGCCGAGATAATCGTCTTCCCCACCGACGCCGAACTGGGCGCAGCCGCCGCCCAAGAGATTTTCGACGGCATTCGTGATGCGGAAAAAATGGGCAAGAAATACGTCCTTGGTTGTCCCGGAGGAAGAAGCCCGCGATCCACCTACGGCGCACTCGCATCACTGGTGTCGTCGGCACGGCAATCAATCAATCACCTTCACATCGCCATGATGGACGAGTACGCGGTGCAACTTCCCAATTGCGAATTTCGCAACGTGGACAAGGCATCCCATTTCAGCTGCCGCAAGTTCGCCTTTGAGGAGATCCGAGACGTATTGAATGCGGGTTTGGACGCAGATCTGCAACTGCCTAAGGAACAAGTCCTTGTTCCAGATGCGGAAAACCCCGAAGAGTACGAGATTCGGCTGCGTGCCATAGGAGTCGATTGCTTCTTGCTGGCATCGGGGGCAAGCGATGGTCATGTCGCCTTCAACGGACGGGGTACGCCGCGATCGGCCACGACTCGAGTCACCACATTGGCTGAGGAGACGCGGCGCGACAACATGCACACCTTCCCAGAATTCAAGTCTCTTATGGAGGTTCCGGAATTCGGGGTGTCGGTCGGCCCCGAGACAATCGCATCGGTATCAAAGAAGGCCATCATGCTTCTCCAAGGCGAGCACAAACGGGAGGCGTTCCGGAGGATTAGTTCGACCCCAAGTTATCTGCCTGATTGGCCGGCCACGATAATCGTCGAATGTCTCAATCCGCAGGTTTTTGTTGACTCCCTGGCCGCGAACTCAAACTAACTCAGCAAAAGCATAGATCGCCGCTCCGATTACCCCGGCGTGTTCCACCTCCGCATTTCGAATGGAGCAGTAAACATTGAGTGCCTGACAGGACTTTTGAAATGATTCCAGAACCAGCCCTCGATACCGCGCACTGCCCAACCAGAGTCCACCACCGATTACTAAGACAGGGGTAGATAATTGATCAACCAGGTGCGCCATTTCAGCACCAAGAACTTCACACGCCGTTGTGATGATTTCACGTGCATCATCATCAATGTCGAACCGATCCATCAGCGATTTGGCATCTAGAGAGGAACCCCCACCAATCTGCGCATATCGTCGAGCAATCCCCAGACCGGAGCAATAATTTTCCAGGACGTGCGTGCTTCCGGAAATCTCTACCTCGGTCAATCCAAAGCCAATGGCTTCACCATGAGGACCAGTGACCGCTTGTCCTTGAAGGAAGTGCGTATGGGAAATCCCGGAACTAATCGTTACATAGGTAAAATCCAAATCCCCACGACCCGCACCGAGTTTAGCTTCTGCAATTCCGGCACATCTAACATCGGATTGCACGATCCAAGAAAATTCGGTCACACGAGCGAAATCCTCTTGCGGTTGCACCTGCCAATCAATGTTATCTCTCGTGGTAAGCGTGCCATCTAAATCTACATACTCTGGAAATCCAGCAGCACCAAAGGCAAGTTTTATATTCTGTCTCTTAGCGTCTGAGATGAGGTCGGCAATTAGTGCTTTAGTCGCCACCAACTCTGGATCGGCTATGCCGTGAATTGATTGCCTGCTAGGAACCGAATTCTGCACGACGAGAGAGAATGCCGAGTCAACGATCGCTCCACTTATCTTTGATCCACCAAGATCGATCGCAAGTACATGCATCCGGATTTCCAATCTCAAACCTTTGGGCTAACCGCCTTGAAGGTAAGCAGCTCCGTGCCACGAACGTCATCTCCATCATCCGGGGCGACATGAAGGAATAGTTCATTCGACTCGACGGTGATCGCAAAAGGATTGCGAGTAAGTACATGTCCAGCCACACTGAAGACTTGCAAAGGGGTCTCATGAGTTATCACGTGGTTGCGGAAATCGACTATGCCAATCCCACCCAATTCGTACCCGCCTTCAGCCGTGGACTGAGGTAAAACGGCGATCCCGCTGCAAATAGCCCGTCCATTTCCGGCAAATTGGCAGTCTTGATAATCAATGAAACTGCTCGGATTTCTCCAGTTCTCAACTTCCTCCCCGCCTTCGGTCCATCCGTAGAACTTCCTGGAGCCCCAGTTTCCACCATAGATAGTGCCAGATTCAGGATCGCTAATTACCCATCCAATTGAGTCACTGACTCGGAATCGCTCGCTCACCGCAAAGTTTACTGGATCGACCGTGACCATGATGCTGTTGGCGTTGGGTCGATATTCGCCAACTGGAACCCAGATATTTGCTCCATCAAAGTCGATACCACCTGGGTGGTACATATCGCCTTCGCCGATCACGATATCGCGGACTAGTTCTCCACTTCGGTCGAGTACAAACATATGTCCGATGCCACGGCCCGGAGTCGATCTTGTCGCGTCAAAAACGTTCAAGGGGGGATCCAGCACTTCCACAGAGGATAGAAATATGTAGTCTCCTGCGAATGCCAGACCCTGCGGGTGATATGTCGGAAAGTTTAAGGGAATTCGCCCTATCAATTCCCAAGATGTCCCACGATGAAGTCGGGCAACCGCGTCCACGATCATGAGATCGATTGCTTCCAAATCTCGTAAAGAGGTCGAGACGCTTCTTGAGTGGAGCAGAGAATGCCACCTGCGGTTGGAAAAAGATTAGTCTGACCACTCTCATCGAGCACCGCGCCCCCAGACTCATGAACGATGAGTGCCGCGGCAAGGTGATCAATCGGACTGAATTTTCCGATTATCGAACCGACCCCACGGCCAAGCGCCACTCCAACAACGGTCAGTGTTCCCGAACCCATGATGCGCATGGTGCAATAATTTTCGGCAAGCGCCTCTAATAAATTCAACATCCCTGGCCACGGCTGGTAGGCCGCTAATTCAGTACTTACAACCCGGCTGCTCAGTGGATTGGCCACGCCGGACTGATCCTCTATATAGATCTCTCGACCATTCAATTTAGCTCCGTGGCCGATCCGCGCCTCTATTAGGGAATTCCTCCATGGATCAATAACAACCCCAACCAAAGGAATTCGATTAAAGGCCAGCGCCAACGACATTGAAGTCCATGGAACGCGGTTGGCGAAGTTGG
>JANXZB010000130.1 GCA_025355765.1 Actinomycetes bacterium
CAAACTTGAAACGGTTGCACGCCGCATGGGGTTAGCGCCATCTACGGTCAAGGAATATCTCGACCGCGTACGCGCAAAATACGATGCAACGGGTCTAGATGCGCGAACCCGCATGGATCTCTACCATGCTGCACGCAGCGAGGGGCTCCTCCCCTAACTAAGTAGCACGTACATAAACCCGGCAATTGTTGAATCAACCCGCTGTGACCCACCTGAAGTCGTGGGACTTCCCTTGACTCCTTTGGAGTTCGTGGCCCCCATGCTGGATAACGTAGATACAAGAAATAGTCTCCGGCCGAGTTGGACATCGTTAACAAAGTCCAAAACCTTGCTGTAATCACCAGTGACTCCGATGGTCACAGGTATCGTGACGAAATTTGTCGTGGTTATCTTGGGATTTGTTTGGGGAGAACTGGAAGTTGTGGTTTTAGCTGCGGCCGCTTGGGTCATAGGCGTATACGCCCGCGCATCACTCACGTTAATCGACTTCAAGGTGACTTTTCGGGCATTGGCCAAAGTGTTCAATTCCGTTACAAATGAAGACACATCAGCAGAAGTTGGAACCGATTCATGAAGGGTTGCGACCTGGTTCTTGAGCGCATCGATATTCTCATAATCACGCTTGAGTTTGGCCAGAAGGATCCCGTTTCTGGTGTTGGATGCTATTACGTTGGCACGGTCGCTATTCGCCGATGCAACAGTTGCCAATTGTGGAGAAATCCCTATTAACCAACCAGCTGCCACCGTCACCGCCATGGCCAAAACTGATCCAATGACCCACATTCTGTTCTTGTTCATAATCACTTTCCTGCCGTTGCAAAGCGGTTTGTAAAGGCCACTTGATTAATGTGCATCGTGATGTTCACTGAGTACGAACCAGTCTCTGTCCTATTCACTGAGCCAGGATTCGCATCCGCATACCCCGGCAGTGTGGCCAAGGCGATGAGCCACTGCGGCACCTGAGGAAGAGTTGAACTGATCGCTGTGAAACTCAAAGTCGCGATTCGCTCCCCTTGCAGAGGTGCACTGGCTTGCGCATAACTTGCAAATGGTGTCGCGGAATCAATATTGACCGAGTCAAGGGTGACATTCGGTGGCAAAGTAGTCTGAACAGAAATCAAATAGTTCTTCCAATTGATTTCTGTCGAAGTTCCAACTTGCTGAGCTGCTTGAATGGTGTCTACCTGCTTCTGAATCGAAGAAACTACTCCATACTTTCGTTGCTGGAGAAGAATGGATTGTGTATTGGCTTGTGCGATTGCGAGATCTGATTTTGCTTGAATCGCCTGAGCGCGAACCAGGGCACTTGCGCCCACCACAATTACCGCGACCAGAATGACTAAGAAGCCAAGTCGGCGGTGAACAACTTTTCCTTTCCGCTTGATCCTTAGTTCTTGCGGAAGAAGATCCACTCTAGATTCTCCCCCGACAATGAGATTGGGGATCTTTTTTACCCGGCTCATAAAGTGCTCCGCAATGCCAGGCCAAGGGCAACGGAGATTGATCCGTCTAGATGAATCTTCTTGGCATTCTTCTTGCGGGGCAGAGCCACCATCGATAAGGGATCTGCCGCAAGAACTGGGACGTGGGTAATCTCCGAAAGAGCCTTGGCGATTCCCGAAAGCAGGGAGCCGCCGCCGGTGAGCAGGATTTGTTGAACAGGGTCTTGCGGGCGGGTGTTATTGAAGTAATTCACCGTACTTCGAAGACTTCCCAACAGTTCCCCGCTTACAGTATTCAAAATTTCGGTGGAGCGAGAATTGTCAACGTATGGTTCGTCGGCGACACATTTCGCGCACTTGCATTTCACGGAGACGGAATTTTCATCATCTACTTCAACCTCAACGGCACCGAGAGAAAGTGACCGTTTCAATTCCTCCGCTGCCGCTGAATCAATTTCCAATCCTTCAATGAGTGCCTGGGTGAGATCATCACCTCCGGTAGGAATGATTCTTACAAACCATGGAACCCCATCACTTGAAATAATGATGCTGGTTGTCGTTCCACCGATGTCGATCAGAGCCACGGTTCCCATAATTTGAGGGCGGCTGATAAGAAGTCGGTTTAGGGCGAATGGAATCAGATCGACTTCAACTGGAGTTAGGCCCGCCTTTTCAACTGCACTTACATTTCCCAAGACTTCTTTCTTCTCCGCGGCAACCAGAAGCCCGTTAAGAACTGGTCCTTGCTCACCGATGGTCTCGGACGTCGGGTAAAAATCCAAAAGCGAGTCGGTAAGTTGCATCTGCAACGTGCTCTGGACCTGGAATGGAAGAGATTCTCGTATGTGCTTTATGGACATCTTCGGCACGGTTAGGTCACGTACGATTACCCCTTGATTGCCTGTACCCAACACAACCTTTTTGCTTTTGAATCCTCCTTGGGACCAGAGGCGTTTAAGCGCTGCGCCAACAACATCGGGTCGCACTACTTCGCCTCGTACAACCGCTCCGGGGGGCAGAGGAATTTCGTAAGACCGAACCAGGGTTGGCTTATTCTTTCCATTGGAGCTCAGTTCGACGCCACGCACGCCAGTGCTCCCAATGTCCAACCCCACGATGCTTGTTGCCACTTTGTGATTCCTTCCGTGCCTAGTTACGTCAAAAACGATTGCTTAGTCCGAATAGTGATAGGTATTGCTGAACGATTGTCGTGCTGAAGAAAACACCAACCCATGCCCCCGTGAGCATCCACGGCCCGAACGGAATCCCACTTGCACGATTGGCTTTTCTCGAGACAATCAATGCCAAAGCAAAAAATCCACCCAGAACGAAGGCCGAGAAGGCGCCAACCAGAAGAGTGCCCCAGCCGAGATAGCCGAGAAATAGCCCTAAAACACCTGCAAATTTCACATCCCCCATACCCATGCCCCCGGGATAAATCAGAGCCATGCCGAAATAGAAAAGGGCTAGGGCGGTCATCCCAAAAAGCGCGCGATAAATGGCGGCGTGATTGCCGTAAATGAGTCCTGTTGCACCGAGTAAAAGAACTCCGACCAGGTAACTTGGAAGCACGATTCGGTTTGGGAGAGTGTGCGTATCAAGATCAATGAGTGCTAGGGCGATACTCACGGCTGCGAGATAGAGGAAAGCAATGAGCAACGAGAGGGCATTGCCGTGAAATCTCCACGCCACCACGCCGAAGAAGACACCTGTGCTTAGCTCGACAATTGGGTAGCGCATCGAGATC
>JANXZB010000037.1 GCA_025355765.1 Actinomycetes bacterium
CGGTGACACCGGTCGTCGAGTGGTCGACCTGGTTGGCCAGACTGCAGAGCTTCGGTTCCGCCAAGTATTGGTCGAGGGAGCGCCGGGTCCAACTGCGGTAACGGGAACTACGGCGACTCCGCCTACTGGTGTGAGCGCGGCTCTCAATGCCGAGTATGCGAAATTAGATTGCACCAAACCGGCTAATCGCCAAGGCACGGGCACTGATAATCCCACTGATCCAATCGTGACTTGTCAGAAGGATGGTACGAGCAAATTTATTCTGGCGCCAGCAGAAGTTCTTGGCCAAGATATTTCCAAGGCCTCCGCATCACTAAATCAGACAACAGGTAGCGGTTGGTATGTTCTGCTGACATTCAATGATTCTGGAACAAAGAAGTTCGGCGCACTTACTACGCGCGTCACCAAGTTGGCTGCACCTCAAAATGAAGTTGCCATTGTTCTTGATGGGTTAGTTCAATCAGCGCCAAGAATTAACGAAGCGATTACCGCAGGTAACGCAGAGATCACCGGCAACTTCACACAGACAGATGCGACTGACCTTTCGAACGTTTTGAAGTACGGCGCGCTCCCATTGGCTTTTGATCGTGGCGAAGTGCAACAGATTTCTCCAACCCTTGGATCAGACCAATTACGCGCGGGCTTGATTGCTGGATTCCTCGGACTCGGACTCGTAATTCTCTATTCGCTTCTTTACTACAGAGGATTGGGTGTTGTCTCAGTTGGTTCGCTTCTTATCGCTGGATCAATTACTTATCTGCTCTTCCTTCTATTTGGAAAGTGGTTGGGTTTCACTCTGACCCTGGCCGGCATCGCTGGTGCAATTGTTGCCATCGGTATTACCGCGGACTCCTTTATCGTGTACTTCGAACGTATTCGTGACGAAGTGCGAGATGGAAGAACCCTTCGATCGGCGGTTGAAACTGGATGGATCCGGGCTCGTCGCACGATTATCGTGGCGGACTTCGTTTCGATCATCGCATCGGCTCTTCTTTACATCTTTGCAGTCGGGGGAGTTAGAGGATTCGCGTTTACCTTGGGTCTAACCACGCTCATTGATCTTTTCGTGGTGTTCATCTTTACCAAACCAATCGTCACCGTTTTAGCGAAGGTGAAGTTCTACAGTTCGGGACATCCGCTCTCTGGTTTGTCTCCCAAGAACTTGGGCGTAGCCCCCACAACAGCAGTCAAGGAGGCATAAACCATGTCCAAGCTCAGTGGAATTGGCGGTCGTCTTTACCGCGGTGAAACTTCTTTTGACCTGATCGGCAAGCGCCGTCGTTGGTACGCCTTCTCAGGCCTATTGCTTATCATTTCCGCTATCGCTTTATCGGTTCAGGGTCTGCACCTAGGAATTGAATTCAAGGGCGGATCTGAATTTACGATTACTAAGACGGGCATCTCTTTACCTGATGCTCGCGCCGCTGTGGCCAGTACTCATGTTCCTGGTGACACAATCATTCAAAAGCTAGGCACGAACAAGATTCGCGTTCAGACAGCTCCTTTGTCAACAGCTCAATCCAATCAAGTCCAAGATGCGCTGGCTGCGAAATTTGGAATAAGTCCGGGGTCAATTGATACGCAGATTGTCGGTCCTTCCTGGGGCAAGGAAATTACTCGAAAAGCGCTCTATGGCCTATTCGGTTTCTTAATTGTCGTGATGTTGTATCTGGCGATGGCATTTGAGCCGAAGATGGCCATAGCGGCTGTAATAGCCGTTATACACGACGTCTTCATTACGGTTGGAATCTATGCACTCGTAGGATTTGATGTCACACCGGCCACCGTCATTGGTTTCTTAACCGTTCTGGGTTATTCGCTCTACGACACCGTTGTGGTCTTCGACAAGGTACGTGAGAACACGCGCACCATCACAAGCGGATCAAAGATGACCTATTCGCAGGCTGCAAACCTGGCCGTCAATCAGACGTTAGTGCGTTCCTTCAACACATCTCTCATCGCGCTGCTTCCTGTGGCATCCATCCTCTTTGTTGGAGCCGGACTTCTCGGGGCTGGAACTTTGAAGGATCTCTCGTTGGCACTCTTCATTGGACTGGCAACAGGTACGTATTCATCGATCTTTATCGCTAGTCCAATACTCGCGCAGTTGCGCGAGAAAGAGCCTGCGATGCAGGCATTGGCAAAGAGGGTATCCGCCCGCACGTCGGCACCGGCTGAAGGCGCGGTTAAGGTAGCCGGGACTCAGGCTCGTCCTCCGTTGGTTCTCACCGAGGAGAAGCGCGGACCTCGCAATCAGCCTAAGAAGAAGAAAAAGCGTCGATAGTTTTTTTAAGACGAAGGTCACCTGTACAACTGAAGTAGGCTTGCGCAGGTGGGAACAATGATCGCACCAGTAATAACGTCCTTACGCGATCATTACCCTGCCGTAAAGGTCGAAGACATCGAGCGCGCTTTCGCGGCCGCTAGTACGGCCCACGAAGGCCAGATGCGCAAATCAGGGGATGCTTACATCACTCACCCTGTTGCAGTGGCGCAGATTTTGGCCGACCTCGGCCTTAGTTCTGAGACGATCATCGCCGCGCTGCTGCACGACACTGTCGAGGACACTAGTTATTCCTTAAAGCAGATTAAGAAGGACTTTGGCGATCAGGTCGCCGCCCTAGTGGATGGGGTAACCAAACTCGACAAACTGATCTACGGGCCAACAGCTGAAGCCGAGACTGTTCGCAAGATGGTTGTGGCGATGTCTCGAGACATCCGAGTCCTCGTCATCAAGCTCGCGGACCGACTCCATAATGCGCGAACCTGGAAGTACGTCTCCGCAGAGAACGCCGAACGAAAAGCACGCGAGACTCTAGATATATACGCACCTCTTGCTCATCGCCTCGGGATGAACGCAATCAAATGGGAACTAGAAGATCTGGCCTTTGAAGTCCTAGAACCAAAGAAATTTGAGGAAATCACGCGATTGGTGGCAGAGCGATCACCTTCGAGGGAGGCCTTGAGCGATGATGTCGTTGCCCTTGTTGAGCAAGATCTCAAACGTGATGGAATTGAAGCAACTGTTACTGGCCGGCAGAAACATTTCTACAGCGTCTATCAAAAAATGGTGGTCCGTGGCCGAGAGTTCAACGACATATACGATCTGGTAGGAATTCGTGTACTGGTCAAGGATGTTAGGGACTGCTACGCGGTACTGGGATCGATCCACGCCCGGTGGAGTCCAGTGCCCGGACGTTTCAAGGATTACATAGCGATGCCGAAATTCAACTTGTACCAGTCATTGCATACGACTGTTATTGGGCCATCGGGCAAGGCCATTGAAATCCAAATCCGCACATTTGATATGCACACCCGCGCTGAATACGGAATTGCCGCCCACTGGAAATACAAGCAAGGTGGAGAGAACCAAAAGTCTCCTGAGATGCTCTGGCTGCGCCAATTGCACGATTGGCAAAAAGAGACTGAAGACCCAAGTGAATTTTTAGAGGCTCTTCGTTTCGACCTTGGCAGCCCCGAAGTATTCGTCTTCACTCCCAAGGGCAATGTGATCGCACTTCCCGGTGGTTCGACCCCGGTGGATTTTGCTTACGCGGTTCACACGGAAGTTGGCAATCGCTGTGTTGGCGCCAAAGTCAACGGTCGATTGGTCCCCTTGGAATCACAGCTCACCAACGGCGACGTGGTTGATGTGCTGACCAACAAGAGCGAGCACGCGGGGCCAAGCCGTGATTGGCTCAATTTTGTAAAAAGTCCCCGGGCTAGATCCAAGATCAAAGCCTGGTTCAGTAAGGAACGGCGCGAAGAGGCGGTCGACGCGGGGCGAGAATCCATCGCACGACAGATGCGCAAGGCCGGTCTGCCTCTGCAGAAGATCTTCGCCGGTCATTCACTTTTGGAACTAGCCCATGAGCTTAAATACCCGGATATATCGGCCTTGTATGCGGCCGTAGGGGATGGGCATGTATCTGCGGCTTCAGTAGTTGAGAAACTGGTTTCAACGTTGGGAGTTGAGGATTCTCACCCTGAACCATCGATTGATACGACCAGCATCGGTCTTACCGGTTCCCGGAGATCCAGCAACGCCATCGTGGTTTCGGGCATTGACGATGTCCTTGTGAAGTTGGCACGGTGCTGCACGCCGGTACCAGGAGACTCCATTGTTGGTTTCATTACTCGCGGAAGCGGAGTCTCGGTTCACAGAAGCGACTGCATCAACGCGGCAGATTTGAAGACTCATCAAGGCGATCGCATTGTCGAGGTCACTTGGTTGGCGGGTGCAGCGAGTGTCTTCCTGGTAAATATCCAGGTGGAAGCCCTTGATCGATCGCGATTACTTTCTGATGTGACTCGAACGCTTTCAGATCAGCACGTGAATATTCTCAGTGCTGCAGTCAGCACGAGCAAGGATCGCACTGCCATCTCACGATTTACCTTTGAGATGGCAGATGCAACTCACTTGGATTCTGTCTTATCAGCAGTGCGACAAATCGAAGGCGTGTACGACGTGTATAGGACGACCAACAACTAGTTGAAATCGGCCAGGCTCTTCTCGGCTTCTTCCAACCATAGACGACGCGCTGCGGCGGCATCTTGCGCCTCTTTCGCCTTCTTGGCATTTCCAAGCGAAGTGGCCTTCTCAGCCTGCTTTTCGTAATTAGCAACAGCTTCTGCAAGCTGGCGGACAACTTCGGTTGCACGAGCTTTAGCGACAGGGTCGATCTTGCGCCACCGCACTTCTTCGGCCGCCTTGATTTCAGTTTCGACCTTAGAGAAACGAGATTCGAAGGCGGCTTTCTTATCGCGCTGGGTCATGCCGATTCGATCCCATTGACGAGCCAACTCGCGGAACGTCTTCACCGCATTTTCAACGTTCGTGATCGGAAGGAGCGCCTCGATCTCTTGGATAAGCGCCTCTCGCTTGGCCAGATTTGCATCCATCTGCTCATCGCGTTTGGCTAAGTCTGCATTCTTGGCTGCAAAGAACTGATCTTGTGCGGCTTTGAAGCGATTCCACAATTTAGCGTCTTCGCCCTTCTTGCCTCGGCCGGTCGCCTTCCATTGATCCATAAGAACTTTGAAACGTTTTGCAGTCGGAACCCATTGGGTTGAAGTTGCGAGCTGCTCGGCCTCTGTCACGAGTTCCACTTTCGCGCTGGCGACTTTCTCTTGGATCGCGTCAACGGCAGCAAAATGCGTTCTGCGTCGCTTGTCGAACTTGTTGCGTGAGGCCGAAAAGCGCTTCCAAAGATCGGCATCAGATTTCTTGTCGAGCCTTGGCGCTGCTTTCCATTCTTCAAGCAGAACCTTGAGACGATCACCGGTGCTCTTCCAGCTCTCTGACATAGCAAGTGACTCTGCTTCGGCAACGATCTTTTCTTTGGACTCAAGTATCACTAGTCGTTCTGCGGCCTTGGTGGCACTCTCGACAGCTTTCTTGGCTTCATATGCGCCACGGTTGCCTTCGATAAGCGGTGGAATCTGTTCTAGTGAAGAGGCCAGGGCGGCCAGGTCGCCAACACCGTTGAGTTCTTTTATTTGCTGGCGCAAACGTCCGACCGCCGCATTTGCATCCGATGGCACCATTGCACCGCTTGTGACTCGCGCAGCTAGTAGGGCAACCTCGGAGGCCATTGCTTCAAATTTGCGAACGAAATAGGCAAGTGCTTCTTCCGGGCTTTTGCCAGGGTAGGAGCCGACGGCTTTATCGCCTTCGGGAGTTATGACGTATACCGTTCCATCTTCGCCGACTCTTCCGAATTGAGCTGGATCTCCAATAAGGGCCGATGCTGCGGTGGGGGTTGTAATCTCGGACATGTCATATTCCTTTCAGCGCGGTTGGCCACAAGTGGACCGTCGCTATCGGCGTGCATTGGCTGGGCATTCTGCCTAGTCGTGAAGGTGGATCCGTACGGGGTAAAAGGTACCCTGTATCTGGAACGTGCGGAAATGGAGGATTTCAGTGCTTGTTGCCTCATTTGCCGCACCTGCTTTTGCGACCAATTGCTGGATTATCGCCCCAGGTGAGGGGCAGGAGTGCATCGTCATCGACCCAGGAATGCCAGATGTCTCCTTTGAGGTGATGAAGATCTGCCAGGAACATGAATTGAAGCCAATTGCGACGCTCGTAACGCACGGACACTTGGACCATACCTTCTCAGTTGTCCCCGTGTGCCATGGTTACGGAATCCCGGCTTACATTCATACCGAGGATCGGATCCTGCTAAAGAATCCTGAAAAGGCCCTGAGCCAAGTTTTTGCCGCATCCCTTGAAGGAATGGCCTTCGCGGAGCCACCAGATGTTAGAGAATTAAGAAATGGCGACCTTCTGGACTTCTTGGATATGAAGATTCAAGCTATTCACGCGCCCGGGCATACTCGCGGCTCTCTCCTTTTTAAGATCAATGACGAAATCTTGGTCAGCGGAGACGTCTTATTTGCCGGTTCCATTGGTAGAACTGATCAACCAACCGGTTCTTCCAAAGACATGGAAAATACGTTGCGCAAAAAGATATGGCCCATGCCTGACCACCTAAGAGTCCTGCCCGGTCACGGTCCCGAGACATCGATCGGACACGAACGCAGAGTCAATCCCTACTTGAAGAATCTGGGTAAATAACTATGAAGTACCAAGCACCAAAGGGTGTCATCGAATATTTCCCACCCCGGTCACGTTCATTTGAATGGGTCCGAGCGACGTTACTTTCTCAGATCAAACGCTCTGGATACCAATTGTTACAACTACCGGTTTTCGAAGACACAGAATTGTTTACTCGTGGCGTTGGAGCGTCAACTGATGTTGTTTCCAAGGAGATGTACACCTTCGAGGATCGGGGAGGGCGCTCCATAACACTGCGTCCGGAGGGCACTGTCGGTGCCCTTCGTTCGATAATTGAACACGGGCTTGATCGAGGCGCATTGCCCGCCAAAGTTTTCTACAGTGGTGCCTTCTTCCGTGCAGAACGTCCTCAAGCCGGCCGGGGCCGCCAATTTTATTCTGTCGGTGTTGAAGCAGTCGGGTCTGATGATCCCGCCTTGGATGCCGAGGTAATTGCTATAGCCGATGCGGGTTTCCGCGCCCTTGGCCTCAAGCAATTCAAACTGGAAATTACCTCCCTTGGAGATGCGCAGACTCGTGCGCTATACCGCGTGGATCTTCTTGCCTTCATCGAAGGTCTAGATTTAGATCAAGCGACACTTGTGCGCGCGGAGATTAATCCGCTGAGACTTTTTGACGACAAGCGGGAGGAAATTCGCGATCTTATGTCAAAGGCGCCGAAGCTTCTTGATTATTTATCTGAAGAATCCAGGACCCATTTCGAGGCGGTTCAAGGATATTTGCGTGATCTAAATATTGATTTCGAAATAAATCCCAGAATGGTTCGCGGCTTGGATTACTACACCGGAACAACTTTCGAATTCGTTCATGAACTATTAGGCGCACAATCAGGAATCGGCGGGGGAGGTCGCTATGACGGCCTCATGGAGCAGATCGGCGGTCAACCTTTATCAGGAATTGGATTTGGGCTTGGCGTGGATCGAGCCCTTCTCGCGGCAGAGGCCGAGGGAGTCGTTGACCAGGCTGCATTCCTCACTGATCTGTACTTGATCCCGTTGGGTACAAAGGCCAAGACCGTCGCGCTGTCATTGTCACAGGAATTGAGGGCTCACGAACTCACGGTCGAGATTGCATTTGGCGATAGGGCGCTCAAGACCGCAATGAAAAGTGCGGATAAGAGCGGGGCTCGTTACGTGGTCATCATCGGAGACACAGAACTCAACTCGGGAAGCGTGGATCTCAAGCAAATGCGCAGCGGTGAGACGACCTCAGTTACTCTGTCCTCCTTAGTCTCGACTCTTTCAGCGGAGCTATTAACTTGGTAAGGCCGATGAGATTTGGCCAGAATGTGTGGAGCATAAAATGTTAAGAACTCACGGCGCCGGAACCCTGAGAAAGTCCGATGTAGGATCGACCGTTGACTTGGCTGGCTGGGTTTCTCGTCGTCGCGACCATGGTGGAGTCGCCTTCATTGATTTACGCGATGCATCTGGTTCCGTCCAAGTTGTTATCCGCGATGAGAAGATCGCCGGCGTCTTACGCGCAGAGTGGTGCGTAAAGATTGTTGGCGAAGTCCTCGAACGGCCATCTGGCAACGAGAACACCTCTCTTGCAACTGGAGACATTGAAATCATGGCCGATCAGGTCATAGTCCTCAGCGAATCTGCTCCACTTCCGTTCCCCATCGATAGCGGCGATGACGCCGAGATCAATGAAGAAGTTCGGCTGCGTTACAGATATCTAGATCTGCGTCGAGAAAAGCCTGGTCGTAATCTTCGACTTCGCTCGAAAGTGACCTCTGTTATTCGCAACGTGATGGACGAGCAAGAATTTCTCGATATCGAGACCCCATACCTCACGCGCTCAACTCCAGAGGGCGCACGAGACTTCCTTGTTCCTGTTCGTTTGCAACCGGGGAGTTGGTATGCCCTTCCTCAGTCACCACAACTCTTCAAACAGTTGTTGATGGTTGCTGGGATGGAGAAGTACTACCAGATTGCGCGTTGCTTCCGAGATGAAGATTTCAGAGCAGATCGCCAACCAGAGTTCACGCAACTCGATATTGAGATGTCTTTCATCGATCAAGAGGACATTCTGGCTGTTGCCGAGAATCTTCTGGTGCGTCTCTGGAAGGAAGTTGCCAACTACGACATCACTCTTCCCATACGTCGCATGACTTATGCCGATGCGATGACCAACTACGGCTCGGACAAACCCGATCTTCGCTTTGGTCAGCAAATTGGCGAGGTCACCTCATTCTTCGCTCAGACTCAGTTCCGAGTCTTCCAAGCCCCATATGTGGGCGCTGTCGTCATGCCAGGTGGAGCAAGTTCGCCCCGTCGAGAACTGGATGCGTGGCAGGAATGGGCCAAGACCCGGGGAGCAAAAGGCCTTGCCTACATTCTGGTAAATGCAGATGGCACTCTGGGGGGACCTGTCGCTAAGAATCTCTCCGAAGATGAACTCGCGGGGATTGCAGCCGCCGCAGGGGCCAACCCAGGCGATGCCATTTTCTTTGCCGCCGGCGAAAAGGTTTCCTCGCAATCACTTCTAGGTGCGGTCCGCTTGGAAATCGGCAAGAGGTGCAACCTCATCGCCGAAGGCACTTGGGAATTTTTATGGGTTCTAGACGCCCCCATGTTTGAGCCAACCGATAACGGCGGCTGGACAGCGGTTCATCACCCCTTCACCGGGCCAAAGCCGGAGTTTGCGACTTCCTTTGCAGAGAATCCGGGCCAAGCTTTGGCGTACGCGTACGACATCGTCCTTAACGGCAGCGAACTTGGCGGCGGTTCAATCCGTATCCACGATCGCGAGATGCAGCGAAAAGTCTTCGAGGTAATTGGGCTAAGCGATGAAGAGGCTGCTAGCAAGTTTGGGTTCCTCCTTGAGGCGTTCAACTATGGTCCGCCACCGCATGGAGGCATAGCGCTTGGACTTGATCGTGTCTGCGCTCTCCTTACGGATTCCGATTCCATTCGAGAAGTGATTGCCTTTCCAAAGACGGCAAGCGGAGGAGATCCTTTGACGGGTGCACCAACCCCGATTACACAGGCTCAGCGCAAGGAAAGTGGCATCGACGCCATTACAGATAAGTCAGGAAAATAGATCAATGCGCTCCCGCGGGATAGCTGCAATTGTTCTGGTCGCGCTTTTACTGACAAGTTGCGCGCAACCATCGCACAAATACGCATCATCTAAATCCGAAGGTGTGTACTTCACCGTTCCGAACACCTGGCACGAGATAACGATGAAGGCGCTGAACTCGCAAGAGGCGAAGTCATCTGCAGTGGGTGCCACTGAGAAACTTGCCTTGGTCAAATGGCAGGAAGCCTATTCCCCGGATAATAAGGTTGGCCCGAAGGAGACCTTTAGTCTGACTCCGACGAGTTCTCCGCTGGCCTTTGTTCGAGTTCGCGATCTTTTTCCAGATGAGATCAACGCTGTTTCCTACAACACTTTGCGTGACATTGTTCAGCCTGTGACGGATTGGGTTAACAATCCCACCGCGACAACGCCAATTTACAACATCATTGACGACCACGAAGTGATTCAAAAAGGTGGGCGGGGAGTTCGCACTATCTACAATTTTGTTAAATCCGGTGTATCGCAGACGGTGGATCAGACCGCATTGATGTCTGCCGATCACACCAAGATCTATGTATTCGTCTTGCGTTGCACCACCACGTGTTATAACAAGAACATCAAGGAAATTTCCCGAATTGCCGATTCTTTTACCGTAAGGGGAGCTAAGTGAGTTCAATAGAGCCGCAAGGTAGCCGTCAACGAGACAGTGACCGTAAGACGCGAGTTCACCTCTCCGTTTACGACCGAAGCAAGTTCATACTCCTGTTCGTCATCGTGTACTTTGTTCTAGTCTGGGCGGCTTTGGCTGATAACCCACTCCTTTCTGTGGGCGATGCATTCAATGAGATCACGCGCACGCGAACCTGGCTACTTATTCTGGTTGTCATTGAAATTTTGCGGCAGATGCATTTCCTCGTGTCAGAAATTGCGGCGCCTTATCACGGGATCTGGCAGAAGTACTTTCAGGCGGTGGATTTCGCGCTGCATCGGCTTAGCGACTGGACCCGATACCGACTTTCACGCGTCATTAAGGCAATGATCTTCATCGCCCTGCTCGCCGTGGTTTTGGGGGCAATTTACAAAGAAACCCCAGTTCGTGCACTGTTCCTGGCGCCCAGTGCGCTGTGGAGGGCGCTTCCCATGCTCGGACAACTCCTCTTTGGAGTTTTCTTCGTAATCATTCAGTTTGGCGCAATGTTCTGGTTTCTCAGCCGAGGTGGCGTGGATACTTACTTTCCGGATGACATAAGGACCAGATTCACCGATGTATGGGGACAGGACCACGTCCTCAATAGAATTCGCGAGAACCTTCTTTTCTTGGAGAAACCAGAGGAAATTGAGAAGCACGGTGGATACGTGCCTGGAGGAATTCTGCTTTGGGGTCCGCCTGGAACAGGCAAGACCCTCATGGCCGAATCTATGGCCGGAGAGACGGGCAAGCCCTTCGTCTTTGTAGACCCTGGCGCATTTACAAATATGTTTTTTGGCGTAGGCGTCCTCAAAGTAAAATCTCTTTTTCGTAAATTACGTAAACTCGCACTTCGTTATGGCGGAGTCGTAGTCTTTTTCGATGAGGCAGATTCACTCGGCAATCGAGGAATGGCACCAAGCGGGGGGCAACAGCGTGCCGATAGACAGAACGTTCCTGCAATTTTTGGAACATCCTGCCATGGTGGCTCTTATCTTTCACCATCGACTGCCTCAATGCTTCTTCGCGAGAGCTTTGTAGTTGGGGGAGCAGCTGGGGGCGGAATGGGTGGAGGCGGTGGAATGGGCACGTTGCAGGCGCTGCTCACCGAACTCTCCGGACTTAAAAAGCCGAGGGGATTTCTCAATAGGGTTCTGCGCAGAACCTTGGGTATGCGGCCTAAGAATCCACCCAAATATCGCATCCTGGTTGTGATGGCCACAAATATGCCAGAGGCACTGGATGAAGCACTTCTTCGCCCCGGGCGTATTGATCGCATGTATCGCGTTGGGTATCCGAGCAAAGCTGGCCGAGTGCGAACGTATGAAGGATATTTAGCGAAAGTGTCACATTCGCTTTCGGCCGATGAGATCGACAAGTTGGCGACGATCACTCCATATGCCACGGGCGCAACTATCAAGGACACGATAAACGAGGCGTTGATAACTGCGATACGAAACGGTCGTACTTCGATCACGTGGCCAGATGTTGTCAAGGCAAAGCAACTCAAGGAATTGGGACCGCCCGAGGATGTCGAGTACATCGAGCGCGAAAGACACGCCGTTGCTGTCCACGAGGCGTGCCATGCAGTCATGGCCCATCGGGTACGTCAGCACATGGCAATCGATCTTGCGACTATCGAAAAGGGTTCGGATTATTTAGGGATGGTTGCCAGCATTCCCCCCGATGATCAGTTCACTCGTTGGCGCACTGAATATGAGTCTGACATTCTCGTTTCCCTTGCATCGTTGGCAGGGGAGCGTATGTTCTTCAATGGCGATAATTCCTCTGGGGTTTCCGGAGACTTAGAGAGTGCAACAACTATCGCCTCATTGATGGAAGGACATTGGGGAATGGGATCCACCATCTCCTCGCATGCCAGCAATCGTCGTTTCGAGATCGGCTCACCTGGCGGGGCCAAGGGGGGGTCTTCTAAGGAACTTCGAGGTGCCCTAGGTAATCGCATTGAGGATCATCTATCAGTGCTTCTCAAACAGGCCGAGAAAATTCTCAAGGAGAACCGGAGCCAAGTTCTTGCCTTGGCCCACGCGTTGGAGACATTCAAAACGCTCTCTGGTGAGGACGTATCAGCGGTTATTGAAGGAGTTCAAGGATCCATTGTGGATGGCCGTCCTTACAAAAATAAGGCGTTTCTGGCCAAAATCGAGAGGTACCACAAAGCCGCTTTGGTTGCTCATCGCGACCATCAGACCCCCGATGTGGTCATCCCTACGCTGAAGTAGCTCCAGAGAGTCGAAAAGGGCGGATTGGGCTAACATTGAGTCAAATCACATCGCCAGTCACTTTTCCATCTACTGAATATGCGGAAGGGGTCGCTCCATGATCCTCATCATCGGTCTCATTATTTTGGCAGTTGCAGCATTACTTGCAGTCTTTGGCGTCGCCACCAATGGTGGTTCGACACATCTTGTAAACGGTGATTTTGGCCTCTTTGGCCAGCACATGACCGGCTTGTCCACGGGGCAGTTATTTCTCTTTGGAATCGTCGTCGGATTGGTTGCGGCCCTCGGGTTGAGCGTTCTTCGCGGCTTCTTCGTCAGGGGACTGGCCTCACGCGATCTTCAGAAAGAACTGAAAAGGTCGCGTGAAGAGACTTTGACCTTGCGTTCGGATTTTGAACGGTTACAGAAGGAACTCGCCGCCGAGCGGGCCCGAAAATCAACAGTCGAGACCCCATCCAACGATCAGACTCCTTCAACCAATAGCTAGTAACCCACCCAAAAGAAAGAAGGATCATTCGTGATTACCCTTGGAATCATTCTCTTGATACTTAGCTTGTTTGTAGCAATGTCAGCTCTGAAGACCCTTGGATTACTTCTCATAGTGGTCGGAATAGTCCTGGCCCTCTTGGGCGGCATGGGTCGCTCTGTCGGCGGTCGTCGCCACTACTGGTAGGTCGGGTAGGCTCTTCACATAGGCACGTTTATGAGTGAAGGGATAGATCATGGGCCCAGGAGGCATTGCCACAATTATCGCGGCTTGCTCGCTCCTCGTCATTGCGGTGGCTATCAGTTACGCAGTCGTTCGACTAGGCCGCTTGATTGATGAAGCCAAGCTCTCTCTGAAGACTGTTACAGACGAGACCAAACCATTGATCGAAGAGGTCACGACGACCGTGAAGTTAGTTAATGGCCCCCTTGAGAGTCTGAACAAAATCACTAAAAGCGCTGAGAACGTCAGCAGCAAGGTTTCCGATGTCGCCACCTCTTTTATGGATAAAGGCGGGCCGGCAGTGAAGGTACTTGGCCTTCTCATGAGCGCTGCAAAATTCAAGCAGTCTCGCGACCAGAAGAAAAAAGGCTGAGTGGTCCTAGCTAGTGGAATCTGCTGAAATTCGCGCACGATGGCTGCGCTTCTTTGAAACCGACAACCGCCAGGGTTTAACTCATACTGTCGTGCCGTCGGCCTCCCTCATCGCTGACGATCCCAACTTGTTGCTCGTCAACGCTGGGATGGTTCCCTTCAAACCATTTTTCCTAGGCGAAGTGAAACCTCCGTACAAGCGTGCTACATCGGTTCAGAAATGTGTTCGCACATTGGATATTGATGAAGTGGGAAAGACGACTCGTCATGCGTCTTTCTTCCAGATGTGCGGCAATTTTTCCTTCGGCGACTACTTCAAGGAAGGTGCCATTGCCCTTGCTTGGGAACTTCTCACCCGCCCAATCAATGACGGAGGTTACGGGTTTCCTGAGGAACGACTCTGGGTCACGGTTTTTCAAAGCGACGATGAAGCGGCCGACATCTGGCATAAAAAGATAGGTATTCCAAAAGAGCGTATCCAACGTCGCGGTATGGCTGACAATTTCTGGTCGATGGGCGTGCCGGGACCGTGCGGACCTTGTTCGGAAATTTATTTTGATCGAGGTCCTGCTTACGGTAAAGAAGGCGGCCCAATCGCCGATGAAGACCGCTACATGGAAGTCTGGAACCTTGTTTTCATGCAAAATGAACGAGGTGTGGGTTCCGGAAAGGATGATTTCCCAATCCTTGGCGAGCTCCCTGCAAAAAGTATTGATACCGGACTTGGTCTAGAGCGCACTGCGGCCCTTCTGCAAGGCGTTGAAAATATCTATGAAATTGACACCACAAGGCAGATCCTGGATCGGGCTACTTCTTTGACCAATGTCGTGTACGGCAAAGATCAGCACAACGATGTTCTTCTGCGCGTAATTGCCGATCACGCACGTACATCTGCCATGCTCATTGGCGATGGCGTGACGCCCGGAAACGAAGGACGTGGTTATGTTCTTCGCCGGATGATGCGACGAACTATCCGAAACATGCGCTTACTCGGATCCCATGAACCAGTGATGGCCGAACTTATCTCCGCCTCGATTGGGGCAATGAGCCCGCAGTATCCCGAACTCAACGAGGCCAGTGGGCGCATCCTCAGCGTCTCAATCGCTGAGGAAGAAACATTCCTGCAGACACTGAAGAGCGGAACGCAGATATTTGACGTAGCAAGTGCGGCGATAAAGAAGTCGCACGGCACCGCTTTGTCGGGTGATGCAGTCTTTAAACTGCATGACACATACGGATTTCCTTTTGATCTAACTCTTGAGATGGCCCAGGAGCAGGGTCTTGAAGTTGATGAAGAAGGTTTCAGAAGACTCATGAAGGAGCAACGCGACCGGGCTAAGGCAGATTCGCGTGCAAAAAAGAGCGGCCACACCGATCTCACCGAATATCGCACCATAGCCGATGCTGTCGGGCGCACGGAATTTGTCGGCTACACCCATCAAGAATCTGACGCCAAAGTTTCAGCGATCCTCGTAAATGGAGTCGGGGTCACTTCCGCACCCGAGGGCGAAGAGGTCGAGATCGTCTTGAGCCGTACTCCCTTCTACGCCGAAGGAGGCGGCCAGTTATCTGACGGCGGAATCATCACCTTGAGCAATGGCTGCAAAATCGAAATTGATGACGTTCAGGCTCCGGTGCCGGGCGTCTCAGTTCACCGTGGCCGCGTTCTCGTCGGATCCGTCGAAGTCGGAACTCCGGCTCACGCGCAGATAGATATCGAGCGTCGACAGGCAATCTCCCGTGCACACACCGCAACGCACATGGTGCACAAGGCCTTCCGCGAAATTTTAGGAGAGACCGCAACGCAGGCGGGCTCGGAGAACTCACCAGGACGTTTTAGGTTCGATTTCCCCGCAACGGGTGCGGTGCCGCAATCGGTCCTCAGTGATGTTGAATCACGGGTCAACTTATTGCTCCTCCAAGATTGGGAAGTCACGGCCGAATCCATGTCCCAGGAGGAAGCGAAAAAAATTGGAGCGATGGCGCTTTTTGGCGAGAAATACGGTGATGTAGTCCGGGTTATCAGCGTAGGGGACTGGTCACGCGAGTTGTGCGGTGGAACCCATGTCAATCGCGCCGGCGAGCTTGGAGTCGTAAAGCTACTCAATGAGTCATCCATCGGTGCAGGCGTTCGACGAGTTGAAGCTCTTGTCGGTGTGGACGCATATAGATTTCTTGCGCGCGAACATCTACTTCTCAATTCTTTGACTGAGATCATCAAGGGAGCACGGACAGAAGAACTGCCCGAGCGCATTTCAGATTTGGTCGGACGCCTGCGCGATATTGAGAAGGAACTAGCATCGTTGCGCTCGACTCAAGCCTTAGGCCAGGTTGCGACTTTGATCACGGAGGCCAAGAAAGTAAAGGATCACTCTGTCATCGCTGTGAAGTTGGGAGACGGGATAACCGGTGAAGATCTGCGCAAGATCGCTCTAGATTTACGTAATCGCCTTCAGAATTCCATCGTTGCTCTGATCAGTGTTAGCGAAGGTAAGCCAGTTCTCGTCGTAGCAGTCAGTGATGCGGCGAGGGCGGCAGGGGTCAAGGCAGGAGTCCTCGTAAAGGTCGGTTCCCTCGCACTTGGAGGCGGAGGCGGAGGGAAAGATGATTTTGCTCAAGGCGGGGGTATAGACGCGAGCAAGACCGCAATCGCGCTGGACGCAATCGTTTCAGCCATTGCTGGTGAGTAGTTATGCAAAGAGGCCGCCGACTGGCGTTCGATTTCGGTGATGTGCGGATCGGAGTGGCCGTGAGTGATCAGGATTCAATTTTGGCAACTCCCGTGGAAACGCTTCTAGCTAAAAGGGAAGATCTCTGGGATCGGATCTTCGATCTGTTGGCAGAGTACGAACCAGTTCACGTATATGTTGGCCGACCCGTCCATCTTTCTGGAAATGAGAGCGATTCAACGACCAAGGCAGAGCTCTTCGCCTCTGAGTTTCGCGATCGATTCGATATTGAAGTAACAATGATTGACGAGCGGCTCTCCACTGTCTCTGCCCAGCGCGCGATGAGAGAAGCAGGTCTTACGGCGCGAGAATCGAAAAGCGCCATCGACCAGGCGGCAGCGGTTGCGATCTTGGAGATGGCGATGGATTTTGAGAAATCTCAAGCAAGGCGTGATGTAGTTGAGTAAGAAACCAATATTCAAGGTCATCGCCTCGTTGGCTGCCATATTTGTCCTTGCCGGCGGTGCATATTTGGCGCTGAATCGCTCACCCACCAATCCCGATTATGCGTCTGGCCATCCAGGCGTAGAGGTGATTATTGATGTCCCAACAGGTGCTACGGGATCGGAGATCGCAAAGACACTGTTTACCAAAGGCGTGGTGAAATCATCTGGCGCCTTCTTTGCACGCGCTGTCGCCGACCCTCGCTCTTCGCAGATTGCACCGGGTGCCCATCGCGTGCAGAGCCACATTTCGGCAAGAGAGGCACTTGACCAACTCTTGGACACCAAACGGATTACCAATCTCATTCGTGTTGCAGAGGGAGCATGGACTAGCGAAATCTTTAGTCAACTCATGGCACAAAATTTCTCGGAGATAACTGTTGATAAAGCCCTTCGTAGCCTGAAGTTCCCAGCAGGTTTTGGGATCAACGGTGTCTATCCCGCGGGCGACACAAGTCTTGAAGGGGTATTTTTCCCCGCACAATACAGTTTCGGCAAGGGAACATCTTCGTTGATGGCGCTTCAGGCAATGATGGATCGCTTTGCCGTGGAATCTGTAAATTCAGGAATCGCGGCAGGGACATCTGATTTCTCACCGCTCCAACTTCTGACGATCGCCTCTCTTGTCCAGGCCGAAGGAGATCCATCAGATTTTGGAAAGATTTCTCAAGTGGTTCGCAATCGCTTGAAGGTTGGTATGCCTCTTCAGTTGGATACCACCATTCACTACATCACTCACACTCGTGGCAAGGTTTTCCTCAGTACCAATGCAACGCGAATCGCCTCTCCGTACAACACGTATCTGCATTACGGTCTACCTCCTGGACCTATTAACAATCCAGGTCGTGCGGCGATGGATGCAGCGGTCCATCCGACGCCGGGTAACTGGATTTTTTTCATTACGGTAAAGCCGGGGGATACGCGATTCACGGATTCAAACGCTCAGTTTCTGAAATGGAAGAGTGAGTACGAGAAGAACTTGGCCTCTGGCGCATTCGGGAAGACGTCATGATTCGCGGAGCTGTCTTGGGATCACCCATATCGCATTCGCTCTCTCCCGTATTACACCGCACTGCCTATGAGAAATTGGGTCTCTTTGGCCAATATCAGGCCATCGAAGTAGCTTCCGATCAGCTGGACGAATTCATTTCTGGGCTGGACGAGACGTGGACAGGGCTTTCCCTCACGATGCCGCTCAAGGAAACGGTGCTGAAGATTGCAGATGAAGTCGATGAACTAGCCCTCCGGATCAATTCCGCGAACACTCTGATTCGCTCGCCAAGAGGGTGGAGAGCGCTGACGACGGATGTGAATGGTTTCAAGGAAACATTGCTAGCTCATGGCGTGAACACGTACGAAACTGTCGTCATTCTCGGATCTGGAGCAACTGCCCGAGCAGCAGCGGCGGCGTGTGATGGAGCAGATCGGCATATGACTATTGTTCACCGATCTCCAGAACGTGAGAGCGCACTGCGAAAGTGCGTCGTATCGGCAAAATTGGAATTTGTGAATTGGGGAGCGGATTTGCCTGATTCGGATCTGTTGATTAATGCCACGCCAGCTGGTGTGGCAGATGCATATGCGGAGAAACTGCCTACATTGGTCAGAGGTGTTTTCTTCGAAGCCCTCTACAACCCCTGGCCTACAAAGATGCTCTCAAAATGGCGAGCTTTGGGTGGATTTGGAATCGATGGCCTTGACCTCCTCGTACATCAGGGGATAGATCAGGTTGAACTGATGACGGGAAAGAGCGTTCAAAGAGCCGTTCTTGCGCCCGTACTGCGAATGGCGTGTTTGGCGGCTATGAGGCCGTAGTTAGCGTGCGACGAGAAGAGGGACTTCTCTGCCACAATACGCTCATGCGTTGGTTAACAGCCGGGGAATCCCATGGTCAGGCACTGTCGGCGATACTCGAAGGCATGCCTGCTTCAGTCTCCGTCACGACTGAAGATATCGACAGGCAGTTGCGACGTCGCAGACTTGGTTTTGGGCGCGGAGCAAGACAGAATTTCGAGGCCGATAAGGTCACCATCCTCGGGGGTATTCGACTAGGTCTGACTCAAGGTGGGCCTATCGCGATTCACATTGGAAATTCAGAGTGGCCCAAGTGGGAAAAGGTGATGTCGGCGGATCCTCTTCCTGAAGGCGAAATCGAAGGACTGGCTCGAAATGCACCGCTGACGCGGCCACGTCCAGGGCATGCCGATCTTGCGGGAATGCAAAAGTATGACCTCGATGACGCGCGACCGGTCCTTGAGCGTGCAAGTGCGCGGGAGACAGCCGCACGTGTTGCCTTAGGCGCGGTGGCACGGAATTTTCTGGAACAAAGTATCGGCCTAACGATAGTGAGCCATGTGCTCTCCATCGGCTCAGTACGAATTCCTGACTCTTTTTCATTGCCCGAACCTGGAGATCAAGATCGAATCGATGAGGACGTGGTCCGTTGTACCGATCCGGTGACAAGTGCTGCGATGGTCACCGAGATCGAATCTGCTCGGGTTGATGGAGATACTTTGGGTGGAGTCGTGGAAGTTCTTGCCTTCAATCTTCCACCCGGTTTGGGTTCTTACGTTCATTGGGATCGTCGTCTGGATGCGCGCCTGGCCGCGGCCATGATGGGTATTCAAGCGATTAAGGGCGTGGAGATTGGTGATGGTTTCACCTCCGCTACGCGACGTGGATCCATTGCTCACGATGAAATTGAGATCGGAAGCGATGGTCTTATTCATCGACGGACAGATCGGGCCGGCGGAACGGAAGGTGGAATGTCTAACGGTGAGACTCTGCGAGTAAGGGCGGCAATGAAGCCCATTTCTACGGTGCCCAAAGCACTCGACACAATAGATGTGGCGACAGGGGAAAGTGCAAAGGCAATTAATCAGCGCTCTGATGTCTGTGCGGTACCTGCGGCTGGCATCGTTGCGGAGGCTATGGTGGCCCTCGTTCTGGCCGAGGCAGTCCTCGAGAAATTCGGCGGGGACAGCATTGATGAAACGCGACGCAATTTCTCGACGTACATGCAGAACCTCCGATTCAAATAAGTGCGATGACCCCACGCATTATTCTGATCGGGCCACCTGGAGCCGGAAAGACGAGCATCGGGCGAGCATTGGCCAAGGCTTTGAATGTAGATTTCGCCGACACTGACACTTTGATCGAACTCGATCAGGGCAAGAGCGTCTCGCATATTTTTGTGGAAGATGGCGAACCACACTTTCGCGAGGTAGAAGCGCGTGTATGTCTTGCGGCATTGCAGGAAGTTCAAGGGGTTCTCTCCTTGGGCGGAGGCTCTGTTTTGACGCCATCGGTTGCCGAGGCAATTGCCGCGAGCGGCTCGGAAGTTATCTTTCTTGATGTATCCCTTGTAGTCGCTGTTCCTAGAATCGGCTTCAATCGCGATCGACCGCTACTTCTGGATAATCCACGGCAACAATGGCAACGACTACTCGATGCGCGCCGGCCAGTCTATGAATCATTGGCAACTATCAAGTTGGAAGTGGAAGACCGCAGCGTAAACCAGATCGTTAATGCAATCCTCCCCAAGGTGGCTCACTGATGCGCAAAGTTGAGGTCAAGGCCGAGCACGCGTACGAGATTCTGATCGGATGCAAGTGGCAGCAAGAACTTGCACCGTTAATGAAGGATCGCTCACGTGTTGCGATTGTTGTATCTTCGGCAATGCGTTCTCGAGTTGGCGAAATCGAGGCCGAGGGCACCGAGGTACATTTTTTCCAGATTCCAGATGGAGAGTCTGGAAAGGACGCCACGGTGTTGGAGTCATTGTGGGGTCAGTTGGGAAGGGCTGGCTTCACTCGTAGCGATCTTGTCGTTGCAATTGGCGGGGGAGCCACTACCGATATTGCAGGCTTTGCCGCGGCCACATGGCTACGTGGTATCGATTGGATCGCTATTCCGACAACATTGGCGGGAATGGTCGATGCTTCCGTCGGCGGTAAGACGGGAATGAATAGCGCCTTCGGTAAGAATCTTGTCGGTGCCTTTCATTCTCCGATAGCGGTACTCGTAGATTCAAAATGGCTGGAGACGCTCAGTGATAGGGATTTCGCTGCTGGACTTGCCGAAGTAGTCAAGTGCGGATTTATCTCCGATCGCGAGATTCTCACTTTGTTATCCGGCAAGAGCTTGTCCGAAGTGCGAAGCTCAAAAAGACTTACTGAGGAATTGATACTCCGCTCGGTCAATATTAAGGCCGATATCGTGGGAGTAGATTTCAAAGAAGGTTTCGCCCGTGAGGTACTCAATTACGGGCACACCATGGGTCATGCAATCGAGCTGCACAGCAAGTATCAACTGCGCCATGGCGAGGCGGTGTCTATCGGGCTTGTATATATCGCTGAACTCGCCCATCTCAAAGGGATCTTGTCTGAAGAACTTGTCGGACTGCACCGGTCCCTTCTTTCGAGGTTGGGTCTGCCCATAACCTATCCCGCAGCCGCTTGGGAAGATCTACAACCATTTCTCTCCTTGGATAAGAAGGCTCGCGGCAAGGCTCTCCGGTTCGTAGCTATTTCCAAGATCGGCACGACGCTTCGCCTTGAAGGGCTTGCACAGAGCGAATTGCTAAAGGCGTATGAGAGGGTTAGTTCATGAAGATTCTGATCATTAACGGACCGAATTTGTCTCGGTTGGATATTCGGGATTCGTCGATCTACGGTGATCTCTCTTACAAAGAGTTAGTGAACTTGATTACTTCGCATGCTTCGACGTTAGGTTTCACGGTAGATGTTCGTCAGAGTGACGATGAGGCTCAGATCATTAAATGGCTCCATGAAGCATCCGATTCCAATCTGCCCGTGATCATTAATCCAGCTGCATTCACGCATTACTCCTATGCAATTAGAGATGCTGCAGAGATGCTCAAGGCCCCATTGATCGAGGTACATCTTTCCAATCCGCTTTCGCGTGAGGAGTTCCGCCACACATCGGTCATTTCTGGCGTGGCCAGCGGCACAATCGCTGGTTTTGGGCCCAATTCCTATCTTCTGGCCCTGGATGCCATGCGTACGCTCTTGCAAAAGTAGTGGCATATAGCAGGTATCCTTCTCACCTTGACGTGAAATACGCGCTCAGGGATTGGATTGATCGTGGCATCAACAAACGACCTTAAGAATGGCATGACGCTAGATATCGATGGGCAACTCTGGAACGTCGTCGAATTTCAACACGTGAAGCCGGGAAAAGGTCCGGCCTTCGTGCGCACCAAACTCAAATCGGTCATGACTGGCAAGGTTGTCGATCGGACGTACAACGCCGGGGTCAAGATTGATATTGCAATCCTCGAGAAGCGCGATATGCAGTACTTGTATCACGATGGATCTGATTACGTTTTCATGGACACGAAGACCTACGATCAAGTCTCGATCCCATCAGAGGTAGTCGGAGACGCCGCGAAGTACATGCTTGAGAACACCGATGCTGTCGTTGCTGTCCATGAGGGCATACCCCTCTACATTGAATTGGCTGCGTCCGTGCCGTTGACCATCACTTACACAGAGCCAGGCCTGCAAGGGGATCGATCCTCTGGTGGGACTAAGCCCGCAACTCTGGAAACTGGACTTGAGATTCAGGTGCCACTATTTATCAAGCAAGACGAGAAGGTCCTAGTTGACACACGAGACGGTTCGTACCTAGGTCGCGCCAACTAGTGAGCGCCCGAAGCAAGGCCCGAAAACAGGCACTCGATATTCTTTTCGAAGCCGACATCCGCCAGTCATCGGCTTCAGATCTACTCGAGTCACGATTGGTGGTTGAAGAGGGACCTGACGCACGTCCGATGCGCGAATTTGCCAAGGCTCTCGTGAACGGAGTTATCGATCATCGAAGGAAGATTGACGAACTCATTTCAACGTATGCGCAGGGTTGGGATATGGATCGACTGCCGATCGTAGATCGAAATATCTTGCGAATCGCGATTTTCGAAATTCTCTGGGGCGAGGAGATTCCCGACGCCGTTGCAATCGATGAGGCGTTGACGATGGCTGCTCTGCTCTCAACTGAAGAATCCGCCGGCTACATCCATGGTGTCCTGGGCAGAATCTCATCAATCAAGGGTGATTTAGCTCTGTAACAAGAAGTCCCTTCTCATTTAGCCAGTTCAAGATCGCTTCCTCGTTCATTAACGTCATGATGGACAACGTGGAGAGATCCCCATTCCGAAGACTCATGATTTCGCCATTCCAATCACAACGTCTGGTGGCTATCCAGGCAAGGAAGGCTGAGAAGGTCATAAGGATTGGATCGCTTTGGGCGAGAGGGTCTTGGGCTAGAGCCCGGGTGCGTCGCAAGTCCACCATCATTTCTGTCCTCGTAAGCGTGGGGGCCGTCTTTTCTGGAGCCGCAAGCAGGTGTTGAAGAGGGATAGAGAATATTTCAGCAATGTCGATCGCCCTGGTCAGGCTTAGGGAACGATCACCTCGTTCGTAGGAGCCCAGGACCACTGCTTTGAGTGAACCGCGCGAGAGTCTTTCGACATCTGCCAGACTCCAACGGCGTTCCAGCCGAAGCGAGCGAATTCGATGGGCGATACTGGCCGGCGTCGGTTGAGTGGGTATGGCATCTGGTGATGTTTTTCGCTGCGATTTCATGGGGTAAGCCTAGGAAATCGCCAATGCACAGAATGAAGTTATCCACTTTTCCCCCTTATCGGCCGCGATTCAGGCTCATGCTAGACTCGCCCGCGAAGATCCTTTAAGACCCGTCCTGCGAGGCGGGGAAGGAGCGTTTATGAGTGTTGCTCTGTCTGCGGTGGATATCTCCCGCGCTCTGACGCGCATTGCCCATGAAATTTTGGAACGCAATGGCGGGCCCGATTCCATAGTCCTGATGGGCATACCCACCCGTGGTGCATTCTTGGCATCCAGGTTGGCCAACTCCATTGCCAGCATCGAAGGCCGCGAAGTTCGCGTGGGAACCCTAGATATTACCCTTCATAGGGATGATCTACGGTTGCGACCGCTTAGGGCTTTAGTGCCCACCATGACCCCGCTCGGTGGAATCGAAGGTCGTAACGTCATCTTGGTCGATGATGTCCTCTTCTCTGGTCGGACAATCCGTGCAGCTTTGGATGCCCTGGGAGAAATCGGACGGCCTAAGTCGGTTCAACTTGCGGCATTGGTCGACCGTGGCCATCGCGAACTCCCCATCCGTGCGGATTATGTGGGCAAGAACTTGCCCACCTCCAAAGCGCAATCGGTAAAAGTGCACCTCAGCGAGATCGATGGTGTGGATGAAGTTCTAGTCGAAACTACGGAGGGCTAGTCATGCGCCATCTTCTCTCGACAGCTGATCTTTCTTACGCTCAGGCAAACAAGATCCTTGATACTGCCAAGGAAATGGCCCGCATCTCCGAAGGACCCGTAAAGAAATTACCGACGTTACGTGGTCGGACGATCGTCAATCTTTTCTTCGAAGACTCTACCCGCACCAGAATTTCTTTCGAAGCAGCCGCTAAACGCCTATCCGCAGATGTCATAAATTTCTCGGCCAAAGGATCAAGCGCGAGCAAGGGCGAGTCTTTGAAAGACACCGCGCAAACATTGCAGGCGATGGGAGCCGATGCGGTCATCCTCCGCCATTCGGCTTCAGGAGCTGCTCAACGGCTTGCCTCATCGCACTGGACAACTGGCAGTGTTATTAATGCCGGTGACGGAACACATGAACATCCAACGCAAGCGCTTCTGGATGCCTTCACAATTCGCAAACATCTGCGCGGTGGCACTGGCGACCTTCGTGGCTTAACGGTGGCAATAGTCGGAGACATTCTGCATTCGCGCGTTGCCCGATCCAATATTCATCTTCTAAACCTGCTTGGAGCGCAGGTAATTTTGGTTGCCCCGCCGACCTTGATTCCGCTAGGCGCCGAAAAGTGGCCCGTTCAAATTTCCTACGACCTTGATGCAGTTTTACCACTGGTTGATGCAGTCATGATGCTCCGCGTGCAACAAGAGCGTATGAATGATTTCTTCTTTCCAACAGCGCGCGAATACTCGCACTATTACGGATTGAATTCGGATCGTCTCAAATTGATGAAGCCAAATTCACTAATCATGCACCCAGGACCGATGAACCGTGGCCTTGAGATCACGGCCGAAAGTGCCGATAGCGCGCGTTCGGTAATCCTCGAACAAGTAACAAACGGGGTAAGTGTCAGAATGGCAGTTTTATATCTACTCCTTGCTGGCGCTCCAAATGAAGGTGGGGATCTGATCTAATGACCGACTACTTAATCGATGGCGGAGTCCTCGCACATGGCAAGAATGTGCAAGTCTTGATTAGTGACGGACGCATAGTCGAGATAGATCGCATAGTTTCCAGTCCCAATGCAGTCAATGCGGTACGCGTTGATGCTCGTAACTGCCTCATCTTGCCTGGGTTCGTTGACCTTCATACTCACCTGCGCGAACCAGGAAGAGAGGATTCAGAGACGGTTGAATCCGGTTCGCGCGCGGCTGCCAAAGGTGGATTTACCGCAGTTTCGGCCATGGCCAATACCTTCCCCGTCGCGGATACCGCCGGGGTCGTCGAACAGGTTTATGCCTTAGGCCAAGCAGCAGGTTTGTGTGATGTCTTTCCCATCGGAGCCGTCACGCAAGGATTAGCGGGACAGGCTCTGGCTGAATTGGGGGCGATGGCTGATTCAAAAGCTCGCGTTCGCATATTCAGTGATGATGGAAATTGTGTTTTTGATCCCATCGTCATGCGTCGTGCCTTGGAATACGTGAAGAAATTCAATGGCGTAATCGCACAGCATGCCCAAGACCCGCAACTCACTAAAGACGCTCAGATGAACGAGGGGTTTCTCTCCTCGCGGTTGGGAATGAAAGGGTGGCCATCAGTTGCGGAAGAATCGATCATTGCCCGCGATGTCCTTCTTGCCGACCACGTTAAGTCGCGTCTGCATGTCTGTCATGTAACAACCTCTGGCGGGGTGGACATAATTCGGTGGGCAAAAGCGCGTGGAATTCAAGTGAGCGCCGAAGTAACTCCGCATCATCTGCTGCTGACCGAAGATCTGGCTACTTCGTATGACCCCATGTACAAAGTCAACCCTCCATTGCGCACTCAGAAGGACGTCATGGCGCTGCGAGAGGGCCTGGCCGATGGCACAATCGATGTCGTTGCCACTGATCACGCTCCACATTCGGCCGAGAGCAAAGAGTGTGAATGGCAAGCAGCGGCATTTGGAATGCTAGGACTTGAGACTGCATTCTCGATTGTTCAAGCCACGATGATAGATACAAAGATGATGACATGGAGCGATCTTGCCGATCGGATGTCCACGGCTCCGGCGCTTATCGGCGGATACTCCGATCACGGTCAATCATTGAGGGTCGGATCAAGGGCGCATATTGCCATTGTCAATCCCACGAGAGGCTGGCAAGTCGATCGCGACCTCGTTGCATCTCGCAGCAAGAACACTCCTTACCACGGGATGGAATTTTCTGGATCTGTCGTGGCGACCTTCTTCAGAGGCGTTCCAACAGTTCTCGATTCCAAGTTAGTTAGGTCAAACAATGGCAACTAAGGCTTTCTTTGTACTCGATGACGGAAGAATTTTTGAAGGAAAAAGTTGGGGCGCAACCGGAAAGACCTTCGGCGAAGCGGTTTTTGCTACTGGAATGACTGGCTACCAGGAGACATTGACTGACCCGTCGTATCACAAGCAAGTCGTTGCCATGACTGCACCTCATATTGGCAATACCGGAGTCAATTTTGAAGATAACGAGTCGCACAAAATTTGGGTGGCAGGCTTTGCAGTCCGAAATCCCTCGACCGTGACCAGCAACTGGAGAAGCTCTGGGAATCTGGAAGAAGTGCTAGTTCAGCAAGGAATTGTCTGCATCCAAGGCATTGATACGCGCGCCCTTACTCGTCATCTTCGCGATCGTGGAGCCATGCGTGTAGGTATTTTCTCGGACATGAACATGAGTCGCGAAGAGATGGTGATCGAGGTTCGAAAAAGCCCATCCATGCTCGGAGCGCACTTGGTCGAAGAGGTCTCTACTTCTGAGACATACATCGTGCCCGCAATAGGGGAGAAGCGATTTACTGTGGCGGCCCTTGATCTAGGTATCAAACACTCAACGCCTAGATTGCTATCCGAACGCGGTGTCGAAGTACACGTCATGCCTTACAGCACCACCTTTGCTCAAATTGGAAAGATGGCACCGGATGGCGTATTCCTCTCAAACGGTCCAGGAGATCCAGCGACAATGAATGAAATTGTCGATCTGGTCAGAGCCATCCTTACCGCCGAGATTCCTATATTCGGAATCTGCTTCGGCCATCAAATACTTGGCAGGGCCCTTGGCTTTACTACCTACAAACTTCAGTTCGGACATAGAGGAATCAATCAACCTGTCCTTGATAAGACAACCGGTAAGGTGGAGATCACTGCACACAACCACGGTTTTGCGTTGCAGGCTCCGACTGATGACACTTTTTCAACCGTGTACGGGCCAGGCGAGGTCAGTCACATTAGTCTAAACGATGGGGTTGTCGAAGGAATCCGAATGTTGGAAATTCCCGCTTTCAGTGTCCAGTACCACCCAGAGGCGGCAGCTGGCCCTCATGATGCGGCTTATTTATTTGATCGGTTCATTGAAATGATGTCTACGAAACGAGAAGAAGCCTAATGTCACTCGATACTTCCATTAATAGCGTCTTGGTTATTGGCAGTGGTCCGATTGTCATAGGACAAGCATGTGAGTTCGACTATTCGGGTACTCAGGCATGCCGCGTCCTTCGGGCCGAGGGGATTCGCGTCATTCTCGTAAACTCTAACCCCGCGACGATTATGACCGACCCTGAATTTGCAGATGCCACATACATTGAACCGATCACCCCGGAGTACCTCGAGCGTATTATCGAGATAGAAAGACCCGATGCACTTCTCGCAACTCTCGGCGGCCAGACAGCTCTTAACGCGGCTATCGCGCTCCATGACCGTGGAACGCTTGAGAAATTCGGAGTGCGCCTAATTGGTGCCGACGTGGATGCCATCCAACGCGGTGAGAACCGCGAGCTCTTCCGCGGAATAGTCGAGAAAGTCGGCGGCGAGTCCGCTCAATCAATTATCTGCCACACACTTGAAGATTGCTTTACCGCGGCCGAATTACTCAGTTATCCCGTCGTGGTCAGGCCCTCATTCACCATGGGTGGACTTGGCTCGGGGATAGCTTTTGATTCCACCGAACTTGCGCAGATAGCGGGTGCGGGTTTGCGTCACAGCCCGACGTCAGAGGTGCTGCTGGAGGAGTCAATCTTAGGATGGAAAGAATTCGAACTTGAGGTGATGCGTGACCACATGGACAACGTTGTCATTGTCTGTGGAATCGAGAACGTCGATCCGATGGGTGTTCACACGGGTGATTCAATAACAGTTGCTCCTGCAATGACATTGACCGACGTGGAATACCAGAAACTGCGAGATCTATCTTTGAAGATCATCAGGGAGGTTGGAGTCGACACCGGAGGGTGCAACATCCAATTCGCAGTAAACCCCGAAACGGGGCGGATCATCGTGATTGAGATGAACCCCAGGGTTTCCCGTTCAAGCGCACTCGCTTCGAAAGCAACAGGATTCCCGATCGCCAAAATAGCGACCAAATTGGCGATCGGATACACGCTCAATGAGATCCAAAATGACATTACCAAGGTGACACCGGCATCCTTTGAGCCCACTTTGGATTATGTTGTCGTAAAAGTGCCACGTTTTGCTTTCGAGAAATTTCCGGACGCGGATCCTCGGCTGACTACGACCATGAAGAGTGTTGGCGAAGCGATGGCAATTGGTCGTTCCTTTGCTGAGGCACTTCAGAAAGCCTTACGTTCCCTGGAGCGGAAGGAGGCACCATTTACTTTCCCAGCCGAACGAAATGAAAGCATTAAATTGGCCCTCCTTGCTTCGATGCAGATTCCGACGGAGTATCGACTCAAGGAAGTTCAGCAGGCACTCTGGCTAGGTGCAACCATTGAAGAGGTTTATGCCGCCACCAAGATCGATCGTTGGTACCTCAATCAAATCTGCATGATCAATTCCCAGGCCGAGGAAATCGCTGCACCTGGCGAATTATCCGAAGACCTACTCAAGTCAGCTAAACAGATGGGCTTTTCCGACTCGCAAATTGCCTCCTTACGTGGGGTTGCTGAGGAGGATGTGCGGAAACAACGTCACCATCTCAATATCCGACCTGTCTATAAAACAGTTGACACCTGTGCTGCTGAGTTCGAAGCTTTCACTCCGTACCATTATTCAAGCTACGAGGAAGAAACTGAGGTGCGTCCGCGCACCAAGTCCGCGGTCATAATTCTGGGAAGCGGCCCCAACCGAATCGGTCAAGGCATCGAATTTGATTATTCATGCGTGCATGCATCTTTTGAACTACAGAAACATGATTTCGAGACGATCATGGTCAACTGCAACCCCGAGACCGTGTCTACCGACTATGACACCAGCGATCGTTTGTATTTCGAACCGCTCACTTTGGAGGACGTACTCGAGGTCGTACACGCAGAAATGAAAGCAGGTCCCGTCATCGGAGTGATCACCCAATTGGGGGGTCAGACGCCTCTTGGTCTGGCTGCAGCGCTAAAGGCGGCCGGTGTGACAATTCTTGGCACCAGCCCTGAAGCAATCAACTTGGCTGAAGAACGCGGTGCTTTTGGATTAGTCCTAAAAGAACAGGGCCTTACTGCACCTTCATTTGGCATGGCCTCCTCGCACCAAGAGGCTCTACAGATTGCTCATCGAATTGGCTATCCGGTATTGGTGCGCCCCTCTTTCGTCCTAGGCGGTCGCGGAATGGAGATCGTCTACGACGATGCCTCCTTGGGCGGCTTCATCACGCGTGCCACCGATATCACACCGGATCATCCAGTATTGGTCGATCGTTTTCTGGATTCGGCAATTGAGATTGATGTCGACGCACTCTTTGATGGACACGAACTCTTCCTCGGCGGAGTGATGGAGCATATTGAGGAGGCCGGTGTTCACTCAGGCGACAGTGCCTGCGTTATTCCATCGATGACATTGACTCCTGAACAGCATGTAGAAATTCGTAAGGCAACGGAGAAGATTGCTCGGGGAGTAGGAGTAAGCGGCCTGGTCAACATTCAGTTCGCAATGGCCGAGAAGGTTCTCTATGTTCTCGAGGCTAATCCACGTGCCTCACGCACGGTTCCATTTGTAAGCAAAGCAACCGGGGTTCCTTTGGCCAAGGCTGCTGCACGTATAGCACTCGGTGCAACCATCGCGGACTTGCGCATTGAAGGCCTGCTGCCGGCAGTAGGCGATGGTAAGGCCAACGGTGTCTCTGTGAAGGAGGCAGTCCTACCGTGGAATCGCTTCAGGCGCACTGATGGTCGCGGAGTCGATGCGGTTCTTGGACCTGAGATGCGCTCAACCGGGGAGGTAATGGGAATTGCGGAAACCTTCGGCGAAAGTTATTCAAAGTCGCAGATCAGCGCTTTCGGTCCCTTACCCAAATCGGGCCAAGTCTTCATTTCCCTTGCCGACAAAGATAAGGCGTCAGGAATTGAACCAGCACGCGCATTGGCGGCTATGGGCTTTGGATTAATTGCCACCGCAGGCACTGCAAAAGTTCTGGCCGAGCACGGAGTCAAAGCCGCCACCGTACGTAAAAACTCCGAAGGCCCAGGTCTATTTGGTGAGAGAACTGCAGTAGATCTCATATCCTCTGGAAGTATTGACCTAGTCATTAACACGCCAGTTGGCAGAGGTACCAGACAAGACGGTTGGTTGATTCGCACTGCCGCTGTACAGAGATCAATCCCTTGCATTACAACGACAGCCGGCTTTAACGCAGCCGTTTCAGGGATCGAGTCATTGCAGAAGGGCGAGTTCAGCGTGCGACCCTTGCAGGAATGGTTGGGTCAGATATGAGTTCAATCAATCGCCATTCCAAGCAGATAACCGCCACAGTGGTAAGCAATAAGCGCATTGGTCAGTATCACCAGCTGCTTCTCAATATCGGCCATGTTGTAGAGAATGCACGCCCAGGCAATTTTGTGGCAATTAGCGTTGGGGGAGAGAACTCAGGGCTAATCCTGCGTCGCGCATTTGCAATATCTCGAGTCTCTCATCGCAGCGACAAAGGCGATGGCACTATGGAATTGATTGTTGCCCCGCATGGCTCCGGCAGCAAGTGGCTATGTTCACAGCCAGAAGGGGCCAGTCTCGATGTGGTCGTACCACTTGGCACTGCCTTCGGGATTCCCACAGAACCCGCGCAAGCCCTCCTCATTGGCGGCGGTTATGGTTCGGCCCCGCTATTTGGTTTAGCGGAGGTACTGAAATCAAAGGGATGCCGCGTGGACATGATTCTTGGAGCAAGTACCGCTTCGAAAATTTACGCGCCCATTGAAGGCAAGCGATCAGTCAATTCGCTGAAAATATATACCGAAGACGGAAGTGCGGGAACCCTTGGCAAAGTAACCGACCCTATTCCTTCTTTGATAGAAGAGGGATTGGTAGACGTCATCTATTCGTGTGGCCCTATGGCGATGCTTGCAGCCATTTCTCACATCGCCAATGCCGCCGACATCGTTCACCAATGCGCCGTTGAGGAATCGATGGCATGTGGCATCGGAGTCTGCATGACATGCGTCCTTCCAGTTGAGAATAGCGACGGGCAGATTGCGATGCTCCGCTCTTGCATCGATGGGCCAGTGATGGATGGTTCCAGAGTCCAGTGGAACCAAGTCGGAAAGGTGGCGAAGTAACCATGCCTGAATTCGACTTTTCAACTACGTTGGGACCAGCTTGGTTTCCGACACCCCTGTTTACTGCCAGCGGATGCGCCAGTTCGGGCAAAGAGCTTTCTCAGTTCTTCCCCTTGCGTGACATCGGGGCTGTGGTTACCAAGTCGATAATGCTAAAGGCGCGTCCGGGCCGCCCAACGCCGCGAATGGCCGAGACACCTAGTGGAATGCTCAATTCCATTGGCCTGCAAGGCCCAGGCATCGACACTTTTCTGGCCAACGACATTCCTTGGCTTCTCCAACACAATGCCCGCGTCATTGTTTCTATCGCGGGGGAGAATGTGGATGAATATGCCGTTCTCGCTAGGAAGCTCAGGTCCGTTGAAGGGATTTCTGCAGTTGAGGTGAACATCTCGTGCCCCAACGTAGAGAATCGTGGCCTGGTATTTGCTTGCGACCCACAGGCATCACGTTTGGTGGTTGATGGAGTACGTCGCACATTGGGCGGGGACATACCTATTCTCGTCAAACTTTCACCTGATGTCACCGACATAGTTGAGATCGCCCGCGGTGTCATAGATGCCGGTGCCGATGGTCTCTCACTCATCAACACGATTCTTGGCATGGTAATTAACGTGGACACCATGCGCCCACATCTGGCCGGCAAGACTGGAGGACTATCCGGTCCGGCGATACGTCCAGTTGCGGTTCGGGCGATCTATCAAGTGCACCAGGCATTTCCAAAAATTCCTATCCTTGGAATGGGCGGGGTGCGTTCGGGCCGCGACGCATTCGAACTGGTTCTAGCCGGTGCCAGTGGAGTAAGCGTCGGTACAGCCACGTTCTCAAATCCGATGGCAGTCATCGATGTTCAAAACCAACTTCGTGAAATTCTCATGAGCAAAGGTTTCAACTCGTTAAAGGAGGCAGTGGGATTTGCCCATCGCGACGAATAGAAAAGGAAAGTAACCCATGAGTGCCAAAGCCCCGATTTTTCTTGCCATCGATACACCCGATCTTGATGTAGCGAAGGCATGGATCCAGGCGACACAGGACTACCTCATGGGATTTAAATTGGGGCTGGAGTTCTTCCTTGCCTTTGGAAGTCAGGGAGTCAAAGAAATAAGAGAGATCACAGATGCGGACATCTTTCTTGACTTGAAACTTCACGACATTCCCAACACTGTTGCCGGTGCAACCCGCCAGGCTGCGTTATTGCAACCACGTTTCCTCACAGTCCATGCCTCAGGTGGCAAGGCGATGATCGCCGCAGCCGTCAACGAGGGACCAAAGATTGAAATTGCCGCTGTTACTGTCCTAACCTCCTTGGGCACCGATGATTTAAGGGAAATAGGCTTCAAATCCAGCCCGTTGGAATCGGCCGTGGCGTTGGCTACCTTGTCAAAGTCGGCTGGTGCCAGAGCAATTGTCTGCTCGCCATTGGAGATCGCGGCGGTTCGCCAGGCTGTGGGGCCAGAGGTTTCGATCATTACCCCGGGTGTCCGTCCAAGTGCCGAAAAGGTCTCTGATGATCAGCAACGAACGATGGACCCGAAGACTGCGATTGAGTCTGGTGCCAACTATTTAGTCATCGGGCGGCCCATAACCCAGGCATGGGCCCTTGGACCAGAAGCCATGCGGGACCGTGCCGCATCGATTGCATCTCAACTTAGTTAATAGGCTAGATACAGGTAGATTGTCGCCATGCCCGTGCCCCCCGCGTTAACCTCAAAGCAGCGCGCGGATGCTCTGGTGAAAGCCGCACACTCTCGTCGCGCCCGGGCCGATATCAAAGCAAAAGTGAAAACCGGTGTGCTGGGAATTTCAGATGTGCTTATTCTGGCCAAATCAGAACCAGCCATTGCGAAGATGCGGGTGAGCGAATTGCTTGAAGCTCTTCCCGGCGTCGGAAAAATCCGGGCAGCTGCGATCATGGAGCGACTGGCCATTTCCACTCCTCGCAGAATTCAAGGATTGGGAATCCACCAACGCGCCGAACTCATATCCGAATTCAAACCGGTCGGGCATCGGGGCAGACTTCTCGTGCTCTCTGGCCCAGGTGGAGTTGGTAAGAGCACTGTCGCCTCTCGCATCCGCGAGGCGCGCGATAATTTTTGGGTGAGTATCTCGGCGACAACTCGATCCCCTCGTCACAATGAGAAGGATGGAGTCGACTATTTCTTTCTGAGTGAGGAGGAATTTGACCGTCGTATTGCAATGGACGATTTCCTTGAGTGGGCGCAGTTTGCCGGAGCTAGATACGGAACCCCACGCGCCGGAGTTGAGAAAGCGCTGAGCCAGGGCAAGAACGTGCTTCTGGAGATTGAAATCGAGGGAGCACGCCAGGTCCGAACCCATAGCAAAGAGGCCATCTTGGTCTTCCTAGAACCACCCAGTTGGGAAGATCTCGTCTCGCGTTTGAAGGCCAGGGGCTCAGATACCCCCGAAAGACGCTCTCACAGGCTGGAATTGGCTACTAGCGAGTTGGCTGCTGCCAAGGAATTTGACGTAGTGATCGTCAATGATCACGTCGAGAAGGTAGTCGATGCACTGGTAGCCTTAGCCTCCTGATCCGCCTCAAGTGGATTGATCGGGACTTAACTTTTTAAGGGGCTTGAATGGACGGCATTACCAATCCACCGATTGACGAACTTCTGGACAAGAGCGGATCTAAGTACAGCCTGGTCCTATATGCGGCCAAACGTGCTCGACAGATCAATGCTTATTACTCGCAGTTGGGCGAGGGCCTTTTGGAGTACGTGGGACCTCTCGTTGAAACCCACGTCCACGAGAAGCCGCTGTCGATCGCGCTTCGTGAGATCAACGAGGGACTCTTGACGATCGAGAACCTCGAACCAACCGCCTAATCCTTCAGCCTTTGCCATAGACCAAGCAACCATGTCACGGTCTGGGTCATCTTCGGGCCGAGAAGTAATTCTCGGTATTGGCGGTGGCATTGCTGCATATAAATCCTGTGATCTCCTGCGGCGCCTGCAAGAGTATGGCTTTCTTGTCACCGTTGTTCCCACGCCCGCATCGCTCAACTTTGTCGGAGCCACTACGTGGGAGGCTCTCTCTGGCAGACCGGTTCTTAGCGAAGTTTGGCAGGATGTCCCCTCCGTCGCCCACATCAATCTAGCCAATCGCGCCGATTACATTCTCATCGGGCCGGCAACGGCCGATCTCATCGCTCGGATCGCGCAAGGTCGCGCCGATGACCTGCTGACAAATGTGGTTCTGGCAAGCGGGGCACCCAAGTTGATTGTTCCTGCGATGCATCCGCAGATGTGGCTCAATCCATCCACTGTTGCAAATGTTGAGACTCTTCGCGAGCGAGGTTTTATCGTCATGGCGCCAGAAGTCGGTCGACTCACCGGTTCCGATGTTGGCCAGGGAAGGTTTCCCGAGACTGCAAAGATTATTGAACAATTCCAAGAGATCGTCGGGTGGAACTCAGACTTACTTGGTTACAGACTCCTCATTACAGCAGGTGGCACCCGCGAACCGATCGATCCGGTGCGCTTTATTGGCAATCGCTCCTCAGGCAAGCAGGGGTATGCGGTTGCGCTGGCCGCGGTAACACGAGGCGCACGCGTCCAACTCATAGCCGCTAATTGCGAGCTCCCCGACATTGAGGGTGTCGAGATTATCCCCGTGGAAACCACCGCGGATATGGCTCGAGAACTCGATGAGAGATTTTTTGAATGCGATGCGCTGATCATGTGCGCTGCCGTTGCAGATGCAAGGCCAGTGCGACCGAGCATCGAAAAAATCAAAAAGAATGAGCTCGAGAGTATCGAATTGGAGCCAAATCCGGACCTTTTAGCGAGCCTGGCCGCGAAGAAGAGCCTTTCACAGGTGCTCGTTGGATTTGCAGCTGAGACTCAAGACCATCTTGAGAATGCCGCGCAGAAACTTCTAAGGAAGAATCTAGATCTGCTTTACGTCAATGATGTCTCGGGTGGAGCAATCTTTGGCAGCGATATGACTCGAGGCACGATTATCACCAGAGATGGCGGAGAAATCGTGGTCTCGGAGGCCAGCAAGGACACGCTTGCGAACGTATTACTTGATCAGGTCAATTTTCGGCTAAGTTTGCCCAATGTCTAAGCGCTTATTTACCTCTGAGTCCGTTACCGAAGGCCATCCCGATAAAATTGCCGATCAGATTTCTGATGCGATCTTGGATTCCCTTCTTAGCCAGGATCCCAAGAGTCGCGTAGCAGTAGAGACTCTAATAACGACTGGTCAAGTCCACGTTGCCGGAGAAGTCACCACTGACGGCTACGCCGATGTGATGGGAATTGTTCGTGACACAGTTCTTGGAATTGGGTATGACTCATCTGAAAAGGGTTTCGACGGAAACACATGTGGCGTTTCGATTTCTATCGGACAGCAATCCCAGGATATTGCACAAGGTGTAGATGATGCATACGAAAACAGAGTCTCGTCATCAGTTGATCCTCTGGATCTGCAAGGTGCCGGCGATCAGGGTTTGATGTTCGGATATGCATGCGATGACACGAAGGAACTCATGCCGCTGCCGATTTCTTTGGCGCACAAATTGGCTCAACAACTTGCTCGTGTTCGAAAAAGTGGAGAGCTTTCATTCTTACGTCCAGACGGAAAGACTCAGGTCACCATCGAATATGACGGCGATCGTGCTGTTGCTTTGAATACTGTTGTGATCTCGAGCCAGCACGCGACAGATATTGACGTCGTTGGAAAGCTTACGCCCGACATTATTTCTCGGGTGATTGATCCGGTCCTGGAAGAGATTGAACTCTCCCGCAAGGATCTTCGAATCCTTATCAATCCCACAGGTCGCTTCGTCATCGGCGGGCCAATGGGAGACGCGGGCCTAACGGGCCGGAAAATTATTGTTGACACGTACGGCGGAATGGCTCGTCACGGTGGCGGTGCCTTCAGCGGAAAAGACCCTTCAAAAGTTGATCGTTCGGCTGCTTATGCCATGCGTTGGGTTGCCAAGAACGTTGTTGCAGCAGGACTTGCTCGTCGCTGCGAGGTGCAGGTTGCCTATGCAATCGGTACAGCACAACCCGTCGGACTTTTTGTAGAAACTTTTGGCACCGAATCTGTGCCAGCTGAGCGAATTCAGAACGCTGTTCAAGCAACATTTGATCTGCGCCCTGCGGCCATCATCCGCGACCTTGATCTCCTTCGCCCAATTTACGCGCTGACAAGCGCCTATGGTCATTTTGGTCGAGAGTTGCCCGAATTCACTTGGGAAGCAACAAATCGCGTAGACGCCTTACGCGCAGCGGCTCTGTAGCCAACCTAGGTGGTCACACCAAGACCATTAAAACTTAAGGCGCAAGTCGGCGCCCTCGGTAAGAAGAGCGTTGCGACGCAATTACCGGTGGCTCGTGTCTGGGTAGACACCGGCGTTTTCCATCTCGATACCCCGTATGACTATTGGGTCCCAGAAGATTTAGCCGAAGTCACTAAGGTCGGAGTCAGGGTACAGATCGATTTCGGTTCTTCCTTGCAAGAAGGAATCGTTATCGAGCGAGTTGAATCCTCTGCAAATACTGGCAATCTCAAGCAGGTGCTCAAAGTGCTTTCAACTAACCCCGTGGCTACATCTGCGACGCTCGAACTATTCCGTCTGGTAGCCAGACGATGGGCGGGCTCTCCGTATGACGTCATTCGAAGCGCGATCCCACCACGAATCGCATCAGTTGATAAGGAGCGGTTCGTCGATGAATCCAATATCGAACTATTGAGTGAGCCACTTGAGGTTCTCCCTAAGGAGTTTGTTCAACGCAAGATCAGGGCATTCTGGGCACTGCCTCCAAGTGTGCCGCGTCAGAAGTTGATCGCAAATCTTGTCGTAACGCGGTCCAAATTGGGTCAAGTCCTTCTCATCGTTCCAGATGAAAAAGAGTTGATTGCTATTGAACAGGAATTGGTGCTCTACTTCTCTGAAAAAAGCATGGTGCGCCTGGATGGGGCACTCACAAGAAATCAGCGATACCGAAATTTCCTTCGAGTATCTAAGGGCCATATCAGAATTGTTTTGGGGCTTAGAGGGGCAATATTTGCTCCCATAAAGGCCAATATGACGATCATTGTCGCGGGTGAATCTTCAAAATCTTTGCATGAACCTCGCACACCAGGTTGGAACGCCAGAGATGTTGCGTTGATGAGATCAGTTGAAGAGGATGCCAATCTCATTCTCGTTGGATACTCACCTTCTCTTGAAGTGGCCCGACTAGTCGAATCAGGCTGGCTTTCCCATATTTCCTCAAAGACCCGACGAGAAGTTGTGGCGATCCCCCCGGCGATGGGGGAGTTGATCCCGAGTGGTGCGTTTTCGATTATTAGGAAGGCACTAAAAGTTGGCCCGGTACTTTTCCTTGTTCCGAGAAAAGGTTACGGGAATTCCGTCTTATGCAATAAATGCAAAAATATTGCACTCTGCACTTGTGGCGGCAGACTAGAACTTACTGGGGCGGGAGAGAGCCCAAGGTGCGTTCTTTGCCGTACGTCGTACGAGGGATGGAAGTGCAGATGGTGTCAAAGTGGGGAAATCTATCTGGCGTCAAGAGGCATTGACCGGTTTACAGAAGAGATAGGCAGATCCTTTCCGAATTATCCGATCATTAATTCATCTGGAGATCACATCGTTGAATCCGTCCCGTCGACTCCGTGTCTCGTGGTCTCTACCCCGGGCGCCCAGCCAAGAAACTACCAGGGGTACTCTGCGGTTGCCCTTCTCGAAGGTTTGAGGTTCTTCGGTCATAGCGAACTAAGATCAACTGAGAGTTCTCGAGAAATATTCTTTCAGTCGGCGGCTCTTGTTGCTCCATCGAGTCCAGTATTCGTCTCCTTTACGCCGACTCATCCCATCGTCGCAGCATTAACGCGATGGGATGCTTCACCCCTTGTTCGTAAGGAATTGCGCGAAAGAGAGGAGATGCATTTCCCCCCGTATTACAGATTCATCTGCATTGACCTGGAGACCAAAGAAGCAGTGAAATTTCTTGCCGGACTAGTCCAAGCCCAAAGGGAAAATCGAGTTGGCCAAGAAGTTCAGATCACTGGACCACATGAGAAATCGAAGGAATTGTCGAGGATAATTCTTTCTGCGCCAGTATCAAGCGCGGCATCCGTGGTGGATTTTGTCCATGAGTTGCAAAGACGCAGGTCCATATCTAGAAAGCCCCTATTTGTAATAAGAGTTGATCCGTACTCGCTGACCTAGTTGCTAGACTTCGCGCATGCCTATCCTGCCCATCCGACTATTCGGTGACCCAGTACTGGTCACTCCTTCCGTTCAAGTCGTGGACTTCGACAAGGAATTGCGTACTTTGGTGGCAGATCTCACCGACACCATGATGGACGCTCCAGGTGCTGGACTTGCCGCCCCGCAGGTTGGCGTCCTATTGCGCGTTTTCGTCTGGGATATTGATGAGGCCCTTGGTCACCTGATTAATCCAAGCCTGGATCTTGGGGAAGAGATCCAAGAGGGTGAAGAAGGATGTCTTTCTTTTCCTGAGTTGCGCTACAACACTCCCCGTTCCATGCGCGTAGTGGCCAAAGGGTGGAATATGTACGGAGAACCAATCACGGTGGAAGGTAGCGAGCTCCTGGCCAGGGCCCTCCAACATGAAACCGATCATCTCGACGGGATACTTTTTATTGATCGACTGGCAAAGGATAACCGAAAGAGCGCCATGAAAGAGATCAGGGAGTCCGAGTGGTTTGGTCTAGCCAATGACGCAGGAATAAATCCACAAATCAAAGTCTCCCCGCACTACACCTTCGGCAAAGGCCTTTAATGCGCGTCGGCGTGGCAGCGACGCCGGGCGTAGCGATTCCTACTATGGATTGGTTGCGCGATTCAAAGCACGACCTAAATCTCGTGATTACTCGACCGGATAAACCGGCTGGACGTGGTCGTGGCCTGAAAGAATCGGTCGTTGCTCAATGGGCCTCGACTCATGGAGTTGAGTGCATCAAACCTGTCGCCTCTGAAGATCTCACTGAATCGCTGGCCCTCCTGGATCTCGTAGTGACAATCGCTTATGGAGTAATTCTGCCAATTGAGATCATTAAGATTCCACGCTTTGGATTTCTCAACCTTCATTTTTCTCTACTGCCCGCTTGGCGAGGAGCAGCTCCGTTGCAGACATCTATCCTCAATGGTGATCAGGTTTCAGGAGTGACCGTCTTTTCCCTTGACTCGGGAATGGATACCGGCCCCATCTACGTTCAACGCGAAGTACCGATCCTTCCATATGAAAATGCGGGAGATTTGTTGGAGCGAATGGCATTTTTAGGTCCTGACGTTGTTGGCGAATCTCTTTCAATGATTGAGTCGGGAATCCCACCGACCACACAAGGCCACGAGGGAGTCACATACACGAAGAAGTTCTCGAAAGAGGATGCACGAATTGCGTGGACTAGTAATGCCCTAGAGATTGATCGGAAAGTCCGCGCATTCACTCCAGAACCAGGTGCCTGGACACTCTGGAGAAACTCGACGCTGCGTATAGATCGCGCACGCCTTTTTCCCCTGGATCACGATCTTGCACCGGGCGTTATTTTCGTCCAAGGCGAGCGGGTCCTCGTGGGTTGTGCTGATGGCAACGGCCTAATTATTGAAGAAGTCACACCGGCGGGAAAGAAGACAATGTCGGCACGAAGTTGGGCAAATGGGGCGCGCATCGAACAGGGCGAGCATTTTGACTAGCCCTGGTAGTTCGTTTCGAAAACCTCGACCCGATGCTTCACGCCTTCTAGCATTCGAAGTTTTGACGCAAGTCGATCGCCACGAAGCATATGCAAACCTCATTCTTCCTAAAGCACTTGGCGAGAGTTGCCTGGAACCGCGGGACAAGGGCTTTGTCACCGAATTGGTTTACGGAACACTTCGAATGCTGGGTCGCCATGATTGGATGCTTTCGCAAGTCAGTCAGCGACCGTGGGAGAGTGTAGATGTTGGCATAGTCGATGTTGCGCGGCTCGGAGTTCACCAATTATTTGAAATGCGGGTGCCGACCCATGCTGCGGTATCGGCGACAGTGGAGCTTGCACGCAAAGTGCTGGGAGAATCCAAGGCCACTTACGTTAATGCCCTTCTCCGCAAAGTCAGCGCGCGCCCACTCGAGGAGTGGATGGTTTTCATTGACGAGATATCAGATCCGATTGAAAGGCTCTCCATAAAGTACTCCCACCCCGAGTGGATTGTTTCGGCATATTTTGATTTGCTCAAAGAGGAACCAGAAGTCATCAAGGCTTTGGCGGCAAATAATGTTCCAGCCTCTCCGACATTAGTGGCCTGGCCAGGTCGATCAACGCAAGAAGAACTCGTTGCCCTCGGAGGCAGAGCAACTGCATATTCACCCTTTGGTGCTACATCCGTGGAAATACCTTCCGAGATCGATCTGATCCGAAAGAGAGCAGCAGGAATTCAAGACGAAGGATCTCAACTGGTCGCCTACGTCTTCTCGCAAGCGGCACAGAATCAGCAAAATTGGCTCGATCTATGTGCCGGCCCCGGAGGCAAGGCAGCCCTCATTTCTAGTATCGCCCTGCAAAACGGGAAAGAGTTCACAGCAAACGAGATATCTCCTGCCCGCGCCAGACTCGTGGAGCAAGTCATAGCCGGTGGTGAAGTCTGGGTAGGGGATGGGCGCACCATTGTTGAAAGGGGCGTGAGTTTCGGCGCGGTAATTGCCGACGTGCCATGTACTGGTATTGGCGCCCTTCGGCGACGTCCTGAAGTGCGTTGGCGTAGAAGCCCATCTGACCTCTCTGGCCTGACGAAATTGCAGAGCGAATTGCTCGACAGCGCAATTGCTGCGACAAAGGTCGGGGGAATCATCGGCTATGCAACATGCTCACCGCATCTTGCCGAGACGAAAGTACAAGTCAGCAGCGCATTGAAACGCAACTCAAATATTCGACAAGTTTCGGTTGAACCCTTCCTGCCAGAGAATCTCAAGGACGCGATGGTCAACGGGTCAATGCAACTCTGGACGCATAAACATGGCACTGATGCCATGTTCTTGACTCTTTTTGAACGCACTTCGTAGAGTCGGGTAGCATTCGCCCATGTCTCGTGAGGTGCGAATAACTCCAAGTATTCTCAACGCTAATTTGGATGACCTTGCGAGCGAAATCAGGCGGATTGCAGAAGTATCCGACCTCGTCCATCTAGACATCATGGACGACCAATTCGTGCCAAATTTCACCTTTGATTTCGAAGCCGCAACTAAAATCGTTAAAGAAAGTGTCTTGCCGGTCGATGCTCACTTGATGGTTCTTGACGCAGACAGAATCGCTCCACAGTATGCGCAGATTGGGTGCACAAGTGTGACATTGCATGTTGAGGCGACGAAGGATATTGCCCAGACATTGAAAGCGATCAGAAGTGAGGGCGCTCGGTCGGGGTTAGCCGTAAAGCCAAATACCGATATTGCCGACTATGCCGATTTCAGCGATTTGGTGGATATGTTTTTGATAATGACTGTTGAGCCAGGCTTTGGCGGACAGAAGTTCATGTTCGACATGGTTGAGAAAATTCAGCGAGCTCGCAAGATCATCGGCTCTCGGCCTATTTGGTTACAAGTTGATGGGGGCATCTCTGAGGAGACCATAGAAATTGCCGCCGCAGCAGGGGCCGACACCTTCGTGGCCGGTAGCGCGGTCTTTCGATCTCACGATCCGGCCCAAATGGTCGCTAAATTGCGCGAACTTGCTCTCTCTGTGCCAGAATAGCCCCACGTTGTTCCGGGGGTCGGTGTAAATCCGAACCGGCGGTTATAGTCCGCGACCCGACCACATCCAGTGGTCGGTTGATTTGGTGAAACTCCAAAACCGACAGTTAGAGTCTGGATAAAGGGACAAAAGTTGGGGTGGTTTTTGCGCCCCTGCTTTGTGTTTGCCCCCTCCTATTTTCTACAGGAGGATTTTTTTATGTCAGTAATCAATTGGCTCTTCGAAGCTCAGATTCATTTTGGTTCCAAAGCAATACTTTGGCGCGAAGTAATTGGAAATATTTTCGGGCTATCCAGTGCTCTGCTGGGAATGCGGCGAAAGGTTTGGACCTGGCCGGTGGGAATCATCGGCAATATCCTGCTTTTCACGGTCTTCCTTGGCGCGGTCTTTCACGCTCCGCAGAACAAGGACTTGTATGGGCAAGCCGGACGCCAGATTCTCTTTATGATCCTGGCAATCTACGGCTGGTACCGATGGATGCAAAAAGACAGCGCCGGGTCTTCAAAAATCATCGTGCCGCGCTGGACGACTCTGCAGGAGAAAATGCAGATCGTTCCGGTCACTGTCGTCTTCTTCATCGCTTCCTATTTTGTGCTGAAGGCTCTCGGATCGTGGGGACCTATGGCCGATGCTTGGATCTTTACCGGTTCGGCCCTTGCTACATATGGATTAGCGAGAGGCTACGTCGAATTCTGGCTGGTCTGGGTAGCCGTCGACGCTGTTGGAGTTCCCCTCCTCATCAAGGCGGGGTATTACCCCTCTGCGACTCTTTACGGAATCTATGGCGCATTCGTCATTTGGGGCTTCATTTCGTGGATGAAGATCGCCAAAAAGGAGAAGATCCTGGTCTAGGCAAATGCGCATCGAGGGACCCTCACACACCAGTAATCTATGGTCATGAAATCCTTTGATGAGCTCTGGGCCGAACTTCAATTGACCATGATTGAACGACCAGCGAACTCTGGGACGATCGCGGCCGTCGATGCGGGAGTGCACTCCATTGGAAAGAAAATTCTCGAGGAGGCTGGCGAGGTCTGGCTAGCTGGCGAACATGAAGGGGATGAGCAGTTGGCCGAAGAAATAAGCCAGCTGCTCTACCACCTGCAGACCATGATGCTGGCAAGAGGGATCTCCCTCGACGACGTTTACCGATACCTCTAGGGAGATTTCTGTGTTGAGAATTGCTGTTCCAAATAAGGGATCCCTTTCTGAAGCCGCCGCAGAAGTCTTGCGCGAAGCCGGGTATAGACAGCGCACCAACTCTCGCGATTTGGTGCTCGCCGATCCTGATAACGGGGTCGAGTTCTACTATCTGCGTCCGAGGGACATCGCCATCTACGTTGGATCTGGTGAACTTGAAGCTGGAATAACGGGGCGAGATCTCCTGCTCGACTCTGGGGCGCCTGCACAAGAGGTGCTTGAACTAGGTTTTGGAGCATCGACCTTCCGATTTGCCGGCGGCGTGGGACGCGATTGGTCGCTAGGCGACATCAATGGAAAACGAGTGGCCACTTCATATCCTGGTCTTGTCGGAAATTACCTCGCGGAGGCGCACATTACGGCCACGGTTGTGCGATTGGATGGCGCTGTTGAAAGCAGTGTGCGTTTGGGAGTTGCCGACATCGTTGCCGACGTCGTGGAAACCGGAGCCTCGTTGCGACAGGCCGGACTCATAACATTCGGAGAACCCATTCTTACGAGTGAGGCCGTTCTCATTCAGCGCCAAAATGCTGTTCCAGCTCCGGGCCTTGAGATTCTCATCCGTCGCTTGCAGGGCGTCATTATTGCAAGGCGATATGTTCTTCTGGATTACGATGTTCCTAAAGACCTTGTTGAGAAAGCTTGCGCAATTACTCCTGGTCTGGAATCACCGACGATATCGCCTCTGCAGAAGACAGATTGGGTAGCCGTTCGCGCGATGGTTCAAAAAAAGGAAACCAATCAAGTTATGGATGCCCTGTGGGGACTTGGCGCGCGTGGGATTCTCGTTACTGATATTCACGCTTGCAGGCTCTGATCAGCCTCAACATCTTCCCTTGCAATACCCATCAAGTACAGAACGCTATCTAGGTAAGGCTGATTAACAGCGCTATCGGCGGCAGCACGAACCGCGGGTTTGGCATTGAAAGCAATCCCTAACCCAGCCGCGGCGATCATGTCCAAATCATTTGCGCCATCGCCGATGGCGATCGTCTGGTCGATGCCTACGCCGGCGAGTTCTGCAAAGTCCTTGAGGGCGACTGCTTTAGCGGCTCTGTCGATTACCACGCCAGTGGTGTGACCGGTTAAGACACCTTCTGAGATTTCCAAACTATTGGCTCGGTAATGTTCGATTCCGAGTTCTTTCAATAACGGCTCGATCACTTCTATGAATCCGCCCGTTACTACTGCGACGGTGTGTCCGATGCGTTGGAGAGTACGAACCAAAGTTCGAGCCCCCGGCGTCAGTGAAATTTCGGCTCTGACTTCTTCGATGACTGATTCGGGAAGGCCCTTGAATAGGGCGACACGAGCTTTTAGGGATTGAGCGAAATCCAATTCCCCGCGCATCGCCGCCTGCGTGATCTCTCGGACCTCGGTCTCCACTCCAGCTTTGGCAGCCAGGAGTTCTATTACTTCCTGTTGGATCAAAGTTGAATCCACATCCATCAGCACTAACTTCTTGGCCCACCTCATCAAGCCGCCCTTCTGCACCGCAATGTCGACGCCTTGGTCAACAGAGAGGGCTGCTAGGGCAGATTGAATTTCTTGTTGAGAAGAACCGGAGATGACAAATTCAAAAGCCGAGATTGGATATGAAGCGGTTCGGTAGATCCGTTCGATATTGGCCCCTTGTTCGGCGATTTCACCTGCAATGGCCGCAATCGCACCGGGTTTGAGTGGGTTGCCTAGTGCGGTTACATGAAGGAGGCCGGACTTGGCTGCGATGGATTCCGGGTTGGAATGAGAGAAGGAGACCGCGATATCCACTTCGAGGCTGGCCGCGCACTCAGAGAGGTCAGATTCAATGGCCGCGGCATGACTGGGGTTGAGTGAGATGAGCACGGTCAAGATCAACCGTTCGCGTATGACGACCTGCTCGATATCCAGGATCGTCACAGCAAAAGCAGACAGGGCGCTAAAGAGGGCCTGGGTGATCCCGGGTGAATCCTGTCCAGAAAGGAGGATGAGACCCGTGTATGGGTGGGGACCAGGTTCGAGTGTGACGGACATGGGGTGAGGTTATCGCGTCTGCGGAGTGCGACGTGCCAGAGAGGCGCTATCTTTCTATCTCTATGAATCCTCGAACAATTCTCGCCCTAACTGACGTCAGCGTCCGCAAGGCAGACCGGATCATCTTGGGGCCGGTCAATTTCTCGGTCACCGAAGGGGAGCGGTGGGCAATACTTGGCCCCAACGGAGCCGGTAAGTCGACGCTCATAAAGTTGTTGGCTGCAATGAGTTTCCCCACGATGGGCCATGTTGAGATTCTTGGAAACGCGATGGGGCGGGTGGATGTTTTTGAGCTCCGTCCGCGGATCGGATTTTGCAGTTCTGTCATGGCTGATCACATTCCTGAAGACGAACTAGTTCGGGACGTAGTCCTGACTGCCGCCTATGCAATCTTAGGCAGATGGAACGAGGAATACGACCTCTGGGATGAATCGCGGGCGATTGCTCTCCTGACGACATTCGGCGTGCGCAATCTTGGCGATCGCGAATTCGGAACATTGAGTGAAGGCGAACGCAAACGAGTTCAGATTTGCCGGGCCCTAATGGCAGATCCAGAAATATTGCTCCTGGACGAGCCCGCAGCAGGTCTGGATCTGGGCGGTCGAGAAGACTTGCTCACCAGATTTGCGAACTTCTCACGAGACCCGGCGGCTCCAGCAACCATCTTGGTCACCCATCACATCGAAGAGATTCCCGAGGGAACCACGCACGCCCTCCTGATGAAAGATGGCCTTATCACGGTTTCGGGACCAATAGCTGACGTGATTACTTCTGAGCACATCAGCGCAGTATTTGGACTCCCCATCACCGTACAGAAGGAAGGCTCTCGCTTCTTCGCTAAGGCACTATGAAGATTCTCGAGGGAGTGCACCTCGAATGGATTGCAGCACTGACCAATGTGCTCGGTGAAATTGAGCGAATTGAGAGTTCACTTCGTGGGCTCTCATTCAATCCAACACCGGAGAATATTTTCAGAGCGCTCCGCCAACCGCTTTCTACGACATCGGTAGTGATCTTTGGACAAGATCCCTACCCGACACCCAGTCACGCGATAGGACTGGCGTTCTCTGTGCCAGCCGATATCCGCCCGATCCCTAAGACTTTGACCAACATTTTTCGTGAACTTCAAGATGACATAGGTTGCGCGACGCCTTCTTCGGGGGACCTAACGGCTTGGGCGATTCAGGGGGTTGCACTGGTGAACCGAATTCTTACCGTGCCGCAAGGAAAAAGCGGCGGTCATGCGAAATTCAATTGGCAGATAGTCACCAATGAGATTGCCAAGATTCTAGGCGAGCGAGACGTCGTTGCGATTTTGTGGGGAAACTACGCGCAGCAACTCTCGCCGTATTTTCCGAGTCATTTGACGATTTCTTCTCCGCACCCAAGTCCGCTATCAGCATACAGAGGGTTCTTCGGGTCGAAACCTTTTAGTAAGACCAATCAATTGCTCGCCAAGGAGTCGAAACGAGCAATTGATTGGTCCCTAACCTAACTTCAGCCGATCCAGACGTTGATTAGTGCAGTGAAGAAATAAATCACGAACAGGACTGATACCAAAAACAGCAGCGGATGAATTTCTTTGTGCCGTTTTTGAATCAATCGGATGACCACGTGGGAGATAAAGCCCGCGCCGATGCCGACAGAGATGCTGTAGGTAAATGGCATCAAGATGATTGTGAGGAATGCAGGAATTGCGATTCCGTAATCTTCCCAATCCACCTGCTTGATCTGCGTCATCATCAAGAATCCGACAATCACCAATGCAGGTGTCGCCGCCTCGTAAGGGATGATCGCGACGAGTGGGGCTAGGAAGGTTGCGAACAAGAAGCAAATTCCCGTAACGACGGAAGCCAGACCAGTTCGTGCTCCTTCACCGACACCTGATGCCGACTCTATATAGGAAGTGTTTGAGGAAATGCTTGCGGCACCACCTGCTACCGCGGCAAGTGAGTCGACAAAGAGAATCTGTTCAGTCTTGGGAATATATCCCTTTGAATCCACTAAACCAGCTTCGGTTGCGATTGCGGTCACGGTCCCGACGGTGTCAAAGAAGTCAGAGAGCAGGAGAGTAAAGATCAATAACACTGCCGAGATCACTGAAATTCTGCTAAATGAACCCAGAAGACTGAAGTGTCCGAGAAGCCCGAAGTCCGGCTTGTCAATGATCTTGGACGGAACCGTCGGAACGTTCAATCCCCAACCTTTCGGGTTGAATTGCGTTGGCGAGATGAAGCTCGGGCCGATCTTGAAAGCTTTCTCAATAAGGACCGCGGCAATAGTGCCAAATGCGATACCGATTAATAGAGCACCTTTAACCTTCTTGACCATGAGCCCGATCATCAGGAACAGACCGAATGCAAAGACAACAATTGGCCAGCCAACGAGGGTTCCGTTGTCACCGAGAGTCACAGGAACAGGCCCAGTGCCCGTGCGACGGACGAAACCAGAATCGACCAGACCGATCAATGCGATGAAAAGTCCGATTCCTACTGAAATCGCAATCTTGAGTTGCTGAGGTACCGCGCGAAATACCGCAGTTCTAAAACCAGTCAGTACAAGAATTGTGATGATCAAGCCTTCTATCACGATAAGACCCATTGCATCGGCCCAGGACATCTTCGTTGCGATGCCAACGGCAACAAAAGTATTCAGTCCAAGACCGGTGGCAAGGGCAATCGGGAAGTTGGCGACTAAACCCATCAAGATGGTGATTACTCCGGCAACCAGAGCGGTTGCTGCGGCAATCATTGCCAGATTGGGATGAGAGCCATCACCACCGAGGTACTTTCCGTCTGCATCTTTGGTCAGGCCGATGATTAAAGGATTGAGGGCGACGATATAAGCCATTGTGAAGAAGGTGACAACACCACCGCGGATTTCGCGACCTATGGTTGATCCTCGTTCGGAGATCTTGAAATAAGTATCGAGCACGACTTCCCCTTTGCTGTGTGGGTATCGGGGCATGCCCCGTGCGGTTTCACGGCCCGCAAGACGGAGGAAGATGGGCAGAGGCTATCGTGCAGGCTGTATTACTGATGAGTAAGTCGAGCTAAGATTCCACAGGAAATTGCAATCGCCTGGCCGATAAAGAGGGCGAAAAGGCCCGTTCCCAGGCCAACTCGTCCGCCGAGGAGGAAGCCAAGGGTCAGGACCAGAGCTTCGATGCCCAGGCGCACTCGGCCAACCCTTACCCCGGTGCGGCGATGGATACCAGTCATCCAGCCATCGCGGGGCCCCGGGCCAAGACCGGTGGAGATGTAGAGAGCCGAGGCAACGCCGACCAGGATGATCCCAATAAGGGCGAAAGCCAAGCCAGGTAGAAACTGACTCTGCCGGGGAAAGAAATCCACACCAACTTGCAGGGCCGCAGGAATCACTAAGAAGTTGAGAAAGGTGCCAAAGCCAGGTTTTTCGCGAAGAGGTATCCACAGGAGCAAGACGACGCAACTGATCAACCAGGTGGACCAACCCAGATTGATTCCAGTGCGGCGAGATATGCCTTCGGATAGAACGATCCATGGCGAATTGCCTAAGCGCGATTGCACCAATAAGGATTCCCCAATTCCGAAGAGAAAAAGTGAGGCGGCAAGAATCGCAACGCGCATGGGTGCCAGATCCCATCGCGATTTCGCACGCCAAGGGGTTATCGGGATTGTCCGGTGTGGTCGGAAGAATTCAATAAGACGACTCATGAATCCAGAGGGCATTGAGGGAGGCTACCTCATGAGGCGAGAGCCATGGCGTGGATTAAGACTCATATAGCATTGCCGACACAATGAAGTTTGCGATCTTTCCGGGTATCGGCACCTTAGTCAATATAGTCGCGATCATCGCTGGCTCCACACTCGGGGTTCTTGTCGGAGGCAGGATGCCGATGCGAACTAGAAACCTGCTCACTGACGTTCTTGGAATCACTGTCATACTCGGCGGAGCCAGTGCATTGATAAGCCTCTGGTCGCCACGGTTTGTGCACTCTCTGCCAACAGGATGGACGCTTCTGTCCATTTTGGCAGCACTCTTGATCGGCGGCCTTATCGGTTCGGCGGTGCGTATTGAGGATCGCCTGGACGGATTAGGTGAAAAATTGCGCGTAAGGTTTGGCGCATCAAGTGAAGGACATTTTGTTGAAGGCTTTGTCTCGGCTTCCCTTATTTTTGCCATCGGGCCCCTTGCAATTCTGGGCAGCATTAGCGATGGAATGTCCACGGGAATCGATCAACTCATTCTCAAAAGCACCCTCGATTTCTTCACCGCAATGGCCTTCGCTGCCTCACTAGGTTGGGGGGTCGCGTTTTCTGCTCTTCCTGTCGGCATCTATCAAGGATTCTGGACTCTTATCGGCGTTGGGCTCGGAAGTATTCTGAGCGGATACCAAGTCGATGCGATGACGGCCGTGGGTGGCGTTTTACTCCTTGGCATCGGACTCAAGTTGCTCAAGATGAAGGAGATCGCGGTAGGGAATCTCCTACCGGCGTTGGTGGTTGCCCCGCTATTTGTATGGGGGATACACGCTTTTACCCGCTGAGAACTAGAAACTCGCCCCGTCGATCACAAATCGATATTTAACATCGCTGGCTACCGTCCGTTCGTATGCCGTGTTGGCGTAATCGGCTTGAATGACTTCCACATCGCTCACGATGTTGTGAACTCCGCAGAAATCGAGCATTTCTTGAATTTCAGCGACGCCGCCGACTTGCGATCCAGCCAAGGAGCGCCTTGCACCAAGAAGTACGCCTGCACCTACAGAATAAGGCTTGCCTGGTAAGCCGATTACAACAAGTGTGCCATCAAGACTCAACATGTTTAAGTACGCACTGATATCGAGTTCGGCTGAAACCGTATTCAAGATTAAGTCATAACTTCTTGACAGATCCTTAAGAGTGGCTGGATCTCTGGTGAGAATGAAATGATCAGCGCCCATTGCAAGGGCATCCGATTCTTTCTGGGACGAATGTGAGAAAACAGTAACCTCGGCGCCGAGAGCTTTGGCGAATTTCACCCCCATGTGGCCCAACCCGCCAAGGCCGACAATTCCAACCCTGGTCCCCGATTTTGCATTCCAGTGCTTAAGGGGGGAGTAAAGAGTTATGCCGGCGCAGAGCAACGGAGCCACACCCGCAAGGTCAAGATTATTTGGAATATGCACTGCGAAATCTGCATCGACAACGAAATTATTTGAGTAGCCGCCGAAGGCAATGGTTTTCCCATCGCGCTCGAGGCTGTTGTATGTCCCAGTATTGCCATTCTCGCAATATTGTTCGAGACCTTTCTTACAACTGGCGCATGTTCGGCAAGAATCGATGAAGACGCCAATGCCTATTCGGTCGCCAACTTTGAATTTGGACACAGCAGAGCCGATCGCCGTTACCGTCCCGGCGATTTCGTGTCCGGGCACCATTGGAAATATCGATGGGCCCCATTCCTCGCGGACTTGGTGGATATCTGAATGACAGATTCCGGCATAGGCGATGTCGAGTGCAACGTCATTTGGCCGCAACTCGCGACGTTCGAATTCAAATGGTTCCAGGGAGGATGTAGAAGATTGGGCTGCGAGTCCGCGAGATTTCATGGAAGCCTTTCGAAAGGTCGGGGGATTAGGTGTTAAAGGGCAAAGGATCAATGGACGTGTGCGCGGCTTTGGAGGCGCGCGCCGTAACTTGGCGCATGTGGTGGCGTCGACAGAGTACTTCATATCCAACTGCCTGGCCTGCCAACACATCACCTACGACAACCTGCTCGCCTTCGGTGATCATCACGCCCCCGAGGGTTCGGGCATTGTGAGTGGCTCGGGCACCGCACCAGCAGAGAGCTTCGACCTGCAGGGTGTTCACGCGATCGGCTAACTCAATAAGGCGGGCCGATCCAGGAAAGAGCGATGTACGAAAATCTGTGAGGATCCCAAAGGCAAAGACATCGATACTCAATCCATCAACGATTTTTGCCAGCTGTTCAATTTGTGCCGGCTGGTAGAACTGCGCTTCATCACAAATGACGTAATCGATCCGCTCACCCATGGAAAGCTGATCTACAACGAAGCGATGGATATCCAGATCTGAGTCAACTTCGAGTGCTTGGCGTTGCAGCCCCAGACGAGACGAGATGACGCCACTTCCAGCTCGATCTTTGCTGGTGAACATCAGACCAGTGCGCCCTCGGCTCTGGTGGTTGTGGGCGGTCTGTAATGCAAGGGTCGACTTTCCGCTGTCCATCGTCCCGCAATAGTAAATTAACTCAGCCACGGCATTGATCTTGCCACAAAATGAACCCCACCAAATAACTTCATCCTTTGAGCACCTTAGCTGACACTAATTGCCGCGTAAGCAAAGGGTCCAAATGCACGGCAAAATCAACGCTCATGTGCGTGGAATCCCGATAGACAACAATCCCCTTGAGTATCGCTGGACATGATGTGGAGCAGAACCAATTTGTCGGATCAATGATGGTATTTGTGCTACCAAGACTCTGGCCTAACCACTGCTCCGAGGCGGGGCGGGAAACGGCGCATGACGCGACTTTCTCCTGTAAAAGACAGGAAGGAATATCCCTATTTGGCCAAGGGGTGTCCTGGATGTAGATGGAGTGCTGGGTTAAAGCATGCAAGCGAACCATCGTGGACGTAACACCTTTTCTCCACCAGAGTGCGGCGTCCGCGACACCATTCGGTGGCGAATAATGCTCAAAATTAGAGACGACTACCGCCCAAGGATGCTCTGCTTGAATTCTTCTAAATGAATTCTCGCGCCAAAGCTGGCATGGGCCATTGCGAAAAGCACCTTGATCTGCAAGTTGAACACTTGCCGCAGGGCAACTCGATTTAGTGAGAACTACCAATTTGAAGCCACCATTTGCGGCAATTGAATTCAAGGTCGGAAACCACTGCGCCGCATGTGAGTCCCCAAAGAGAAATATCGACTTGGTTCCGTAGATGTCGCCATAGACACACGGTGGTGAGGTTGTGGCCGTCTTGCCCACTTGGCAGCCATCAGCGTAAATCGCCGGTAATCGGGTAATGGCCTTAAGTGCGGTGGTACCTGCGATTCCTCTGATCTGTAGATCCTTAGCCGAAGAGTAGGAAATTCCTACGCCCAGAATTGACACTATGAGCGTGCCGAGCGCGGCGAGGCGAATTACGGACGAGAAGGGTTTGTGAACATGGCGTAAGGGATTCTCCACGAAGCGATGCGTTAAGCCAGCAAGTATGAAGGTTAGAGCAATTGAACCTAACCGCTGCAGAATTGAAAGCGGGGCATGAATGACGTAGATAGGAAGGACTAAAGCTGGCCAGTGCCACAAATACAAAGGATAGGAGACGTCACCGATCCATTGAATTAACCGCAGATTAAAAACCCACGAGAGCACAGGAGGTAACTCCTTGACCAGAAAAAGTAGCAAGGCCGCCCCAAGGGTCGGCAACAGGGCCGCTCGCCCAGGGAAAAGCGTGTTCTCGTTGAACGAAAATGCTGCAACGAATATCCCCGCCAGGGCCAGCCAACTCGCAGAGCGCAGTCGACGAAACTCTATGGGAAGGTCGCGCGCGAACACCACGAGTGCGCCAAGACCGAGTTCCCATGCCCTTGTCGGAAGTGAATAGAACGTCCAAATCGGGAACTTTGACGTTGCGAACAATGAGAGTGCGAATGAGAAGAGGGTGACCATTGCAAGGACCTTGAAAACCCGCGAACTTCGACTATTTCTTGCAGCTATCAAGATAATTAGAGGCCAGAGAAGGTAGAACTGCTCCTCGACGGCAAGTGACCAGAAGTGGATGATCGGTGACGGAGTTGCCCCAAGATTTTGGTAATCATTTTGCCACCAGGCGAATACGTAGTTGCTCACGTACAGTGCGGCCGCGACAATATTTCGCCCGAGGTTTGCTCGCGCACTTGAGGGCATCACTATAAAAGAAATGACCGCCGTCGAGACAAGAACGAGAAAGGTGGAGGGGAGGAGTCGTTTGATTCGTCGCGAGTAGAAGTTCGGCAGAGAAATGGACCCTGTCTCTTTCAGCTCTCGCAAAAGCAGACCCGTTATGAGATACCCCGAGATCACGTAAAAGATATCGACGCCTATGAATCCGCCCGAGAGAAATTTGCCGTGGAAGGCAATGACCAGAAGCACCGCCAAGGCACGCAGACCTTGAATCTCTTTGATACGCATTACACGGTGAAGATCGAGTGCACTGGAACCTCAGGAAATTCCAAGGCGATTCGCTTGCGAGATTCTAAAGAAGAGATTTCGAGAACTGAGCCGACCGCCGACACGGTTCCCCCTGATCGGGAGATCAACCGAATGCCGGCGCAGATTGTTCCTCCAGTCGCAAGTACATCGTCTATAAGGAGGACTCGGGACCCAATTTCGATGGCATCTTGATGAATTGCGATGACATCTGAACCATATTCAAGGCCATAACTTTCCTCATGAGTGTCGAAGGGCAATTTGCCTTTCTTGCGTATGGGTACGAACCCCAATCCAGTTGCATATGCAATTGCAGCTGCAAATATGAAGCCGCGCGCTTCAACACCGGCCACGACGTCGCACGCTTGGGCAAGCGGCATAAATTCTGAGATGACAGCCTGGAAGGAGGGGCCGTGGGCAAGTAATGGCGTCAAGTCTTGGAATGAAATCCCTGGAATGGGGTAGTCAGGAATCTGCCTTATTAAGGCGCGAGCCTGCGCCAGGGCTGAATCCATGTAGGAAGATTACCGCCAATCGCGCCGCCCTTAGGCTCAAAATCGCCTACACCCACAAGGTGCATGGTCAATTTATCCAGAACTCTCACAGAATGGCGACCCAATCTTGCGTTGTAAAGCAAATCAGCTTTGCACTTGCGAGGAGGTACCTCATGAAAAGAAACAAGATCGTCACAGCCACACTGCTAAGTGCTGGCTTGATCTTAGGAACAACGAGCGCAGCATTTGCTGTCGACCCAACACCTACTGCAACTGTGACCACGGCTAACTACAACTCTCAGGTAGCGGCGTACAACTCTTCACTGATTGCATTTGATAGCGCAACTGCGACATTCAAGCTTCAGGTAGCTACGTATGCGACGGCGTTCCAGGTGTACAAAACTTCATATAACACTGCACTCCAGACTTACAAAGCAATTCTGAAGGCGAACTCGCCTGCAACCACCGCCGCCCAATACGCGGTCTTAGTGACTGCGTACAACACCGCAATGACTGCCTTTACCACCGCTACGGTGACTTATAAGGCCGCATTGAGTGTTTACCAAGGTGCTGGAGTAACTTACAAGAGTGCATTCCAGAGCATTTCACAGGCTTACAAGGCTGTCTCTGAATCACGCGAACAGTTGAAGAAATCCATCAATGGTGCTTTTGACACTGCAGTTCACAATGCGAATGTTGCGTTCGCCAATGCAATGTCAACGGCCACAACTGACGCTCAGAAAACTGCTGCCACCAATGCTCGTCAAAATGCGATTGCTGCTGCAGTCGTCGCCCGCAAAGCAGGCATTGACGCCCTAGGCGTCAAGCTTGTAAAGCCAGTGAAGGCTGAGATCAAGGTCAGCTCCAATGACGACAGTTTCAAGGCTGATCGACCAGTACGACCAATTCGACCAGCTCATCCTGAAAAGCCAAAGAAGTAAAGTAATGAATTAATCTCCGAGAATCGCGGAGATGCAAGAAACCCCCGGCATGCGTCGGGGGTTTCTTGCATCACGGGAGTGGCTCCCACAAGGTGCTGGGTCGATTTACGCAGAACTCTCACAGAATTACCCCCCAGTCTTTGGTTGTAGAGCACATTTGCTTTGCACTTGCAGGGAGGTTCCACATGAAAACGAAGAAGATCATTACGGCCACACTTTTGAGTGCTGGCTTGATCTTAGGCAGTACGACCGCGGCCCATGCCGTGGATCCGACACCTACTGCAACTCTCACTTTGGCTACTTACAATTCCCAGGTAGTCGCATATAACTCCTCGCTGATTGCATTTGACAGTGCGACAGCCACATTTAAAATTCAGGTAGCCGCATATACGACCGCTGTTCAGACTTACCAGACTTCCTACAACACGGCCCTTCAGACCTACCAAGCAATCCTTAAGGCCAATTCCCCTGTTACTACTGCGGCTCAATATGCCGTCTTAGTGGCTGCCTACAACACGGCAATGACTTCATATAACGCAGCTACCGTTACTTTCAAGGCGCAATTAAGCACCTTCCAAGCAGCAGCTGCAATTTACAACATTGCATATCAGGGCGTTCGCCAAGGGTACAAAACTCTTGAAGAGATGCGTGAGCAGTTGTTGAAGTCAATAAATGTTGCCTTCAACACCGCTGTTCAGAATGCAAATGTTGCTTTCGCAACTGCCATGTCGACAGCGACAACCGATGTTCAAAAGAGCACCGCGGTAACTACTCGTGACAGTGCAGTCGTTGCAGCCGTTGCGGTACGCAAAGCTGCTCTTGATGCCTTAGGTGCGAACCCGGTAAAGCCCGCCAATCTGCAGGTAAAGACAGGCGACAAGGACAAGGGCTTCAATGCCTTTAAGCCTGTTCAACCTGTCAAACCTGCTCATTTTGAGAAGGCTGACAACGCACGAAGCTCTAACAATTCACATAAGTCTGGTAAGTCACATAAATCAGAGAAGCATTAATCTCCACAAATAATTGGAGAGGTGAAAGAACCCCTGGATCGTCGGGGGTTCTTTTGCATGCCGGGGAGAACTTTTCACTCCCACACGGTGCTGGGTCGATTTACGCAGGGCTTTCGCAGGGTGACACAGCATTCTTATTACGTAGAGCACATCAGCTTTGCACTTGCAGGGAGGTTCCACATGAAGACAAATAAGTTCATCACGGCCACACTCTTGAGTGCTGGCCTGGTTCTGGGAACAACGAGTGCGGCTTTTGCCGTCGATCTTGCGCCAAGGGCAAATTTGACCGTTGCTTCATACTCATCACAAATTGCCACATATAACTTAATGTCGGCCTCGTTCGACGCCGCAACCGCGACATTTCGAACTCAAGTATCCACATATGCTGCTGCCATAGCCGCATACAAGGTTTCAGATGCCGCATTGCAGCAGACCTATCAGGCCATACTGAAGGCCAATGTTCCTGCGACCACTGTCCTTCGCTTTGCAAACGTGATGACCGCCTATAAGACGGCCACCGTTGCTTACAACAGTTCTGCAACCCTATTCATGTCGCAGTCCAACACCTATCAATATGCCGTGCAAAGCTACGAGAAGTCTTACCAAGCTGCCATCGCCAGCTACAAAGTCACCCTTGGCATGTACGAAGGTCTTTACGCCACTATCTATACGGCGTTTGAGACTTCCATGCATAATGTCAACTCCACCTTCGCCGTTGCGTTGAGAGCTTCTAAGACCAAGGCTCAGAAAGCTAGCGCCATCAAGGTGCGCCACATCGCCGTGCTAGCTGCTATCGCAACTCGTAGTGCGGCCCGCGTGGAGCTCGGAGCTAAGCCAATGAGCCCGATCCAGCAGATCAAGATTGGACAGAAGGCTGATGCTTTCAAGGCTCTTCGTCCGGTCCGTCCAGTGAAGTCGGCTTAGCCGATACCTAGCAGTACCGATTTGCCAGGGGCTCCGGAGTACGCCGGGGCTCTTTGGTATGTGAAAACGGGAGGATCCTTGTGTCCGAACGGGGACTTGAACCCCGAAGCCCTTGCGGGCACTAGCACCTCAAGCTAGCGCGTCTGCCAATTCCGCCACCCGGACGAGTGAAGGACAAGGGTATCAACGCAGGCTGCTAGAGACAAAAGGAGCCTTTTTTCAGAGAGAATGGCCTTATGAACTCACCTGTCAATCAAGACCTTAGCCAGAATCAACTCTCCGAACTCGAACAAGACGCAATCACTATGTGCCAGGAGATGATCAGAATTCCCAGCGTTAATTTTGGCGAGGGTAAAGGCGATGAGAAGGCGATGGCCGACTACGTCGTCAGTAAACTGGCCGAGGTCGGAATTACTTCACGTATTTATGAGGCAGCCCCTGGTCGATGCAATGTCGTCGCAAATATCGAAAGTGCAGACAATGTGCGCCCAGGATTGGTCGTGCATGGCCATATCGATGTTGTTCCTGCAAATGCCGAAGACTGGTCAGTGGATCCCTTCAGTGGCGAGATACGTGACGGAATGATCTGGGGCCGCGGCGCACTCGATATGAAAAACATGGATGCCATGATCTTGGCAATCGTCCGTAAATGGGCTCGCATCGGTTACAAGCCGCCTCGCAATCTGGTTCTTGTCTTCTTTGCCGACGAAGAAGCAGGTATGACTTACGGCTCACGATGGATGACTAAAGAACATCCGGAAGTTTTCGCTGGCTGCACCGAGGCAATTTCAGAGGTGGGCGGCTTCTCGGTGACCGTGGGAGATGGAAAAAGACTTTATTTAGTTGAGGGTGCACAAAAGGGAATACATTGGATGAAGTTGACTGCTCATGGTCGCGCTGGCCACGGTTCCATGATGAACGATGACAACGCAATTACTGCAGTGGCAACAGCAGTTCAGAAAATTGGCAATCACGCATGGCCGCAGCGCTACACAAAGACTGTCAAAGTCTTTTTCGAGCAAGTCGCCAAGGCCACAAATAAGCCATTTGATCTCTCCGACCTTCGTCCTTTGCTGAAGGAACTGGGTTCAACTGCGCGAATGATCGGGGCCACCTTGCAGAACTCCGCCAACCCAACGATGCTGGAAGCGGGCTATAAAGCCAACGTCATTCCCCAGAGTGCCTCGGCCATCATTGACGGTCGCTTTCTTCCAGGGTTTGAAGATGAACTCAACGCCACAATTCGCGAATTAATCGGACCAGATATCGAGATTGAAACTGTGAACCGTGATATCGCCCTGGAAGTAGATTTCGAAGGCGATTTGGTTGATGCGATGTGCAATGCGCTGAGATCGCAAGATCCAGATGGAATTCCGGTCCCTTATTGCATGAGCGGTGGGACCGACAATAAGGCCCTGTCAGATCTTGGGATTGTGGGCTATGGATTTTCGCCGTTGCGCCTTCCTCCGGATTTGGACTTCATGTCGCTATTTCACGGTGTGGATGAGCGCGTTCCCGTCGACGGTATCGCTTTCGGGGTGAGGGTTCTGGAAAATTTCTTGGAGAATTGCTAAATCGCCGACGCGTCATCCAAAGCGCTTCGAACAATGTAAGGCAACGAAATCTCCTCGGACATGAGAATTCCGCGCAATTGAGCACCGGTGCGAGCGCCAACAATTGCACTTGTGACTCCAACTCGGTCGCGCACCCATGTCAAGGCGACTTCCAAAGGAGAGTAACCCAGGCCCTCAGCTGCAACGTTTACGGCTTCAACAATTCGTCCGCTCCTGGTATCCATGTACGGCTCAACGAAACCAGCAAAATGTGGACTGGCACCTCGTGAGTCGCTTGGCGTTCCCATTCGGTATTTGCCGGTGAGGACACCGCGGCCAAGCGGGGACCACGCTAGGAAACCAACATCCAATTCGCCGGCGCAGGGGAGTATCTCCTTTTCAACCTCTCGATTGAGCAGGGAATATTCGTTTTGAAGAGAGGCGATGGGCGCTTTTGTTGGGAAGGATTCCTGTCGGGTGATAGCGCGCGCACTCTGCCAGCCTGCGAAGTTGGAGACACCTACGTATCTTGCTCGCCCGCTCGAATAGGCGTAGTCGAGTGCAGAGAGAGTGTCGTCCAAAGGGTTGAACGGATCCCAAGCGTGAACTTGCCACAAATCAATAAAGTCAGTCCCCAAACGATTGAGAGAATTATCGAGCTCAGCGATCAAAGCCCGGCGCGATGAATTGACTACGCGTTCTCCTTCTTGAAAGGAAATTCCGGCCTTTGTAGAGATGAGGATGTCTGCTCGTTGAAAGAGGGTCCCGATGAGTCCGCCGATTACCCGTTCGCTGTCGCCGTCTCCGTAGAGCGCAGCCGTATCCAAGAAATTTCCCCCAGCATCGAGGTAGGCCCGTGCCTGATCGGCCGCTTCGTGCTCATCCGTATCTCGCCCCCAGGTCATTGTGCCCAGGCCAAGGCGGGATATCAGAAGCCCACTTTTGCCTGCGCGCCGAAATTCCATGAACCGACCCTAGCAAGGCAGAGAGGTGAATTCCCCGTTAACCTTCTCCTCTGTCCTGGTAATTTTTTTCACTCGGCGGATTTCAAGAAGGCGGGGTGGCAACGATGACATTGGTCGTCCTCATTCGCCACGCACATTCAGTTGCCAACGGTTCTGGAATTCTCGCTGGTAGAACCGAAGGGATAAGCCTTTCACCTGCTGGCAGAAAGCAGGCCCAAGAACTTGCGAAGAGACTCGGGGTAATTCCCGTTAAATCCCTTCGATCCAGCCCCTTAGAACGATGTGCCCAGACGATCTCGCCGTGGCTCAAGAAAATCGCTGATTCGAATCCGAAACTGAAGGTTCAAGTGGACGAGGACTTGTCGGAGGTCGATTACGGAGAATGGACCGGACGCAAACTTCGTTCACTTTCCAAAGAGAGTCTATGGAAGACCGTCCAAGAAGAACCATCAAGGGTCGTATTTCCTGAGGGCGAGAGCATGCGCGCCATGCAAGAACGAGCGATGAAGGCTCTTCACCGTGCTTTAGAGATGCGAGGCAAAGGACACGTGATCCTTGTTTCTCACGGGGACGTATTGAAATCAATCATTGCCTCAGCACTTAACATGCATCTTGATGAGTTTCAAAGGATTGTCATAGATCCGGCCTCCATATCAATTCTTGACTACGCATCATCCAAGCCGAGACTCATACTTATGAATGATTCTCGCTCTCGCTTGGATCCTCAGATATTTATGGATACCCGAAAGCGTTTGCTTGTTGGGGGAGGTTCGGGACATCCCGCCAAAGGAAATGGGAAGAGGCACTAGATGGCGCGCATCGTAAATAGCTTTGATCCGGTGGAGCGCTTCGTCGTTGGCACGGTTGGTGAACCAGGGGAGCGAAGTTTCTTTCTACAAGCCCGTTCGGGGAAAAAGCTGACTTCTGTCCTTCTTGAAAAGTCGCAGGTGATTGCTATTGCCGATCGATTGGAGATCTTGCTTCGAGAACTTCGTCGGGTAGATCCAGCCCTAGTAATTGAGCGATTGTTAGTTGATGATCAACCTCTAGAAGCACCCATCATGGAGGAATTCCGCGTGGGCCTGGTTTCACTTTCTTGGTTGAGTGACCGCGAGATGGTTTCCGTTGAACTCCAGGCTGTAAATGAGAACGCACCAGAGAGTGAAGAAGTCTTCTCAGATGACGACTACGAAGCACCAGATCTGCTTCGAGTTATTCTCACCCCATCCCAGACCGATGCGTTTGTTAAGCGCGCAGCTGTGGTGGTAAACGCAGGTCGACCGCCATGTCCTTTCTGTGGCCTGGCCTTAGATCCGAACGGGCACGTCTGCCCGAGGGCAAATGGCTATCGACGCTAAGCCTGCATTGGAGAACGCCTTACGGCTTGGGGAAATGAAGGTAACGGGTCGCCTTGTGGTTGCTTCTAATGCGACCATGTTGGCCAAAGTTGTTCACGGAGCCTCCTCCCTCACCTGCATTTACAAGCCCATCGCGGGGGAGCGACCGCTCTGGGATTTTTCTGACGGAACACTGGCATTTCGCGAATACGCAGCCTATGTAATCAGCGATCGGTGCGATTTTGACGTTGTACCTTTGACGGTAATTCGTGAAGGACCATTCGGGGAAGGGGCTGTGCAACTCTGGGTAGATATCGATGAGAGCATCGACATGACCGAATACTTCCAGCGTGACAATGCCGAACTCCGCAACATGGCTCTATTTGATGCCGTTATCAATAACACCGATCGCAAGATCGGCCACATACTTCCGGACACATCTGGGAAGGTGTTCGGATGCGATCATGGAGTGACCTTCCATCACGAGGATAAGTTACGGACCGTTCTGTGGCGATGGGCCGGGAGCACCATCAATGAAGAAGAATTGTCACGTCTTGAAACCGTTTCGGATTTTCTTAAGGACCCCGTCGAATTAGAAGGCCTTCTGACAGCGGATGAGATCTCTGCCCTTCGAGGGAGGGTAACCCGCCTTCAAGAAACGGGCATTTTTCCCATGCCGAGCAAAGATTGGCCCGCGGTTCCTTGGCCACCGTACTAGAACAAGTTCGGCCTGGAAGATCCTTTAGGATGATGAAATGAATTCATGGGCTGACCTTTACCTGCCACCAATTGATTCGGATTTTTCCTTTCCTGCTCTCTCGCTAAAGGATTCGGCATCCAAGAAGGTAGTGGCCCTACCGGTTAAAGATGTGTACAGAATGTATGTCTGTGGCATTACGCCATACGACGCAACGCACTTGGGACACGCCGCAACGTATGTGACCTTCGACCTGATCAATCGGTATTTACGGGCCATGGGCAAGCGCGTTCATTTTGTCGAGAATGTGACGGATATCGATGACCCTCTCCTGGAACGTGCCAAGCGCGACAACGTTGATTGGAAAGATCTTGCTCTATCTCAGATTGAACTCTTCCGGGGCGACATGAGTGATCTCCACATAATCCCGCCCGAGAGCTATATAGGCGCAGTTGAATCAATCCCGCTTGTTGTCGAAGCCGTCACTGCCTTGCAGGGCAAAGGCGCGGTATATCAAGTCGATGACGATCTCTATTTCTCTGTGAAGTCGGATCCTAATTTTGGTTCCAAGGCAAATCTTTCCCGAGCTGAGATGCTCGAATTATCTGCGCATCGCGGCGGAGACCCAACGCGAGCGGGAAAACACGACGCACTAGATGCACTCGTCTGGCTGCACGGGCGGATTGGCGAGCCGAGTTGGCCTTCCACTTTCGGAGATGGGCGACCTGGTTGGCATATTGAATGTTGTGCCATCGCACTCAATTACTTACCGGTCAACCACGACGAAGACTTTCTCATTGATATCCAAGGCGGCGGAAATGATCTGCTCTTCCCTCATCACGAGATCAGTGCCTCTCAAGCCGCAGTGATTTCTGGAAAAGAGTACGCACGGGTCTACGTACACGCAGGTCTTATTGGACTTGATGGTGAAAAGATGAGCAAGAGCTTGGGGAATCTTGTTTTTCTCTCCAAATTGGTGGCAGAGGGAGCCAATCCGCTTGCGGTACGGCTTGCCCTCATGTCCGATCACTATTCAAAGGACCGCATGTGGACCATCGATCAACTCGATCAAGCCACGCGATTTCTCGATCGATTGCGTTTATTGCTCTCGCGTCCAGAAGTGGCTCCTACGCGCGATGTTGTACAGCAGTTAATCAATGCCATTTCACATGATCTAGATACCCCGAGCGCGATTAATATTTTGAAGATCTGGTGTGACGAAACCGAAAGAGGATCTACTGGGGGATCCGCTGGCGAACTATCGCGAGCAATTGACTTGCTATTGGGTCTTGCAATCTAGCGGGATTATTCAATATTTCGACGACGCAAATACCGTTCAAATTCTCTAGCGATTGATTCACCCGTAGCCTCGGGAAGCTCTGTCTCATCCTTGGAAGATTCAAGTTGGCGGATATATTCCTTGAGATCTGAATCTTCTTGAGCCATCTCATCTATGCCGGACTCCCACATTTTGCTCTCATCGGCCAAATTTCCTAAAGGAATTGAAATGCTCAAAAAATCCTCAAGCGCGTTGATAAGGGCCAAGGTGGCTTTCGGGGAAGGTGGGGCGGATGCGTAGTGAGGAATGGCTGCCCATAAAGAGATAGCGTCAATACCTCTTCTCTCTGCGGCTTCTTGAAGAATTCCGAGAATCCCTGTTGGACCTTCGTATCGACTAACTTCAACACCAAGGCGTTTGGCAATCTCGGGATGCGAACCACTCCCGCTCACTGAAATAGGTCTGGAATGAGGGGTATCGGCAAGCAAGGACCCCATGGCCAAAATCATTGAGACTTCTAGGTCGTCAGCTAAATCAAGAAGATCACTTGTGAATCGCTTCCATCTCATCGAAGGTTCGAGTCCCTTTACGACGACCAAATCGAAATCAAATTGAGGGGTGAGGATTCCGAATACTTCAGTTGTTGGCCACGTGATCTGGCGAATCTTTGAATCATCAACAAAGACCATGGGTCGATTGACTTGAAAGTCGTAAAACTCTTCTGGATCGAACCGACCAATTAACGCGTGTTCCCAACTGTTCAATAGATGAGACACGGCCCCTGTTGCAGCTTCACCTGCGTCATTCCATCCTCCGAATGAAAAGATCATTATTGGCGATCGCAAGGGGGGTATTTGGAGAATCTCCATGATGCCACCTTACGGTAACCTTCCCCTGATGATCACCTCAAAACAGTCCCTCCGCCAGGCTCTGGCCGAGCGCACAGTGATTGCCGATGGTGCGATGGGGACCATGCTGCAAGCGGCGAATCCTACCCTGGAAGATTTTGAAGGCCATGAAGGCTGCAACGAGATACTCAACGTGAGCAGACCTGACATCGTTCGCTCCGTTCACGAGGAGTACCTCACCGTCGGAGTTGATGCCATTGAGACCAACACATTCGGTGCAAATTGGGCAAACCTCGCTGAATACGGAATTGAAGATCGCATTTACGAATTGGCTTATGCCGGCGGCGTGCTTGCCAGAGAGAGCGCTGACAAATTCAGCACAACTGAGAGACCCCGGTACGTTCTAGGTTCCTTGGGACCGGGTACAAAACTTCCAAGCCTTGGCCACACTACGTACGCGAATTTGCGCGACGCATACAACATCGCCTCAAAGGGCTTGGTTGACGCCGGAGTTGACGGAATTCTTATAGAAACTGCGCAGGATCTCCTCCAGGCAAAGGCTGCAATTAACGGTGCCCGCGCGGCCATCAAAGAGTGTGGTCGTGACGTGGTGCTCATTGCCCAAGTCACGGTCGAGACAACCGGGACAATGCTCCTTGGCTCTGAAATTGGGGCCGCCCTCAATGCCCTCGAGCCCTTAGGCATCGACCTCATTGGATTGAACTGCGCCACTGGCCCCTCCGAAATGTCAGAGCATCTGCGCTACTTGAGCAAGAGCGCCCAGATCGGTCTTTCGGTCATGCCTAATGCGGGCCTTCCTATTTTGGGACCCAAGGGCGCTACCTATCCGCTCTCTCCGAAAGACCTCGCAGCCGCTTTATCGCTATTCGTGCGCGATTACGGACTTTCCCTCGTAGGCGGATGTTGTGGAACAACTCCAGAGCACATGGCAGAGGTGGTGGCTGCACTCAAGGATGTTGTTCCAGCTACAAGAAATCCAGTATCCGAGGCAGGGGCTTCCTCGCTCTATCAATATGTTCCATTCCGACAAGATCTGACCTACCTAGCAATCGGCGAGAGAACCAATTCCAACGGCTCTCGTGCATTTAAGGCGGCTTTGTTGGCCGAAGATTGGCAAGCGTGTGTAGAGATCGCTCGCGATCAAATTCGCGATGGGGCCCACATGTTGGATCTTTCCGTCGACTACGTCGGCAGGGATGGCGCCATAGACATGCGCGAACTTGCCGGACGATTCGCAACCTCATCAACGCTTCCCATCGTTCTTGATTCAACGGAGTCGCTGGTGATCCAAGCCGGACTTGAGCAACTGGGCGGGCGAAGTGTCATCAACTCCGTGAACTTCGAAGATGGAGATGGACCTAATTCTCGATTCGCTCGCGTGATGCCCCTTGTCAAAGAGCATGGCGCTGCCGTGGTCGCACTGACCATCGATGAGACTGGCCAAGCACGCGATGCCGAATGGAAGGTCCGCGTAGCACGACGACTCATAAATGACCTCACCCAGAAATGGGATATGAAGACCGGCGATATCCTGATCGACTGCTTAACATTCCCGATCGCTACGGGGCAGGAAGAAACTCGTCGCGATGGCCTTGAAACGCTCAATGCGATTCGTGCTATCAAGACTGAATTTCCTGACGTCAATACAACGCTAGGCGTCAGCAACGTCTCCTTCGGCCTCAATCCTGCTGCGCGAGTTGTACTCAACTCGGTCTTTCTCCATGAAGCCGTTGAGGCGGGCATGGATTCGGCCATCGTCCATCCATCCAAGATCACTCCGATGGCTCGCATTGACGAGCGCCAACGCGAGGTGGCTTTGGATCTGATCTATGACCGACGTCGATTTGAGAACGGGCAATGTATTTACGATCCACTTTCAGTTTTCCTTGACCTCTTTGAAGGCGTGGAAATCGCTGCAACGCGTCTGACGCGTGCAGCCGAACTCTCTGCCCTTCCCTTAACCGAACGCCTTACACGACGAATCATTGACGGAGAAAAGGTCGGACTCGAAGCCGACCTCCAATCCGGTCTCGAAGAGGGCATGAAACCTCTCGACATCATCAATACCTTTCTTCTTGAGGGCATGAAGGTCGTTGGCGAGCTCTTTGGAAAGGGGGAGATGCAACTTCCTTTCGTCCTTCAGAGCGCTGAAGTCATGAAATCGGCCGTGGCCTACCTCGAACCATTCATGGAGAAGTCCGGCGCCGATGGGCGAGGAGTCATAGTCCTTGCCACTGTTCGCGGTGACGTCCACGATATCGGCAAGAACCTCGTCGACATCATCCTTTCAAACAATGGATACCGAGTTGTCAACATCGGCATCAAGCAGACGATAAACCAGATTATCGATGCCGCCAGTGACTCCAATGCAGATGCAATCGGCATGAGCGGTCTGCTAGTTAAGTCGACCGTAATCATGAAAGAGAATCTAGAGGAGATCACCTCGCGCGGACTTGACCAGAAATGGCCGATAGTTCTTGGCGGTGCTGCTCTGACTCGTGCGTATGTCGAGCAAGACTTGGCCGGTCAGTTTCCCGGCCAAGTTCGCTATGCCAGGGATGCCTTCGAGGGACTTCGCCTGATGGACATAATCATGGCGATTAAGCGTGGCGAACCAGGGGCTGCTCTTCCTCCTTTGCGAGAGCGAAGAGTGCGTGCGGTCGCTAAAGCTGATTCCGTACAAGAAATTGACACCAAACGCAGCGATGTCGCCACTGATGTAGATATTCCCACTCCTCCATTCTTCGGAAGTCGAATTATCAAAGGTGTCCCATTAGCTGAATACTCGGGGATGTTGGACGAGCGCGCTCTCTTTGTCGGGCAGTGGGGGCTAAAGGGCGCTCGTGGTGAGTACGAGGTAATGGCCGAAAGCGAAGGACGTCCGCGACTGCGGGCGCTACTAAGTGATGCTTTGGCGCAAGGTTGGCTCAATGCCGCCGTTGTCTATGGCTATTTCCCCTGCGTAAGTGAAGGCAACGACCTCATTATTTTGCATCACGAAGGGCCGTTGGAGGGCCAGGAGCGAACACGTTTCACTTTTCCACGGCAATCTCGCGACCGAAGGCTCTGCATAAGTGACTATTTTGCTTCGAAGGAATCAGGACGTACCGATGTAGTGGAGTTCCAGATCGTGACCATGGGCTCAGCAGTAAGTGAGGCGACAGGCAAGTTGTTTGCCGCAAACCACTACCGCGAATATCTCGAACTGCACGGTCTATCCGTTCAACTTACAGAGGCCTTGGCTGAGCACTGGCACGCCCGTGTGCGAGAAGAATTGAACTATCGAGGAGAGGATGCCCCAGAGTTGCAGGCAATTCTCGACCAAGGTTATCGAGGGTCACGATATTCCTTCGGCTATCCAGCTTGTCCCGAC
>JANXZB010000109.1 GCA_025355765.1 Actinomycetes bacterium
GCTGGATATGCCAAATCCCGATCTCAACAAGATCCACGATTTGGCTGAATCTGCCTACCTTGATCTGGCCTCCCAGAACAATCCGGGCCATGCCGCGTACACCTGCATCACGCTTTCTGAAGTGGAAATGCGTCTTGGCAATTTCGAAAAGGCTTTGATGTATGTCAGGAAGGGTCTGGCAGAACTTCCTCCCGAAATTCCAGGACCAAAAGCAAGTTTGTTCTCGCAAGAGGCGAAGATTCTCTTCCGACTTGGAAAATTTGACGAGTCATTCATGCAGTTGGAGCGTGCCATGGATTACATGCGCACCGCGATCCCTGATCGAGAACTCGCTACTCACTGGGGCGAAATTGCAAGGGTATTTGTCGATATGGGATACAAGGACCGTGCGATTTACGCCTACGAACAGGCAATTGCGGTTGGCAATGCTGCACAAGCAGAGCAGAACATTTACGCTGAGGCGAATTTGTAGGCATTCGACCATGAATACTTCACGCAGGCTTGTGTGTCTGATCGTCGCGGTCCTTGGGTTCACTTTTTTTCCCGGGCTGGCTGAATCCAAGGGCGCGACTGGATCGAATGCGACACATTACGAGATCTCTCACGGACTAGACCTTCAGGAGAGCCCGAGCTAACTTCTGAAGGTCTAGGTGAGAGTTTTTGGTTTCCGGCTAGCAAAGTACGAACCGGCAAGTACCAATGGCAAACCAATAATGATCCCGAGCGTAAGCGGCTCGGAGAGAATGAGAACCCCCAACACCACTGCAAAAGCTGTATTGAGATAAGTCACCAGTGATGCTCGCGCGGGCCCGATCTCCTTCAACACCGCAAAGAAGACGACGAATGCCATGGCGGTCGGGAAAATGCCTAATGCAATTACCGACAGAAGCGAATCTCTAGAGACATGGCCACTTGGCCATTGCAGGATCGCAAAGGGGGAGTAGACCAGGGCCGCCATCGTCATTGCAAGTGCGTTGATCGCAAGGCCTGAAACGTTCGGCAACTTCTTCATGATCATGTTGGGCGCTAAGGCATAGCCAACCGCGGCAACGAGAATCGAAAATATTGCCCAAAGTGAATTCTTGCCGGAGAGACTCTCGATACCGACCACTGCTACTAAGCCCGCAAAGCCGATTACCAATCCCATCAATCTCTTGCGATGCCAGACCGTCTTGTCACCAGTCATGGAGGCGTAGATGGTGGCCCAGATAGGAACCGTAGCAACCAAGAGTCCTGCGAGTCCTGAGGAAATTTTCATCTCTGCTTTGGTGATGAGAAACCAAGGCCCCATAATTTCAACTGCCGCGTAGAGAAAGATGTACTTGTAGTTTCGGAGGGCGACGCTAAAAGATTTCTGACGCATCGACAGTGGAACGAGGATGAGGGCGCCGATGAGCACCCGAGAAAACACGACCATAGCGGGACTAAAATCGCGCACAGCAACTCTAATCAGAAGGTATGGGATGCCCCAGAGAATTCCCACTGCGACGAAAAGGGACCAACTTTTCCTTGTCATGAAATATTGGCTCTATCGCGAGAGTACTTGCGCGTAGAGCGCAATTGTGGACTCGGCAACTGCATCCCAACCGAATTCAGATTGGGCCCTTATCCTGCCGGCATTGCCATACTTGATAAGGAGTTCGGGTTTGCCCATGAGATCAATAATTGCCTGGCGCAGATCTGCTTCAAACTTCTCGTGGTTGGAGGAGTACTCAACCAATTCACCAGTGATTGCGTCGGCGACAACTTCAGGAATGCCGCCGACTGCCGAACCGAGAACGGCAGTAGCACACCCCATCGCTTCCAGGTTCACGATTCCCAGGGGTTCGTAGATTGACGGGCAGATAAAAAGATCAGCTGCCGTGAGCACGGATGTGAGTTCCTCGTGCGGCAGCATCTCCTGGATCCACCACACATTAGAACGAGTTCGCTGCAATTCTTCAATGAGATCTGCGATCTCAAGGCCTATTCCTGCCTCATCGGGACTGCCGGCCGCGATGACCAGGCCGTACTCCGCTGGCACTTTCTCCCATGCGCGAAGCAAATGCGCCAATCCCTTCTGGCGGGTAATTCGTCCGACAAATAGCGCGTAGCGACCTGAGATTCCGTATTTTTCTAGCGCGGTTGAATCATAGTTTGGAGAGAACTTATCGGTGTCGACCCCATTTCGGATTGTATGAACCCGTGCCGGGTCAACGTTCGGGTATGCCGACAAAATATCGGCACGCATTCCGTCGCTGACAGCGATAACAGCTGCGGCGCTTTCAATCGCCGTTCGCTCGACCCACGAAGAAAGTTGATAGCCGCCGCCGAGCTGTTCGGCCTTCCATGGGCGTAAGGGCTCAAGTGAATGTCCGCTCATGATGTGGGGGATTCCGTGAATGAGGGATGCAAGGTGGCCTGCCATGTTCGCGTACCACGTGTGGGTATGAACCACGTCGGCCTTAGACAGCGCATCGGCGATCGCTAGGTCTGTGGCCACTGCGGCTATGGCTGGATTGGATTGCGCAAATTCGACAGGGGTTGGGTAGCCAATTGCATCTGCACGTTTCTCGCCAAAACAATGAACGGCGAGTGAAATCTCTGGTCTTTTGCGAAGAGCCTCTGCGAGTTGTACTACATGTACGCCGGCGCCGCCGTAGACATGTGGCGGCCATTCTTTCGTGACCAGCCCAACTCTTATCGGTTCCATCACATCTCCTCACGCGACATGTCAAGGTCTAGGCGACATGCAAGGAGAAGGCTATCGTTACGTTATGCGTCGCGACCTCCTATTAGGAATAGTTCTCGCGGGAGGTGAAGGAAAGCGGTTGATGCCACTTACCGCTGACCGGGCTAAGCCCGCAGTTCCCTTCGGTGGCTCGTATCGATTGGTAGATTTTGTACTCTCCAATCTGGTCAATGCGCGTATGTTGAAGATTGCCGTTCTTACTCAGTACAAATCGCACTCTCTCGACAAGCACATAACAACGACCTGGCGAATGTCGACTCTATTGGGCAACTTCATTACTCCGGTTCCAGCCCAGCAAAGACTTGGTCCGAGGTGGTACACCGGAAGCGCGGATGCGATCTTGCAGAACTTCAATCTCATTCATGATGAAGATCCCAAACACATTCTGGTTTTCGGCGCTGACCACGTCTATCGAATGGATCCAAGCCAGATGTTCGACCAACATCTCAACACCGGAGCAGGCGTGACCGTGGCAGCCATCCGCATGCCCCGCGCCGAGGCGAGCGAATTCGGCGTCATCGAGTTAGCTGATGACGGTGTCACGATCAAGGCATTCCATGAGAAGCCGGCCAATCCTCCCGCTATGCCCGGTCACCCCGATACGTGCTTAGTATCAATGGGTAATTACATTTTTCGAAGAGATGTTATGGAAGATGCCCTGATTCTGGACTCAGAGGACCTGGAAAGTCGCCACGACCTTGGGGCAAACATAATCCCCATGCTTACTCGCAATGGCTCTGCCAAGGTTTACGACTTCGCTAACAACGTTGTTCCGGGTGCGACAGATCGCGACAAGGGATATTGGCGAGACGTGGGTTCAATAGATGCCTACTTCGATGCGCACATGGATTTAGTCTCGGTCCATCCTATTTTCAATCTGTACAACCGCGAATGGCCACTGTTGACGAATCCGCCTTCTCTTCCTCCTGCCAAATTCAGCGAGGGCGGTATCGCACAGGACTCGATAGTCGGCGCTGGCTCAATTATCGCTGGAGGACACCTGAATCGAACCGTTGCTTCGTATGACGTCGTTGTAGCCGGCGGTGCTTTTGTTGATGGTTCGGTCCTGATGCCCTCAGTCAAGATCGGCGATCGTGCGGTTGTGCGTCGAGCGATCTTGGATAAGAACGTGGTCGTCGAACCGGGTGCACAGATTGGCGTAGACCTTGATCGCGATCGCGAACGCTTTACAATTTCCCCTGGCGGAATTGTCGTAGTCGGTAAGGGTGTTCGCGTTACTGCCTAGGCGATCATCGATTTTATTATGGCACCGCAATCCGATACCGCTTCATGGGCTCTGGGTGTGATTGCTCCCAGAACCAGATCATCGCCTCGCGTGAAAGACCGTATCCTGAGGCATACTCGAGGTAGGAGGCAGTTTCGAAGTTTCTTTCATTGCATGGATTGATGAGGAGTTGGTATCTGGGTTTGGGTCCGGCCATATCACGGGCCCTTAGCCCCACTGCGGCTGCAAGGTTTCCGCCGGCGCTCTCTCCTCCAACTCCGATTTTCCAAGGATCTAGGCCGAGGGCATATGAATTCTGGTGGACCCAGAGAAATGTCGCGAAGCAATCATCAAAGGGGATCGGATATGGATGTTCTGGTGCTTTTTGGTAGTTGAGGGCCGCGATCACCGAGCCGCTCGCATTGGCTAATGCGCAGAGTTCGGCGTCGTAGATATCTAGGAAGTTGAGAACCCAGCCTCCGCCATGAAAGTAGACCAGGGAGGCAAGATCCTCCCCATCGGATGGCCGATAGATGCGCACATGCAAGTCTGCGGTGGGTCCGGGAATATAGCGATCTTGAATTGAGAAGACTTCCTCGACTTTTCCTGCCAGGGCTATGCGGCTGTAGGTATTAGCCCGGATGACATCAAGCGGGGCGTGCCAGGCCTGCGGGGCACCCGTCATCGCTTTTCCAACGAGGTATTGCTTAATCTCTGGGGCGAGGGGCATATGTCTTCAACCGGGGCTCCTCGCGAGGGTGCAATCTGCCTCACTGGAGGCGAATCACATGGTGGAGGGAGGATAGACTTTGCATCGTCAGCGTTGACCCGTTACGGGCTACATTGCCCAATTTCTAATCGAGCGTTGGAGTGAACTGCGATGCGTATTGGTGTCCTAACTGGTGGCGGAGATTGTCCTGGTCTCAATGCTGTTATTCGTGCCATCGTCCGCAAGGGCGTTAAAGAATATGGTCATGAATTTGTCGGATATCGCGACGGTTGGAAGGGCCCGCTTGAAGGGCTGACCATGACCCTGGATATTGCCGCAACCCGCGGAATTTTGCCCCGTGGCGGAACGATTCTGGGCTCTTCTCGGACCAACCCTTTCAAAATTGAGGGGGGAATAGATCGGATTCGGGAAAATTTAGCTAAGGCTGGCGTGGACGCCCTCATTGCCATTGGAGGGGAGGACACCCTTGGAGTTGCCACGAAACTAGACGCACTGGGCGTGAAGGTAGTTGGCGTTCCCAAGACGATCGATAACGATCTCAACAACACGGACTACACCTTTGGTTTTGATACGGCGGTCAATATCGCGATGGAGGCAATTGACCGTCTCCACACGACGGCGGAGTCACACCATCGTGCCCTCGTTGTTGAAGTGATGGGACGCCACGCGGGATGGATTGCTCTGCACTCTGGCCTAGCCGGCGGGGCTGCCTGCATTTTGATCCCCGAGCAGAAGTTCTCCTTGGAGAAGGTTTGCGAATGGGTCGAGTCCCGCTTCAAGGTCAATTACTCGCCGATCATCGTCGTAGCCGAGGGAGCAATCGCTCAAGATGGTGACATGATGATCAAGGATCAAGCACTGGATGCTTTCGGACATGTCAAGCTTTCCGGAATTGGTGAATGGCTTGCCCAAGAAATTGAGGCTCGCACCGGCAAGGAGGCTCGCAGCACTGTCCTCGGTCATATTCAAAGAGGTGGAACACCGACTGCCTTCGATCGAGTTCTGGCAACCCGCTTTGGTCTGCACGCCATCACCGCCGCTCATGAAGGTGACTGGGGCAAGATGGTGGCATTGCATGGCACCGATATCGTCCGCGTGCCGCTGGCTTCTGCCACAGAGAAATTGAAACTCGTAAACCCTGAGCTTTACAAAGAGGCAGAAGTCTTCTTCGGATAATCGCACGACGCGATCATCCATACACTCTCTAGGCTAGGAAACTATGACCACCTTGGATTCCCTCTTTGCCCCTGGCCTCGTCGCTGCCCAACAGCCGACTTGGCCAGGAGGTAACGAAAGCCCCGCCGTGACGGCTGCCCTGGCAGAACTTCGCACCTATCCACCCTTGGTCTTCGCTGGTGAATGCGACAACCTCAAGGCCCGGGTTGCAGAGGCCGCAGCAGGTAGAGCTTTCTGGTTGCAAGGGGGAGACTGCGCCGAAACGTTCGCGGCAGCCACAGCTGATTCCATTCGAAATAGGATCAAGACGATCCTGCAGATGGCCGCGGTGCTTCAGTACTACTCAAGTCTGCCCGTCATCAAAGTAGGTCGGATGGCAGGCCAGTTTGCTAAACCTCGATCAAATGATCTGGAAACGCGCGGGGATGTCACGCTTCCGGCTTACCGTGGCGATGCGGTCAATGATTTGGAATTTACCCTCGCCTCCAGAACTCCGGACCCACAACGACTACTCAAGGTCTACAACACTTCAGCTGCTACCTTGAACTTGGTTCGCGCCTTCACACAAGGCGGATTTGCAGATCTTCGTCAGGTTCACGAATGGAACAAGGGTTTCATCCGCGATTCCTCTGTTGGAATGCGCTATGAAGAGATGGCTAATGAGATTGGACGAGCTTTATCGTTCATGCGCTCAGCCGGTGTGGATCCCGCTGCATTCAAAACAGTGGAGTTTTTCGCAAGTCACGAGGCTCTCATCATGGATTACGAGAAGGCCCTCACTCGCATTGATTCACGGACTCAGCAGCCATATGACGTTTCAGCGCACTTTGTCTGGATTGGTGAGCGCACCCGCCAACTTGATGGCGCTCATGTCGATTTTGCATCCAAGATCCGCAATCCAATTGGCGTAAAGTTGGGACCGAAATCCACAGTGGCTGACGCCCTTGCCCTCATAGATAAATTGGATCCAGATCGCGAGCCGGGCCGTCTTACTTTTATTACCCGTATGGGAGCCGGCAAGATTCGAGAGGCTCTGCCAGCCCTTGTTGAGGGAGTCACCAAGTCAGGCGCACAGGTGCTGTGGGTCTGCGACCCGATGCACGGCAACACATACGAGGCACCTAGTGGTTACAAGACACGCCGCTTCGATGACGTTCTCGATGAAGTCAAGGGCTTTTTCGAGGTTCATAAGTCTCTGGGTACTCACCCTGGTGGGATTCACATTGAGCTCACTGGTGATGATGTAACAGAGTGCGTGGGCGGCGGAGAGCAGATCTCCCATGATGATTTGGCGATGCGGTATGAAACTGCGTGCGATCCACGTCTCAATCACGCTCAATCCCTCGAGTTGGCCTTTCTCGTAGCGGAGATGCTTCGCGATCGCTAATCTGGCTCAATGAGTTTGCTTTATACATCGACCAAGACTCCTATCGGCACGATTCATCTCATGGCAGATGAGCATGTTTTGCTCGGGGCAAATTACACAAGCTACGACTCACTTCTGGACACCCTTGAGGAGTTGGATGTTCAACGCGGCATTGATCGCGTCAAGCGGATACCGGTGATTTCCGATCTTGTTGATGACTACTTTGATGGAGACGTTGAAGCGATCAATGCAATCGCAGTGAGACAGCCAGGTGCGCATTTTTCACAGGCCGCATGGAAGGCGATGCGAAAAATTAGGGCTGGGAAAGTTCTCTCTTATGCGGATTTGGCGCAACGCGCAGGATCTCCCGCCGCCGTGCGAGCCGCCGGCACTGCTTGCGCAAAGAATGCAATTGTTGTGGTGGTTCCTTGCCATCGAGTTGTAAAGACTGGTGGAGCGTTAGGAAATTACGCCTACGGCCTAGATGCTAAAGAGTGGCTACTTCGACACGAGGGCGTGCTTTAACGCTGCAGCCAGAACTTCTGCGGCATAGGTCATTGCGGCATCATCAATATCAAGGTGCGTGACAAGTCGCGCGAAATTCGGGCCGAGCGAACTAATGAGAACACCTTCGACTTTCACCATTTGCGCGAATTCTGCGGATGAAACTGGCAGTTGTGAAAGATCAAGACCGACAATGTTTGTATCGACTTCAGATGGATTCACAACAGAGGCGGCTGCTTCATGGCATTTTTCTGCAATAAACTTAGCGCGTCGATGATCTTCTGCAAGAAGGGGAAGGTTCGTATCCAGCGCGTAATGAGCCGCTGCTGCAAGAATTCCGATCTGCCGCATTCCGGCGCCGTAGCGCTTTCGCCATACACGTGCCTTGGTCACTTTCTCTTTTGTCGAGAGCATCATGGAGCCAACAGGCGCACCGAGTCCCTTTGAAAAACAGACGCTCACAGTATCGAAATATTTTGCATACTCTGTGAAGGCAACTCCAGAGGCCGTATGTGCGTTCCAGATTCGGGCGCCATCGAGGTGTAGAGCTATTCCGACTTTGCTTGCCTCGTTATGGAGTTTGGCAATCTGATCAAGCGGCTGAACAGTTCCTCCGCCGAAATTGTGAGTGTTCTCAACAGCAATCGCCGTCGTTGAAACCAAGTAGGGACCCGCCGACGGTCGAGCGATTTCCATGGGGTCATCGGCATTGAGTAATCCGCGTCGTGCCGGCCAGGTACGAGTTGTGATTCCGCTAAATGTCGCGGCAGCTCCAAGTTCGGCCCGGACCACGTGCGAGTTGGTTTCCGCGATGAGTTCCTCACCAGGTGAGACAAGCATTCTTATAGCCAGTTGGTTTGCGAGGGAACCTGTTGGAGTGAAGACACCGGCCTCCTTGCCGAAAAGCGCCGCAACTCTCTCTTCCAATGAGTTCACGGTTACGTCCTCGCCGTAGACATCATCGCCGACTGGGGCTTGCGACATAACCTCACGCATTGCCGTTGAGGGGACAGTGACCGTGTCAGAACGAAGATCTACGCGCATGGAAATATCATCTCACGCTTCTTGCAAGACGATCATGTACATGGCTGCGACAACGAGTGCGCCCCCGAGTGCGATCTGCAAGGTGAGCCTTTCTCCACCGAAAATAACGGCGAATATGGCGGCAAAAACGACCTCCATCGTCAGAATTACCGCCACCTTTGTTGAGGTCATGTGAGCCTGAGACCAGGTTTGAATTATGAAGGCGATCGCCGTGGCGAATATGGCCGTGAAGACAACGACTCCCCACACGCCGCGATCGGGAGGGAGATGGTAACCCGATTTCAATGAAGCCAGACCCGCCAAAATGGCGCAGGTGGCCAATTGAATAACGGTGAGTGCGTAAGCATCGCGCCCGCTGCTCCATTGACTCAGAGCGATGATGTGGGATGCGAAGGCAATTGCGCTGAAGAAAACCAGCAGTTCCCCGATGCCAATCGACCATCCGTGCAGCGAAAGCAGTGCCAGCCCCGCGGTGGCGATCAGCACGTATGTCCACGTTCTCCTGGATATTCTCTGGTGAAGGACTAATGCGGCAATGAGGGGAGTGGCGATCACATACATTCCTGTGACGAAACCAGTTACTGCAGCGGTTGTTCTTGCCAAACCCAGAGTTTGCAGAATGTAACCGGATCCGAGGAAACAACCCGCGATAAATCCTTTTGTGATCAAGTCACGGCTGAAGAGTTTCACGATCTTGGGCTTGAGAAGAATCATGACTACTGCTGCTACTGCGAAACGTGTAAAGAGAAAACTATTGACATCTTGTCGTTTGATCGCATCCTTCATAAGGACAAATGCAGCGCCCCACATTGCAGCTACTGCGAGCAGGGCAAAAGGGGCCAAGCGCAAACGCATTTTCTATCCGCGGAATTTCTTGAGAAGTGCCACTTCTTTGCCATGCTCGGGTTCCTGACCTGGAGTCTCCAAAATCAGCGAGGTATTGGCAACTGCGGGGTGGGCTAGAAGTTCCTTAAAAGGATCAACGCCGATTTCTCCGTCGCCGATATTTTGATGACGGTCCTTGAGAGCACCGCACACGTCCATAGAGTCGTTGACATGCACCAATTGAAAGCGCTCTGCCCCGGCGATGGAGACAAGCAAATCAAGGGTCTCTGTCATGCCACCCTTTTTCTTGATGTCATGGCCTGCGGCAAAAACATGGCATGTATCTAGACAGATTCCCACCTTTGGATGATGCTCAAGGGCATCGAGATAATGAACCAAATCTTCAAGTCTCTTAACGAGAGACTGTCCTTGCCCGGCAGTGGGTTCTAGCAGAAGAGTCGGCGAATCCTCGGGCAGGGCCTCAAGAATCGGCATCATTCCATCGTGAATCTGTTTCCATGCATTTGCCACATGAGTCACATCGACTGCAGAGCCAGTGTGAATAACTACACCGAGCGCGCCAATGTCAGCCCCACGCTGCAATGAGTACTTCGTGGAAGCGAGCGAGTTCTCATACGTTGCCACCGTGGGAGAACCCAGGTTTATCAGATAGGGAGCATGAACATAGGTAGCGATATCGAATTCAATTGCCCGCGCTTTGAAAGCATCGTCGGCCTCTCTATTGGCCTCCGGCATTGCCCAACCACGCGGGTTTGAGGCAAATACTTGAATTGCCTCGGCCTTTACGGCTTGGGCGTAAGCGATAGATCGCTTTGCCATCCCACCACTTGTGGGTACGTGGGCGCCGATGCGTGGGCGTGGAGAGGGCATTTGCCTACCCTACTGTGATGATGACCGTACTGCCACGTTTCACTTGGGTGCCGACTTTCGGGGAAATATTCGTTACGGTTTTAACGGCCTTTGTACCAATTTTTTTCACGCTCACTACGAGATCGAGATCTTGCAGCATTGCCGTGGCTTGGGCTTGTGTGAATGAATATACATTCGGCACGAAGACAGATTCGCTGCCTTGCGAAACAACGAGGGCGATCTTGATTCCTTTGGCCGCCGTTCCACCATTGGCATCGGGCACTTGGCTGATGACAGCCCCGATTGCCACGGTATCGCTGTAGGCGTAGGTAGTCGACACGACAAAGCCCGCATTGGTCAGCTCTGTCAGAGCTTGATCTCCGCTCTTGCCAACATAGGAATTCAAAACAAGAAGTTCAGGGCCCTTGCTAATTACAAGATCGATTGTGGAATCGCGTCTAACGGGCGTGCCTGCCTTCGGCGTGGAACTAATGATCATTCCCTGCGCAACGTTGGGATTGAAGGTCTCGGTAACGCTACCGAGTGAGAGCGAATTCTTCTGGAATAGCGAGAGCGCCTGCGCCTGGGTTAACCCTTTTAGGACAGGCACAGAGAATCGTTCTGGGCCTTTTGACACGACGAGGGAGACAGTTCCACCTGCGGCAATTCGCCCGCCACCGCTTGGATCTGAAGAGATGATCTTGCCGTTGTCGACAACTTCGCTAAAGACCTGCTCTGAAACTTTGGTGTGTAATCCGAGAGGCTCAAGAAGCGAATTCGCCTGAGTCACGGTCTGCCCAACTACCGATTGAACTAGCACTTTGTTTCCGCGCCCCGCAAAGGCATACCAACTGACCCCAATCAGGATCAGGACCACGGCAGCGGCAATCCAGCGGTTTCGGCGCACCCGCGCGCTGGCTTTGCGCTTCTTTTCCAGGGCCGTGGTTGTGGACTTTGTGGACTTCTCTGGTTTCATAGCCAACACTGTGCCAGATGTGATGGATTTTTGTGGAGGCAAAACTCGCTTTGTTTTACGAGATTTCTCTCGGAATGCGATGGGAGGTAGATCCAATTCGAGGCTGAGTTGACTCCGACGAGGATCTAGTTCGATCTGTATCGCCCGCATCTGTTCAAGAAACTCTCCAGCATCTCTCGGACGATCATCAGGATTGGTATTTGTGGCGCGCAGCACCAGCGCATCAAGGGAGGCAGGAATTCCGGTCACGAGAGAGGATGGCGCTGGAACTCGGTCGTTCACATGTTTGTAGGCGATATTGATTGGGGAATCTCCCGAGAAAGGCTTTTCTCCCGTGAGCAATTCAAATGCAACTATCCCAACTGAATAGACGTCGCTACGCGAATCTGCAACACCGCGTTGCACCTGTTCAGGGGAGAGATAGGAGACGCTTCCCAGTACCACACTTGATTCGGCAGCAAGAGTGTGGCCAATCAAGTCTCCGTGAGCTAATCCGAAGTCAGCCACTTTCACTCGCCCGGAATTTGAAATGAGAATGTTTTCCGGCTTGATATCACGATGAACGATGCCAATCTTATGCGCGGCTTCCAGGGCACTCAGAACGGGTATCAGGAAATGCACCACCTCTGCCGGCGAGAGGGATCCTTGTTCGAAAAGGTAATCCCTCAATGTATGTCCTTCGATAAGTTCCATGACCAGAAAGACTGCAGGAATACCACTTTGATTCCAACCTTGGTCTTGCACGCTAACGATGTTGGGGTGGGAGAGCGCGGCAGCGGCCTTTGCCTCACGGATGAAGCGATTGACAAATTTCTCATCGCTTGCCAGATGAGGGTGCATGATCTTGACCGCGACTTTTCGATCCAACCTTGTGTCGAGGGCTACGTAGATCGTTGCCATGCCTCCGCTGGCTATTTGGTGCAGGAGTTCATAGCGCCCATCGATGAGTTCACCAGAGAGATCCGACACGTCAAAATCTTATGCACCGATGACCTTCGGAGTTGGCTAGACGCGCGGCCAACTAGGTGGTTGAGAGAATGAAGTCAGCGTTTTCGCGGGTCGCATCGGATAAGAAGTGTCTTTCCTCTCTTTCCTGCCACGTATTCATCTGGTCCACGATGGCCAATCCGTCACGACTTAGAACTCTCTCCAGGCCCGTTTCCTGATCGATGTCGATCCATATCGTGGCCGTCGCTACATCGCGCACGATTCGTTGGCAACTTCCTACGCCCTCAATGATGATGAGATCCCTTGGAGGTATCTCGCGCCTTGAATCGAACTGTTGCCAAGTCCAGTCATAGATGGGGAACGTGACAGATTCTCCAGCGGAGATAGCTTCTATGATCTGTGACAGTGATGCCGTGAGCATGTCGGTTAGCGCCAGCTCCCATCCTGCATAGATTTCATCCAGATGAACTACCGCAACTTTTCGGCTTGAACTTAAGGCAAGGAAGAGTTCGTTGGCCAGTGTCGTCTTTCCTGCACCAGCTCGACCATCAATGGCGAGAACGTGAGTGCTCCCACATCGAGGCAATCCCGTTAAGAGATCTTCAACAGCTGAAACTAGATTCATGGTTTCCCAAGTGTTGGAACCGCATTCACACGCTCTTTCCCATTGCGATCGAGGCAAGATCACGTAGTAGCCCGTGCGCGGCGGGGGGAATTTCCTCGCGGTTCAAGGCATCAAGGGCTGTCAGCGCCAGTTTTTCGATGAGCTCTTCGACGTGGTCTCTTGCGCCTGTTTCGATGATGACTTCACGAAGTGCCCCTACTCCTTCAGAATCGAGGTGGCGGTCGCCGAAATACTTTGCGATCACTGTCTCCTGCTTGGCAGATGCTCGATCCTGGGTCATTGCCATAAGGACCGTGCGTTTGCCTTCGCGCAGATCATCTCCCGCCGGTTTGCCAGTGAGCGTGGGATCCCCAAATACTCCAAGAAGATCATCGCGAAGCTGGAAACCTTCTCCAAGCGGCAAGCCAAATTCTGAGAACATGGCAAAGAAATTCTCACGCTCTTCACCTGGAGGCAGAGCAAGGCTAGCGCCAAAGTGCAATGGACGTTCAACGGTGTACTTGCCCGACTTGTAGCGTGCGATCTTTAACGAGCGAGCAACACTTTGAGTCGCCAAAGCCTGCTCGTGAATGTCGAGAAATTGACCTGCCATGATCTCTACCCGCATCTCGTCGTAGATAGGCAAGACGCGAACGAGTTGCGCATCCGATATACCTGAGCGGTGCAGCATCTGATCGGCCCACACGAGCGCTAAATCCCCGAGAAGAATCGCCGCGGAGGCGCCGTAGTTTGCGGCAGACCCAGAGAGCTCATCGTTTCGATGAATATTCTCGAAGAGTCGGTGGATGGATGGTTTTCCGCGCCGGGTGTCGGAGGCATCCATCAGATCGTCGTGAATGAGGGCACAACCTTGCAGGAGTTCGAGACTGGAAATAGCCCGTATAATTGCATTGTCGTCTTCGCCACCTGCGCTCACATATCCGCAGTAGGCAAAGAGTGGGCGTAAGCGCTTTCCACCGTCGAGGAGGAATGCGTTGATCGCCTCGGCAGCAGGAATGAGTTCAGTGCCGATCTCGCCTAAGTAAAGTGTCTGTTCCGCAAGGAAATCTGTCAGGTCACGTTGCACGCGTATTCGTATGTCCGCCAGAGCGAACTGCGGTTCCTGGTTCACATGGCAACGCTACCCTCACTAGTCAATAAGAGCGAAAGGAAGATCATGGCGAGAACGTATTCCTTTGAATTCTTCCCACCGAAAGACCCCGCTGGCGAAGAACGCCTCTGGGCGGCCATGACTGCCCTCGAACCTCTTTCCCCAGATTTCATCTCGGTCACCTATGGTGCGGGCGGATCCACACGAGAGCGGACAATCCGAATCACTGAGGAAATAACGAGCCGAACGCACATCCCTACCGTTGCCCATCTCACTTGTGTTGGATCCACGAGAGCCGAACTCAGCGAAATCTTGGGTCATTACCGCGATGCCGGTATAAAAAGCATTCTTGCTCTCCGTGGAGACCCCACTGGCGGGCCGACTGCTCCTTGGATTCCTACAGCAGGTGGATTCAATCATGCTGATGAACTTGTTGCCTTGGCCGCGGCTACGGGAGATTTCACTATCGGGGTGGCGGCTTTCCCTGATGGTCACCCAGCCTCGCATGGAAACCTCGAGCAAGATATCGACGTGCTTTTACACAAAGAGGAACTCGGGGCAACCTTTGCAACGACGCAATTCTTTTTTGAGGTTTCACATTGGAAATCGCTGGTGGAAAAGTTGGCAGCAAGGGGCTCAAAGTTACCGATTATTCCCGGGATATTGCCGGTGACCAATGTCAAGCAACTCGTACGCATGGCAGAATTGGGAGGAACGCCGATCCCATCAGCAATTCGTGAAAGATTCGCATTGGTAGAAGATCAACCTGAATCAGTGAAAGCCTTAGGCATTGAAATCGCAACGCAAATGTGTCGCGAACTTCTGGACGCGGGCGCGCCGGGCTTGCACTTCTATACGATGAACAGTTCCACGGCTAGCCGCGAGATCTACATTAATCTAGGTATTGAGAACCGTTAATCTAATCGCCAGGTTTACCGAGCCAGCGAGAGAAGAAGTAAGGCGCCAGGATTACCGCGTAGATAGCACCGGCAAAAAGTGCGATTTTTGGGCGATTGAAGAAGAAAATGTTGTCGAAGACACCGGCAAGTAAAGTCCAGCCCAGAAAAATATCAACTGCTGCGAATTCGGCTCCCTGCTTGCGCCGATCTTTTGGAAGCGTGAAATGCAATATTGCGATCAGTAACATTCCGGCAAATAGCCATCCCGCCAGGCTAGAAATGGGTAATTCGCTTTCAAATGGAACGCGGCTACCGCCGGATGCCCATATGACTCGATGAGTGATGGCTAGTTGTGGGTCTATGAAAAGGTGCCAAGCCATCATGATGGCGCCACCGTAGATGAAGGCCCAGTGCTGTGTAACTCGCCTAGCAGCCACCAGTATTGGGTGGGCCAGCATCAGCCATACAAATGGAATCACAAGTGGCACCTTGTAGATGTGGGCCCCAAGACTGGAATCAAATGAATAGTCACCGAAGGGCCAGCCAGAACTGACCCCGATTTGCTCAATGGCCAGGGCGAAGAAAAAGGTGACAATGGAATATGTAGCCGCGTAGCGCAATCCAAATGAATAATGGGCGTGAAGAAGCATCGCCAAAGCCCCGGCGTAGATCCCGCTTATCGTGACAAATTGCAGAGCCTGGCCATGAAGGAACGGATAGAGCATTTGAAGCGCAATCGCGATTGCCAATATCGTCCCGAGGATCTTTTGCGCACTTGAAGATATACCTCTGCGCCGATTTCCACGAGGGGTGTATTGGCGAAGGGACACGTGCCTAGTCTGCCCTATCCATGCAGATAAGGGGCGCTCTGAAGTTTATGAGAATCAGGGATGTGTCCCCGTAGTTTGGAGTATCTGCTCGATGACCTCTTTTGGGTGATCCCACATAGGTGCGTGACCGCATTCCTCCAAGATCAACCAGTTGGTGTGAGGTGGAACGAGTGACCGCTCTTGACATGTTGACGCCGGCAAAGTTTTATCTGCATCCCCGAAAATTACTGTGACTGGAATGGAGGTTGAGACATTCTGGTCAAATCGCTTTTTAAGGAGGGCGTCCCACGCAGGGTAGTAACCAGCCGCTGTTGCCATCGCGTTGGTTGCATCAAGACAGAGCTCGTATGAAAACTCGCGCCATTTCGGACTTACATTCTCAAATCCGATTTTGCGTGCCCATTCATAATGCAATAACCGTAAAGAGACGACCCGAAGACTGCCTGGGAGAATTCTCGCGATAGCAGTGCTGGGGGAGCGCGCGACAAATGGCTTTAGCCACAAACCTGCCGGGGCGAGCCCTGTTACAGATCTGATCGCTGAGGGAGTCATCGCCGCCATTTCAAGTGCGACCCAACCACCGAGGGAATTCCCGACAACGTGAAAGCTATCGAAACCTAACGAACGCATTGTTTCCAGAACGGAATAGGCTAGAGCCTTCGGATCCATCGGTTGTCTTTCATCCATCGGGGTGAATCCATGTCCCGGCAAATCAACGGTCACCACGGTGAATACTGCTTCGAGATCCTCAAGGATCGGCTTCCAGGCAGTGGATGCCGAACCCATTCCGTGAATAAGAAGAATAACTTCTCTACCGGTCTCACTTGAGCGCAAAGTTGAGTGCAAGATCATGGCTATTGGTAAACAGGTCTTATCCCGAAGGTCTTGCGAATTCCTTGAGTGAAAGTAATCGAGCCGTCGGCCTCGGCGTACCTTACAAGCCTGGACTCGGCGTCCATTCTGACCTCGGCGCGTGAGTGTTCGGGGATTGCCAACCACATCATGCGCTGGCCGACCGACCAAGTGAAGTCATACCATTGCTGCGCATCTGCAAAGCGCACTTTGATAGTTGTTGATTCAGTTCTCACCTCCGTGAATCCCGAGTCCAATAATAGTTTTTCCACTCCTTCGTCACTGGCGAATGGACCCCCCTTGCCGGAAGTGCGAGCATCTTTCATTTCTGGTGGCAGATGTGGCTTAAAAACCTCATCAACTTCTGCCCATCGCGGATCATTTGCACCGAATGTCGTAATACCAATACGCCCCCCAGGCTTGAGTAACGGTCGCCAATTTCGCAGGGCGGCTAGCGGATCGGCAAGAAAGAACAGGACCAACGAAGAGGAAATGGTGTCGAAGGGCCCTTTGACCGTGGCGGGGGATTGTGCGTCATCAACTTCGTATTCGACGTTTCTAAGGCCAGCCTGCAGTGCCAGGCGACGAGCATGCTCGACCATTCCACTTGCGATGTCGATGCCGACAGCTAGCCCGTGTTGGCCAATCGACTGTGCGACCGGAAGAAGCACTGCGCCGCGCCCGCAACCTATGTCGAGCCATCGTTCGCCTTGTGTCGGTGGCATTGACTTCAGCAGTGAGGCCGCTATCGGCTGGAAGAAGTCGACCCCAACTTCGTCATAGGAATCGGAGAGTTTGTCGAAAAGATTCGCCATCTTCTCTGTATGTCCAGAGGAATCAACCATTTGAGCAGTATGGCATCGCCTTCGCTATCTAGTCTAGGAAATCTTAATCAACGAGAGGTGTATGCCCCATCGATGACATGTTGAGAGCCGGTTATGAAACTGGCTTTATCCGAGAGTAGGAACGCCACAAGGTGTGCAACTTCCTCCGAAGTGCCAAGGCGTCCAATCGGATGAAGGGCAATGAGCCCGTCATAAGCTTCCTTTGGAAGTGCTCCCAGAAGTGGCGTGTCTATGTATCCAGGGTGGACCGAGTTGATGCGAATTCCTTGGGCGGCATATCCAAGTGCAGCTGCCTTTGTCATGCCCGTAATGCCATGTTTTGCAGTTACATAAGGAACCGCGTTGGGGTCGCCGACCACGCCTAAAATTGATGAGGTATTAACGATTGCACCGCCACCTACTTTGAGCATTTCTGGAATTTCGTAGTGCATCCCATAAAAGACAGAGTGCAGATTTACATCCATGAGATTCTTGTACCCCTCTATATCAATATCTGCGATGGGACCAAGCGGGCCAGCAATTCCGGCATTATTGAATGCCAAGTGAAGTCCGCCGAATTTTGAGACCGCTGCATCTACTGCCGCCTTAACGTCTTCGGGCTTTCCGACGTTGCCGGCGACCGCCATGGCGACTCCGCCGGATTTGATGATCTCATCTGCGACCTTCTGGGCGACCTCTATCTTTAGATCATTGACGACCACGTTGGCGCCTTTTTTGCCAAGGAGGAGGGCCACAGCTTTGCCAATGCCGGACCCGCCGCCTGTTACAAGAACGGTTTTTCCTTCGAAATGTTTACTCACCTTTGAGCTCCTTAATCGATCCACGACGATCATTAACCGTGGGAAATGGTTGAAACTTCAACTATAAGTAACCTAGCACTGCGCGCGATATTTCCCAAGGGAAAATAGTGTGATCTAGGGAATGGAATGAGCTTTACGAACCAACATCCATGGGACTTGCCCCCGTTAGCGCTATCAAATCGAGGAAGGTGGTGGCAAAGACGGCGTGTGGATGACCCGCAGCAGCCCACACGACTTCGTAGTCATTCAATGCTGTGTCAATTACCACAATTGCTTCGTTGGAGATCCAGCCAACTGGGGAGACTCCACCTATTGCGTAGCCCGACCAGAGCCGCACAAAATCTGCATCGGCCCGATGAAGTTTCTCGACATTGAGTTCGCGTGCTACGAGTTCAGAATCGACGCGATGTCTTCCGCTTGTGATGACTAAAAGCGGTTTCTCATTTGGCAAACGGAAAACAATGGAAGAGGCAATTTGTCCAACTTCAATCCCAAGTGCCTCGGCCGCTTCCTTAGCGCTGCGAGCACTGTCAGAGAGAACATGGATCTGTGAATGCAGTCCAGCACTTTCTAGGGCTGCGATTGCACGTAGGACGGAGACGTTTTTTAGAACCTTTTCCACGCGGTGAGTATACGCAAGGTGGGTCGGGTCTAGATCGTCCTGGCCAATTTGTCCAGCACTGGCAATGCGGCTTTAAGTGCGGCAATCTCCGATTTACTCAACAGCTGAATACGTTGGTTGATGCCGGCAGTCCTTTCCTCCCTTAAATGCTTAAGAACTTTATGGCCAGCCGCGGTCAGCTCCACGAGACAGGCTCGTTTGTCCAGGGAATCTTGAACGCGTTTTATGTATTTGAGTTCTTCCAAACTCGCAATTAGCCGTGTGGCGACGGGTGCGCCTATGGATTCGCGAGTGGCAAGGTCGCTAATGCGAATTGGGCCGAATTCCTCAATGGTGACGAGAGCGGATACTTGAGAGGGAGTTAGACCGCTTGTGTTGTGCTGTCGCATTGATCTAACAAGTCGGCCAATGACGAGCCTGAGATCGGCTGCAGTATGTGCCTGTGACTTAGTAAGGAGATCTGATTTATCGCTCATCGCACTACCTGACTTTCCATTGCAGGTTCTCCCGGAACCGCTCCTCCTGAAAGTGTCATGTCGCCGACATGCTCGTGCATCCTGTGCTCTTCATGAATATAACGAGTACCCCGGAAGGCAGAGAAAAGGGCAGCAACGAGGGACATTGCGATTGCAAGAGTGAAGACGATGACGAGCCCGTGGTGGAATGGGGACTGAATTAAGCTGGGGAAGAAATGCTTGCCCGTCAGTGTGGCCCACTGAGAATTCGTGACATGCGTTGCTGCCTGGGAGCCGAGTAAGGATTGAAGTGGGTTGTAGCCAAGGAAGGAAGAGAACAAGCTACCCACCGCTGGGATGTTGGCGATTTGATGAGCCTGCTCTGCAGCCACTCCGTGGGCACTGAGTCCATCGAATAGTGCTTTCGGCAAAGTGTTTGTCAAGCCCACAATCATGAGAGAAAAGAAGACTCCCATCGATAAGACCATTCCAGAGTTCATAAAAGCCGCCTGAATTCCGGCGGCACCTCCACGCTGGTCGGCGGGGACACTGTTCATGATTGCCGTCGTGTTCGGCGCCGAGAACATCCCACCGCCAACTCCGTTGAGAAAAACCAGTAACGCAAACCAGATGTAATGGAAATTGGTAGGAACTAGCAACAAGCCGACAAAGCTTCCCCCGAAGAGCAAGAGGCCAGAGGTGGAAAGTATTCGTGCGCCGTGTCGATCTGAGAGGAAACCCGAAACCGGACCCGCGATGAGGAATCCGATAGTGAGAGGAAGTAAATAGATTCCCGCCCAGAGGGGAGTTGCATCATAGGCATACCCATGTAGTGGCAGCCAGATTCCTTGTAGCCAGATGATCAACATAAACTGAAGCCCACCACGCGCGATCGCCCCCAAGAATCCAGCAGCGCTTCCCGTGGCAAAGGCCCGTATTTTGAAAAGTCGCAAATTGAACATGGGGGATTCGGTGTGTAGTTCGAAGATGAAAAATGCAACTAAGAGGACGATTCCGACGGCAAAACAAATCAGAACACGTGGTGAGGTCCATCCCATTGAGTTGCTTCCGTAAGGTTGAATTCCGTAGACCATGGCAACAAGAATCGATGTCAATCCGATTGCAAAAGTCACATTGCCCCACCAGTCGATTTTGGCGGGAGAGCGTTTTCCGTTGTCTCGCAGACTGTGGTAACCCCAGAATGTGCCCAAGATGCCAAAAGGTACCGAGACCCAGAAAACCAATCGCCAGTCTCCAATAGATAGCAGACCTCCTGCGATAAGTCCGATAAAAGAACCGCCGATTGCGGCGACTTGATTTATGCCCATTGCAAGTCCGCGTTGTTCGGTTGGAAAAGCATCGACGATGATCGCACTTGAGTTTGCAAAAAGCATCGCACCACCAACGCCTTGCACCAGCCTCCAAAGGACCAACCACATCGCACCTTTGCCCCCGTGGAAAGGATCGAGGGCGAGAATGATTGATGCAAAACTAAAGACGGCGAAACCAAGGTTGTAAATCCGCACTCGCCCCATGATGTCGCCGAGTCGGCCCAAGCTGATGACCAGCACAGCAGTGACGAGCATGTAGCCCATAAGAAGCCACAAGAGATAGCCGACGTTGCCAGGGGCGAGAGGATCAATTCCGATCCCACGGAAGATCGCTGGGAGGGAGATCAAGATGATCGACGAGTTTATAGTGGCCATGAAGATGCCCAAGGTGGTGTTGGTCAGGGCAATCCACTTGTAATTGTCTTTTCTGTTGGATTTCTTCAATTTCATGATTCTCACTCGTTCACTTTAATTGCTTGATATTAAGCAACTATATCCTAGAATGAGCACATCGTGAAATCCAGCGTGGACCGCTCCTAGGGTTTCGGGAGTAATTTTCTAACGCTATCACCGCTAAGCAAGCCAACTAAAATCCTGAGCAAAACTATTAGTGACAGCCCTCTTGGTTGGGCGTGCCTGTGCAAGTCACATTGATTCCTAATTGTTTATCAAATTCGTTACGCGTAGTTTGAAGATGCGGGGGGATGTCCGCCATATCAAACAACGCAACAACGAAGAGAAACGAACTACCATGAAAAGATTCAAGAATCTACAGAAATTGTCTCTTGTGAGTGTCATAGCACTTGGATTTCTAGTGCTAGTGCCGACATCATCGTTCGCTGTCGATAACGCAACCCTGAACATCAAGGTCGTTGTGATCAACGATGACGGCGGGACTGCGACGCCTGCAGACTTCACAATGCATGTGCGGTACCTGATGAAGGAGGTTCCAGGCAGCCCGTTCGTCGGAGTCAGCGACTCTGTCACCACGCTTAGCCTTGCTCCAGGCAGTTACCTAGTTACAGAAAATGATGTCCCGCTCGCAGGTGGATACGTCACCTACTATGGAAACTATTCTGGAACGAATATCACAGACGGGTTTGTAACCCTCGCGGCTGGGGAAGTTGTGACCATTATTAGGACTGAGAATGACTGGCCAGCTGCTGGTCCAGCAATCGATCAACCAGTGGCAACACCAATACCCGGAACAACAGTTCCAACTCCTGTGGTAACGCCTACGCAATCGGGAGGACAGCTACCGGCTACTTCATCGCCTTGGTACAACATGTTGGTGATAAGTCTCGGCTTGGTACTTCTCGGCATTGGCGGCCTCACAGTTCGTAAAGCCGTCAAGTAGCCAGGTGAAAAGAGGAAGGTCTGGTACCTTCACCGCGATCTTCGGATTGTTCTTGTTGCTGGGGATCGCGGGGATTGGGTTTGCAGGGGTCCAGATTTACCAACTTAGGTCGAGCGCCGGTAATCAGGTCTTACCGGCGCTTGCGCCTCTGCAACCACAAAGTTCTATACAGGCGAGTAGTTCTCC
>JANXZB010000078.1 GCA_025355765.1 Actinomycetes bacterium
ATCGGCAATTGAAGAATCACGACATGCCATAACAACTCGAGCTCCATGGTGAGCCAATACCTTTGAGATTTCGAATCCGAGTCCGGAGTTGGCTCCTGTGACAATTGCAGTTTTCCCGCCAAGGTGAGGGATGAGATCCTCGCTCCACCGATAATCCAATTTCTTCAATTACTTTTCCCGAGCATTTTGCGAATCTGCTCTAAAGCCGTTTTCACACGCGACTCATATCCGTGGGATGTCGGGTGGTAGTACTCCGTGCCTACGAGTGCGTCGGGCAAGTACTGCTGCTGTGCGACCGCTAGATCTAAATCGTGCGGGTAGATATAAGCATTTGATTCTCGCGCAGCGTTGACTTGGCTATCGCGCAGAGCGCCTGAATGGGCGTCTCGCAGATGCGCAGGAACAGGACCGCCTTTGGACAAACGCAGATCGGCAATCGCCGATTCGATAGCGAGGTAGGCAGCGTTGGATTTTGGTGCACATGCTAGATATGTAACCGCCTCGGCCAAGATAATCCGCGCCTCAGGCATGCCCACCATCGCAACGGCCTGTGCTGCAGCGACCGCTAAACCCAAAGCGCCGGGGTCGGCGATGCCGACGTCCTCACTGGCGCTGATCATGACGCGTCGCGCAATGAAGCGCGGATCTTCACCTGATTCCAACATTCGCGCAAGGTAATGTAACGAGGCGTCAACATCAGAGCCTCGGATGCTCTTAATGAACGCACTTGCCACGTCGTAATGAGTATCTCCGCCGCGGTCGTAGTTCTCGATAACGCGATCCACGGCGCGACCCAAGACTTCAGTTGTGATCTCGCCGCTAGCAGCCCCGGCAGCAGCTTCCAAATAAGTGAGGGCTCTACGTGCATCTCCGGCAGCGAGGCGTACCAGGGATTCCTTTGCCTGCGCCGAAATGGTTACTTCTCCGTCCAGACCTCGGGGCTCGGTGATGGCACGGTCGATAAGGATCGCGATGTCAGCATCGGGGATGAGCCGCAATGTCAGAACAATCGAGCGCGAAAGCAGTGGAGAGATGATCGAGAACGAAGGATTCTCGGTTGTGGCAGCAACAAGAGTCACCCAGCGGTTTTCAACGCCTGGAAGCAATGCGTCCTGCTGTGCTTTGGAAAAACGGTGCACCTCATCAATAAAGAGAACGGTTTCTTTTGCTTCTTCAGTCAGCCTTCTTTGCGCCTCTGAAAGCAATTCTCGTACTTGGGCAACCCCGGAACTTACTGCCGAGAGTTCGACAAATACGCGCGAGCCAGAGTGCGCGATCATTTTGGCAAGGGTTGTTTTACCACTGCCGGGCGGGCCATACAGGAGCACGCTGGTTATGTGCTTTTCCTCCCCTTGGATCAGACGCATGAGGGGCGAACCCTGCTGGAGAAGGTGTTGCTGGCCAAGAAGTTCCGAAATGATCGTTGGGCGCAGTCTTACTGCTAGTGGAGCACTCATATCCCGAGTAAGTCCTATGTCCATGTCCATCCCAACTTTGTGAGTTGGAACTCTACCGCTTCGTCCTATTTTCGGATGATTGACATATCCGACTCACATGGCGATCCCTATCTTGATTGGTTAATTGGCTGGAACTTTGCAGATCTCTTCACTATGCCAATCCTCGGCTTCGGTGTCTTCCAAATTGCCGACGAAAAGGAATGCGAAGCAGCCGTTACTCACGTCCTCGATTCGGCGTATCGCCTCATTGATACGGCGGCCCCTTACATGAACGAGCGTGCCGTGGGTTGAGCGATCAAAGCCAGCGACATTCCGCGTGATGAACTTTTCATTACTACCAAGCTGTGGCTTCAAGATGCAGGAGAAAAAGCGACATCAAAAGCCTTCGCTACGTCTATTGAAAAACTAGGTCTTAAATACCGGGAATGAATCTTGGCGTCCTTTCGCTGAGGGCAAGAACGAGATTCTCACCAACCCAACGCTTTTGGAAATTGCCGGGCATCACAATAAGAGCATCGCGCAATTCATACTGCGTTGGTTAGTGCAACGCAATGTGATCATTATTCCGAAGTCAGTCCGCCCCGAGCGAATGAGGGAAAACTTTGGTACCTTGCGCACTGCAGAAGCGGCCGAATGGTTGGGGTCGCGTCACTTGGATCTTTGAAGCAGTTCTTGTTCCGGGTCGTCCATAATTTTGCGAACTTCTTGTGCGCATCGACAAGAAACTGCAATCTTCTTCGCCCAATCTAGAGCTTCAGCGTCTGTCGCCACTTCGATGATAGAAAAACCACCGATATGCACTGGGCTCTCGCTTATGGGACCATCTTTGACCGAGCCATCAACTCCAACGACGCGAGGCGAGAATCCTTTGAACCCACCTCCGACAATCCATACCCCAGCAGCCATCGCTTCGCGCATTATTTTGTGGGCCGCTTCTCCAACCGCAACGAAATCTTCGACAGGGAAGTTCATGTCGCCATCGTTGAATGAAATAAGGTATCTGGACATGTGATCACCCCTGAAATTCGTGAAGTTGGTACCTTGCGAGAGAATCGAACCCCGAACCTATCTGCACGGTGAAGATAGATCTATGAGGTCCTTAGTGTCGGTAGGGCGTGGCCCAATCTTATTTTTCTGAGTTCGGGTGATTAGATTTTGAGGCAAAACCTCACTATTTCAAAGAACCTTGAAGCAATACCTCACTAAATATGTTAGATTTTCCCTAGGACGATCGAAAATAGTGAGGTTTTAGAGCCATTGGGGGCGGAGCGGTGTCACAACAAGTGCGGATAGGCCAACTTGCCGGTGCGGTCGGGTTGCACGTAAACACTATACGTCGGCTTGCAGATGCCGGAATCATTCCCAGCGTTCGAACAGCAGGTGGCCAGCGCGTATTTGAAATCGAAGCCGTCAAGGATGCATTGGAGGCACGTTCGAAAAATCGACATCCATCTCGCCTCGCGCGAGTAGTTGTTAAGAATGACATCGTGGACTGGGAGAAGTCGGCTTCGCTTCGTGGTTTGCAGGAACACGAAGTCTGGCAGGAAATACTTCAGATGCTCGATCTCGACTCAAAGTGCGGGTCTGCCGACATCATTCCAATGGCCTTTAACGAAATGTTGAACAACGCTATCGATCATTCAGAAGGCAATGAAGTAAAAATCAAATTCGAAGTGGCCCCGGATTTCTGGTCTTTCGAGATCATTGACGATGGTTGCGGGGTTTATGCCAAGATTATGAAGGAGTTCGGGCTCGCAAATACCCTAGAGTCCGTGGCGGAATTGTCCAAGGGAAAACAAACTACAGCTCCTAAAGCTCATTCTGGTGAGGGTATTTTCTTTACTTCGAAAGCAGTCGATCTATTTGAATTGTCTTCAGATGGCATTCAATGGACTGTAGACAATCTTCTCGGCGATTTCAGCGTGGGGCAAGTGAAGAATCAGAAGGGCACGCGAGTATTCTGCCAACTTCAGGTGGATACCGCGCGAAAATATATTGACGTGTTTAAGGAATTCACCGTTGAACATCGTTTCGTGCGCACACGTCCAACGGTAAAACTATTCGAAACAGGTATGACATTTGTATCGCGCAGTGAGGCACGTAGGTTGCTCAACGGACTCGGAAAATTTGACGAAATACAATTGGATTTTGAAAAAGTCGACGCCGTTGGTCAAGGTTTTGTTGACGAGATATTTCGAGTATGGGCGTCAGATAACTTTGATAAAAAGATCATTCCAATCAATATGAACGATGCGGTGAGTTTCATGGTTACCCGAGGCATTGATGGCAGTGTGGCCTGATGCCTACATTTAACGGACCTATGTTCGCTCAGCCTGGCGAAGTGGGGAAGCTCTTTGCCTATGGCGCATATCAAGGCGAGTTCGAATTGGATGGATCATATTCTCTTATTGATCTAGAAACGTCCGGTTTCAACCCACCACAAGCGAAAATTTTGGAAATCGCGATTCTCAAAATCAACGCAAACGGAGATGTTATCGAAGAGTTCAGCACGCTAATTGACCCACTCTCTGAAGATGTAGGGCGAACAGATATTCATGGCATTACCCCGAAAATGCTTAAGAATGCACCTACTTTCGAAGAGGCGACTGGCTCCATTTTGAAGATCATCCAAAATTCAATTTTGGTGGCACATAACGCCAGATTCGAAGAGAACTTTTTGGCGTATGAATTCAAAGTGGCTGGAATTTCACTTCCTTCGTTGCCCGCTCTCGATACGCTGTGGCTCTCGCGACAAATTCGAGATTTGGAGAATTACAAACTTGACACGGTAATCGCGAGTTACAACGAGCGAATCGATCAAGCTCATACGGCGTTAGGTGATATTCGAGCGATGGCGAAAGTCTTTCCTCGTATGCTTGAAGAATCGAAGAAGATACTTTATCCGAGACCATTTAGCGAGATACCTCAAAGGAATACGACTTTTAAAGCTAAACCTCGCTGAACACCTGGAGCAGATGTAAGGCATCAGCCGAATACACTGTCAAGGATCAGCCGAACATATGTCAAGGAACTGGTGGAGTAATATAAAAAAATAAGTGCGTTGTGAGGGACTCGAGCCCCCACCCGGTGATTAAGAGGCACTGAAATAATTTTGTACGATATCACGCTCAATAACTTGGAATAGTGATACCCTTATTCCAAGTTATGATTATTACATGGAATAGTGCTACCCTTATTCCAAGTTAAGGGGTGGTTAAGTGATTAAGGACTGGGTGGCGTGCACTCACAAGACTGTTCCATGGCGTCAACAAGTACGGGCCGGTTCCAAAGACGACAGAATGGCTCGTTCCGTAAGAGTCTGCATCCCCGCTGAAATTGCCACTCGAACATTCAGTCTGGACTCACAATTGATTTCCAAGTCTGAATCCGCGATTAGCGCGATTTCCAATTTGGATAACGCCCACGGGGACGCTTTGGAGTCCCTGGATCGTCTGCTCATTCGTGCCGAATCAATCGCTTCCTCCAAAATTGAGAATCTGCATGCGACATCGGAAGAGTATGCGCGCGCTCTATATGGAAATAACTCAAACTCATCTGCCGTGGCAATGGTGGCTGGCACTAACGCTTTGACCGCTCTGATTGCCTCCGTTGACGGGGGTAAAAAGATCACGGAATCTGCCTTAAAACACGCGCATCGAATCTTGATGAAGGACGTGCCACGCGAACAAGAATCAGCAGGGGAGTACCGCCGAGTCCAAAACTGGATTGACGGCAGTGATCATTCACCTCTTGGTGCGATATTCGTGCCCCCACCACCCGAAAACATCGAGAGTCTGATGAACGATCTTCTGGAATTTGCCAATCGCGATGATGTTCCGGCATTGATTCAAGCCGCGATTGTGCACGCACAATTTGAGACGATTCACCCTTTTGCTGACGGAAATGGTCGAATCGGTCGAGCTTTGGTAAATGCAATTCTTCGCAGAAGAAAAATAACATCAAGGGTCGTTGTACCAATTGCTTCGTTTCTGGTTGCCAATCGAGAGGCCTATTTCAATGACCTAAATGGATATAGAAGTGGTCATATTGCAAGCCTTGTGACTCGTTTTGCTAGTGCGGCTGATATAGCGTCTGTGGAGGCAAGTAGAACTGCGACCACCTTGGATGCGCTTCCAGCATTTTGGAGAAAGAAATTGGGGACCGTACGTTCTGGAGGCGTCACTTCGGAAATGCTAGGAGTGTTGATCTCGAAACCAGTTTTCATTGCAGACGAGATGATCGGCGTGATCGCGAGAAATCCCACAAGTATTTACAATGCGATATCAAAATTGAATAGTGTTGAAATTCTCGCTCCGCTTTCAGATAAAAAAAGGAATCAAATTTGGGGCGCGGTTGACGTCTTGCAGGAATTGGATCATCTCGATCATCGGATCGCGGTGAAAGGGAGAGCCTAAAATCACACGTGCCGTCTGGAAGTTGTCCAAATAAGTGCGTTTGCAAGACTCCGCCTGATGCTTGACATATGAGTGTCGCCTGATCCTTGACACTTCAAGGTGGCTATTTATAACTCATTTCCTTCTAGTTGTCTGCGCGTTCCTCTTGCGGATTACCTCCCCGGGTCGGTTTCGAAGGGCGCTCTTGATCAATTCGGCACCGTCCCAGATCTGGACCATCTCATTTTGGATGTGCACATCGACGTTGCGGCCGCCTCGGTGCTTGCCCACGATGACATTGCCCAGGGAGGTGAATCTGGTCATCGGTGTCACCATGCCGATGCCTTGATGGGGACGGACGGTGTTGTATTGGTGGACCCATGCATCGAGTTCTTCTTGCGCACTGGATTTGGAATCGAAGATGCGACCGGTGAGGAACTCGGTGCGAAGGCCGCGATGGAAGCGCTCGATCTTGCCTGTCGTGGTGGGAGAGCGAGGAGCAGTCAAGAGATGGTCAAAGCCGTTTTCACGGCAGATGCGATCGAAAAGAACTTCGACATTCTTGTTGGAGTTGAAGCGGCCGGTGAAGACCTTGCCGTTGTCGGTCAGGATCTCCTGGGGAACTCCGTGGGTGCGCATGGCTTTGGTGAAGTGGTCACAGACCGAGCGCGATGTTGCCCGGACCATGAGCCCTGCCATGACGCAGAGCCGTGAGTGGTCATCGACTCCGGTGAGACATTTGAGCTCAGAGCCATCGGTGAGAAGAATTCCTCCGACCTTCTTAACCCAGTAGTGCCATAACTCCATGGGACCGCCGCGCTCCCGCAGACTTAAAAAACGAGGACCACGCGACTTCACCACCAGGGGTGGGACTCCACCTGATCGCTTAATCAATTGCCGGACAGCGCTGGGGTAGCGACCCAGACCTATGGCAACCGAGCGAAGTGGATTGACCATTTCGCAAACGCTCCCAGACTTCCGCTATTTCCTTAAGGAGCAAAACGCCTCATTGCATCCTCCTGATGATTCATGAAAAAGTAATGAATTCATCGAGGTGTTGCAATGACTGATTGAGCCCAAGGGCGGAACAGGACACCTCACAACGCACTTAGATTGAGCGTCAAGTAAGTATCAAACTGGATCATTTGTCAGGTTTGGCCTGATCTGCCTAACAAATTCCTAACACATTAACAAAATGTTAAAAACGAATAGCCCGCGGCCGACGAAAACGCTCACAAGATTCCTAATGGTTAGGGTCGTGGATTGGGAGGCTCTGGAACTACATACACACCTACCGCTTCAGTATCTATGTATGGTGGCTGGGTCCTGCTGCAAACTTCAGCAGCCAGCACAGATGTCTCACGACTACCGGCTAAGACCGATGAGCGTAAGTACCGTATGAAGTTGTATTGAACGCGTAGTCTTCCATCTGTCACTGACAGTTTCTAGTGCGCTTAATTCTCAAGTTTAGGCAATCAATTCATACCAAATCAATACTAAAAATAAATAGAGATCTAACCTGGAATTCTTGCCCTTCTCGATCGCCCTTGAGGCCATCCTTGGCTGAGAGTTTCTAGTGCGCTTAATCGCTCGGACAAATCAGTAGCACTCCGGCATGGATTGTTGCCTTTGAGCGTGTTAACCCCCATAATCAGGGCTCTGAGACATCACCCTAACCGCACGGAGTCCACATGCCGGCTAAATCCTTTCTTCTTACCAGTAACAAAACAACTCTTGGCCTATTGGTTCTAGCCCTTGTTATCGGTGGGCTCAGCGCACGGGCAACTGGATTACCGAACCCAACTTCGGGCGGATATTTAGTCTGCGTTCAGCCAAAGACGCTCGTGGTGACTGACCCATCTACCTCTCAGTGCCCGATAGGCTATAAGAAGTTAATCCTTGGAGCACAAGGTAAGGCCGGAACTCAGGGAATAACCGGAACTCAGGGAATAACCGGAACACAGGGAATAACCGGTGCGGTAGGTCTGCCTGGAATCGATGGCAAGAATGGCACTGATGGAAAGACTTTGTGGAATGGAGTGAAAGATCCTGAGGGCACATGGGGTGCACCGGGAGATATGTTTATTAACTCTGTTACAAAAACTTTGTTTGGGCCGAAAGATTTAATAACCGGATGGCCTGCAGGAATTTCCATGGTCGGACCCAAAGGCGATCAAGGACCAGG
>JANXZB010000114.1 GCA_025355765.1 Actinomycetes bacterium
CGCATCAGTTATTCGCTTAGTCGATTCAGATAACGAAAATGTTACAAACTCCATTTCCTCAGACGTCGTCTCAGTCATGCGAGTTGGAAATCCAGAAAGCCTTGCACTTGCTGTGAGTGTCCTGAATGAACTTGATATTGCGATCATCCAACATGAATTTGGTATTTATGGAGGAGTTGACGGCGACGAAGCCATCACTCTTCTTGAAGGGTTGCGTATTCCCACGATCGTCGTTCTCCATACGGTGCTAGCGACTCCGACCGAGAATCAGCGCGCCGTATTTGTGAAGATCTGCTCGTTGGCCTCTGCTGTGGTGACAATGAGTGGGTCCGCACGTGACCAACTAGTGGCGAACTACCTTATCGACCCAAGAAAGATCTACCCAATTCCTCACGGGGCAAGACCTGTTGCTAACCCTGAATACAAGGAAATTGGCTCTTCTCCCCTCATCTTGACGTGGGGCCTCATCGGTCCAGGAAAGGGAATCGAATGGGCGATCGAAGCGATGCATAAGATTCGAAACCTCAAGTGTTCGCCACGGTATGTGGTTGCCGGCCGGACGCACCCAAAAGTCTTGGAACGAAATGGAGAGTCTTACCGCAGGGGACTGCAGAACCGGATCAACGATCTGGGTTTGAACAAGTCCGTACTACTGCAAGGTGAGTACATGAGTAGCGAAGCCTTGGATGAGCTGGTATCAAAGGCTGCTCTCGTGTTATTGCCTTATGACTCAACCGACCAGGCAACCTCAGGGGTCCTGATTGAAGCGATCACGGCTTGGCGACCAGTGGTTGCAACAAACTTTCCGCATGCCAACGAACTCCTGTCCACAGGAGCTGGCATCGTCGTTTCCCATCAGGATCCAACCGCAATGGCCAATGCAATCCGGAAGATACTGGAAGAGCCGATGTTGGCTGAACAGATGTCGAACCAAGCACGAGTGATGGCCTCAGATCTTCTGTGGCCGGCGGTTGCGACTCGCTACATTCGTCTGGCCTCACGCCTCATCCGAGCAGAAGTTGCTGCGTGAGCGATTCCATCATGATCAAACTTCCCCTTACTCACCTCAAACGAATGAGCACGTCCGTCGGGCTCTACGAGCACGCCAAATTTGAGGAACCGCGACCAGAACATGGGTACTGTGTTGACGATGTATCGCGAGGTTTGATCCTGCTCTGCAAAGAGTCCGATCTAGACGAGGATTCACTGCAATTAATCAATGTGTACCTTGGTTTCACTCTTAAGGCCATTGCACCCGATGGCCGATGCCATAATCGCATGAACACCCAAGGAGTCTGGACTGATCGTCCATCTACTGAAGATTGCTGGGGGCGAGCTATCTGGGCCCTTGGCGTGTGCGCGGTGAATGCGCCGGAAGACATTCAACGTCGACGTGCTCTTGAAGGATTTCGAATCCTGTCTCTGGCCTCCACTCGAAACCTCATGGGACTGGCCTTTGCGGCTTTGGGAGCCGGCGAGGTCCTGCTTGCCGATCCCAAGAATGCCTCAGCAAAGAAGATCCTTGTCGAGACTCGTAGAAGAATCGTTCCCCTAGATTCAAGCGACACTTGGTACTGGCCTGAGTCCAGATTGAGATACAGCAACGGATCGGTCGCCCAAGCTGTTCTCCTGGCAGGCCAGGCTTTGGGCGACGAGGAGACGACTAAAAGGGGAATTCGGATGCTCGAATTCCTGATCGATATCGAGACCGAAGGCGATCGTTTCTCCGTTACTCCGGTGGGTGGACGTGGCCCCCACGACGAGAGGCCCGGCTTCGATCAACAGCCCATAGAACTGGCAGCCATCACAAATGCTTGCATGCAAGCCTGGACAATTACCGGCGAGGACAAATGGCTTGCCGAGGTTCATAGAGCCTGGCTCTGGTTCCTTGGATCCAACGATGCGGGCATGAAGATGTTCATACCTGATACAGGTGCGGGCTATGACGGCCTGCATCTTCACGGTCCCAATCTCAATCAAGGAGCCGAATCCACGATCGCCATGCTCTCGACCGCACAACAAGTTCGGCAGTTCGCCCCGGCCCTCTGATCATGGTGTTCGATTCGATCGCCAGTGTCATTCCTCAAGACGCCAATTTACTATTTTCCACAGTGGCGCAATCAACTGCAGCCCTGGTTGCAATTGTTGGTGCCTTTGTCCTGACCGAATCCATCAAGTCCAGATCGCAAGTATTCGAACTTAAGATACGTGAGATCGATCTCAACTTGGAGAAGGAAAAAATGGAGGGCGAACGGGATAGCGCACGAAGCACCTTGTTATTTTCAAATATGCGGCGTTTCTTCCGACACCATATCTCCGAGTACCGCCGGCTTGAGAGGGAAAACGAGATTAATTTCGAAAAAATGTGGGAGGCCTATCAGCCTCCAGATCTAGACACTCATGATAAGGCAGAGATTAAGCGCGTTTTGGAAGAGATTGTCTCGAAGTTCTACAACAAGGCACATTTAAATCCATCAGATAAGACAGCTCCTGAAGATTCCATTGGTCCGGGACAAGATTATTACCTCTTCGAACTCTACGTGGAGGGAATGTTAAAAGAGGAGTATCCAGACGAGCTGTATGAAAACGCAGTCCCAGTCAATTATGCAAGCCGCGAATTACGCGTCAATCGAGTCAAACGGGTCTTGGAACTAGATTCGCAACTGAAGTCACTCGAAAAGGCTATCGCGAGCAATAGATTGCAGATTCTACGAATAGAAGGCTCAATGGATCTACGTCGAGCATTGATGATCCTGATCCTTTTTGGAACCTTGGGAATGATCTATCCCATCGCCCTCATGACCAGAAAGCCAATCTATACGGATTCTTTCTGGAGAGATTCCGTCATGGTCTTCTTTGCCGTAGGCTTTCTCACGATGGTTGCATTCTTTTGGAATTTGATTGTAACTTCGCGCCGTGAACCAGAAATGCCCCGCTCCTAGAATGTAAGGGCCCGACATGCCAGAGAGTGAGTCACCGCTAGTTCTTGTCACCGGTGCGACCGGATACATCGGCGGACGCCTTGTTCCCGAGTTGCTCGCCGCCGGAATGCGCGTTCGAGTGATGGCTCGTAGCCAACGTAATCTGGCCAACCGCGACTGGTATAGCGAAGTTGAATTTGTTCAAGGCGATGCGGAGGACCCCTCAAGTCTTCTCGATGCCCTCCGAGATGTGAAGATCGCCTACTACCTCATTCATTCCATGGGAGCCGGTGCTCAATTTGCAGCCCTGGACCGGATGACGGCCCAAAACTTCGCTGAAGCGGCTCGAAACGCTTGCGTTGAAAGAATTGTCTATCTCGGCGGCCTCTATCCCAAGGAGGAGAAACTCAGTCCGCACCTGCAATCGCGGAAGGAAGTCGGCGAAATTCTTTTGGCAAGTGGAGTGCCGACAACTGTACTTCGTGCGGCCGTAATTATTGGTTCGGGATCCCTCTCCTTTGAAATGCTCCGGTATCTCACCGAGAGGCTCCCCATTATGGTT
>JANXZB010000017.1 GCA_025355765.1 Actinomycetes bacterium
GGTATTGAGTTGATCCGGCAATGACACCTAAGACTCCCCGTGAATACTTATCATCATGTTCTGAAGGCACAGCGATGAATGCGCGCGCATCTTTCTCGGTCCAAGTCTGCCACTGCTCCATGAATGCACCTGTCGCTCATCGCTCATGGTCATTATATTTGCAAACCTTCACAGATGACTATCTCTGCAAAAGAGCCACCGTGTAACGATCCTATAAATAAGGCTATTTCGGGCATTTTTCTCTTAGCGAAGTCGAAATCCTGTGCTTTGATTTAGGCCAAATGTTGGGGGCATTCATGGAGATCAGATCAACGAAGGTAGCAAAAATGCGGAAGATACTCGCCGTTGTCATTGGCACCGCACTGCTCCTGACCTTGCCGCAGGTGGCATCGGCTGCCCCCTCCACGGTTCATCTCACCATCCACTATCAACGCCCCGGCGATGATTACACGGGATGGAATCTCTGGCTCTGGAAAAACGTTGCCGGTAGTGCGGGTGACGTAACCGTTTCAACTAGTGGAGTGGAATTCAACGGCACTGATTCTTTCGGGAAAGTACTCAAAGTAGATATTGCGGACATGGCGAATTTCGACAATGTTGGTTTCATTGTTCGACTCAACAGCTGGACCTCTAAAGACATCTCCGATGATCGTTTCATTAACAATTTCGACGCCAATGGAAATGCAGAGATCTGGCTCATTCAAGGTGATACCCAGATCTATACCTCGGCGCCCACGTCAACTTCAACAATACGATCAGCCAGCGTTGATGGGTTCCGCCAAATCTCCGTGGACCTGAGTGCCAAACTTGCCTTGACTGGCTCTGGCAATGAGGGTTTTACCGTTTCTGATGGAATCAACGTCACCTCAGTAACTCCACTGAACGGAAGTACGACCAGTGCCAGCAGGCTCTCACTAACACTGGATGCAGACGTGGTTCTCGGAAAGGTCTATACGCTCACCCATCCCAAATTTGGGAAGGCAACGACCACTTCCGGACAGATAATGAATTCAAATGAGTTCAACTCCCGTTATACGTACACGGGGGATGACTTAGGAAACACTTATACGCTTTCACAGACTCAGTTTCGAGTATGGGCTCCGACTGCCTCGAAAGTGGAGCTGGTTACCTATCCAAATGCATCTTCCACTGCGTCGGAGGGAATCGTGACGCACATGAATGCGGATGCAAAAGGCACTTGGGTCAACAACATCAAAGGCGACCTCAATGGAACGATCTATAACTATCGGGTCACTATTGGGGGAGTCGAACGAGAAGCAGTCGATCCTTATGTGCGAGCATCAACCATCAATGGAATTCATGGCGTGGTTGTCGATCTGGCAAAAACCAATCCCAAGTCGTGGTCTTCCACGAAGCCCTCCTTCAGCGGCAAATCGACGGACGCCGTAATTTACGAATTGCATGTTCGAGACCTCTCAATGGATTCCTCGAGCAACATTCCGGTGGCGCACAAAGGGAAATATCTCGCCCTGACGGATGTAAAAACGACCACCGCTAAGGGATCGCCCACGGGCGTGAATGCGATCAAGGATCTTGGCGTGACACATGTTGAACTCCTACCAGTTTTTGATTTTGCCTCGGTAGATGAATCTGCCCCCTCATTCAATTGGGGTTACGATCCGCAAAATTACAATGTTCCAGAAGGCTCGTATTCAACCAATCCGAGCAATCCTCAAACGCGCATCACCGAACTTAAAAGCGCCGTCCAAGCTCTTCACGATGACAAACTGCGCGTGATGATGGATGTGGTCTACAACCATGTCTACAACGCCTCCGATTTCAGCGAAGAGAAGATAGTTCCTGGCTATTTCTTCCGGACAAACGCCGACGGCACATTGGCAAACGGCAGCGGGGTAGGCAATGACGTGGCATCGGAGCGTCCAATGGTCCGCAAATTCATCGTAGATTCGGTTAAGTATTGGGCTTCCCAGTACCATTTTGACGGCTTCCGATTTGATCTAATGGGCCTTTTGGACGTCGCGACAATGCAGGAGGTTCGAAAAACCCTCGATGCAATTGACCCGAGCATCCTTATCATCGGAGAAGGCTGGGATATGGGGACTCTTGCCGCCTCCGACCGGGCCAATCAGAAGAACATCGCATTGTTGAGCGGTATCGCTGCCTTTAACGATGAACTGCGCGACGGAATTAAGGGTTCGGTCTTTGATTCGACAGATTTGGGATACGCCACCGGAAAGGTGAGCCAAATCGGTCATGTCAAGGCTGGCATCGTGGGAAATATTGCTTACAGCAACGCGATTGGGGGCAATTGGACGACTACGGACCCTACACAGTCAGTTAACTATGTGGAATCCCATGACAACCTCACACTCTTCGACAAACTAACAGCCAGCGTTAAGA
>JANXZB010000021.1 GCA_025355765.1 Actinomycetes bacterium
AGTTCTGTATCAGAACTTCATTCTTGTACTGATCACTTTGCCTGCGATCATGGCTTACAACAACCAGAGTAAGAAATTATCTATCGTCGACTGGCTTCTCGCATTGTTGTTTGTTGCACTGCTATTTGGTGAATTCGTTGCTGACCAACAGCAGTGGGATTTCCACCAAGAAAAGAAAGCAATCGAGGTTTCCGGAGGAGTTCCGACGCAGCGATTTCTCCAAACTGGTCTTTTTAGTTACTCGAGGCACCCGAATTATTTCTGCGAACAAGCTCAATGGTGGGTTATCTATTTCTTCGGTGCATACTCGGCATCGAAAATTCTGGTTTGGCCAATTGTTGGGGCGGTCCTGCTCACCCTTCTCTTCATCGGATCAACTCAATTTACTGAGACTATTTCGCGTGGCAAGTACCCAGAATATGCGGAGTACCAGAAGAGGATTTCGGCAGTAATTCCCTGGTTCCGCAGAAGTTAGGACTTACGCGTATCCAGATGGTGGACTCTCAAGGAGTTGATCCAAACCTCTAATCATCTCACCCCTCGGAGGCTTCCTGAATTGTTGGCTCCATTGCTTCTAGGTGACTTACCAAAAGGCCGCTGGAACTGATTCACGAGGAATCTCATCTTTAAACGGGCAGGTTGTCAGCCCACAACTGAAATTTGTGTGAAAATACTCAGATGTCAATTGATACTTCGTTAGTTAGATCCCTGAATAGCTGGGGCGAGCAGCATCGATCCCTCGTTCGGATTTGCTCCAATGACCTCGTCTACATCGTGATCTTGTTAGCAGCTCTCTGGTTTGTGATCGAGATCCTCAAGACGCATCCCATAAGAATCAGTTCGAGAGATTTCGGAGTCAATCTCGTAAAGAAGGGTGTGGTCATCCTTGCGATTCCACTCGGAATTGCGATCGTTGTTTCGGAGACAATTTCGGCAATTTATGTGCGCCAACGGCCATTTGTCGCGGACTCGAGAGTGCATTTGCTTGTTCCGCACAGTGCTGATGGCGGAATGCCATCTCATCACATCGTCTTCATGGTGGCGTTGGTTGCATCCGTCTACTACTACGACAGAAGAGCCGCATCGTTTTTTGCTCTGTTAACGCTGATCACTGGAGTTGCTAGGGTGGTTGCCGGAATCCACTACCCATCTGACGTTCTGGTAGGTGCGCTAATCGGTGCCGGCATTGTCTACCTCTATCACCGTTTTCTTCCGTCCAAGATGCTCAGTCTCCGGGCTTGAATTTACTGAATTCTTCCAAGGGTCTGTAGGAAATATAGATCCGCACTGGTGATATCTAGCGTGTTTGGATTGAGCTTATGCTATGAGTTTTCGCGCAAAAATTCGGTGTGATGGCGCTCTTTCTTATTCCGATTCATTTTCATCTCCTTTCTAAGTCAATTTCTAGCCAACGTGAAATCACCGCTTACGGTGGACGTGGTGATGGTTACGAGTTCTGAACTATTGGAGGAAGAGTCCTCACCTGCGTTCAATAAGATCTCGGACGCTAGATCTCCACTGATCGTCTTACCGTCAACGTCGACTTCAAGACCGGGGACTACGAGGACCTTGATGTCACCGCTAACGCTCTTGAGTGAATACTGGCAAGAGGAAAAAGTTGTTGTCAAGATATCTCCGGACACCGTTTTGAGGTTGCATACACCAGTTGGATTATGACGAATCAAGATATCTCCGGATACGGTTCCAATATCGATACTTTGGACCAAAGGAATAACTTCGATATCTGCCGAGACCACATTGATTTTTAGTTCTGTCGTCTTGGGCACGGTTACCACGACCAAGAGTTGGGGGGATCCGGCACCAAAGAGGCCGCGGAATCCGGTATTCCTTTTATCAACTCGAACGGAGAGTGTCTTATCTCCTGAAGAGAACTGAACGATTTCTGCTAGATCCTGGGGACGCTGAGATTTTCCGAAGATCGTTAAATGACATTTGCCATCTAGTGACTCTTTGACCATGACGTCGCTGGCGACGGTTGATATGGCGACTTCTGGATTATCTATGTCAAAGATTTCTTCAAACCAGACGTTGGAGGATTCATTGATTTTCATTAGCTTCTCCCCTTCCCCTTTATTTGCCTTCTGCCAATTGATACGGCCAGGCTTCCTCGTTCACTTGCCTTCAATAGCCAAGAATTGAGGGAGATACCTTCTTGGGTTGCAGCGCTCTCTATCCGAGCTTTCAGATCTTCCGGAAGCCGCAGGGTGATGCGAGCATTCAATTCCGAGGGAGTTTCCCGGGTCACTGATTCGTCCTGCAGGTAAACCAGCTCCACTTCGTCCCCAGCTAGCCTGGCCTCGACCCGGGCTCCGGGGAGCTGATCTTTGAACTCACCAGCAATTTCGGTGAGCGCCTCTAGGAGGCGCGATCGAAGTACAGGCTCGAGGGTTGGAATCAGGCGTGAAACGGCGGTTTCCAGGTCGGGCCCGCCCAGTTTCCCGAGAGCCTTCAGGTCCGCCGAGAGTAGATCGAAGAACTTTGACATCTTCATAACGTCATAATGACATCATCTTGACGTCGTTGTCAAGTACCTCGCGTAGGGCACTGGCTAGAACTGGCACAATCATCGGATGTACGTTCCCAAGCATTTTGAGGTCAGGGAGTGGGAGGAAATCACCAGGTTTGTCGCTCACGCTCGCGCGGCGGATCTGGTGACGACTGATGCGAATGGGCTTCCCGTGGCCACGCTCATGCCGGCGCTGTGGGATACATCCTCTGTCAATGAATCAAAATTCGGCCGCCTCGTCATGCACATGGCCAAGGCGAATCCGCAGTGGAAATCCATAGAGCCGGGAGCCCAAGGATTGGCGATCATCCATGGCCCTCAGGCTTATGTTTCTCCGTCGAACTACGAGGGAAAACTCACCGATCATAAGGTTGTACCGACATGGGATTATCAAAGTATCCATTTGAGCGGAACCGTTGAAGTGAGTGCGGACATCGAACTTTTGCGTCACATCGTCTCCGAGTTGACCGAATTTCACGAAAAAGGCAGAGCCGAACCATGGCATGTCTCGGAAGCCGAACCAAAATACTTCGAGGCACAGCTACACGGAATTATTGCGGTGACTCTTCACGTTACTAAAGTCGAAGCGAAATATAAACTCAGTCAGAATAGAAGTGTCAAAGATCGCCAGAGGGTGATAGCCGATTTATGCAGTTCGCGATCGAATGAAGATAATGCGATAGCGGAAGAAATAAAAAAGACACTATGACCATACTTCACATTGCACTTCTCATTGGCTGTGCAGTTGCGATCTATCTGGCATGTGAGTGGTTTGTCAATGCAATTGAATGGTTAGGCGTTCGCTTGAAAATGGGAACACTGGCCATCGGCACGATTCTTGCTGCAATCGGAACTGCGCTGCCGGAGAGCGTTGTGACACTTGTTGCAGTGACCATGCGTCACACAGCTTCATCAAAGGACATCGGCGTCGGCGCAGCGATGGGCGGCCCACTTGTGCTTGCGACGATTGCCTACGGCGTTACCGGATGGATGTTGATCAGACGGAAACGGTCCCTGACAATCGCCGGAGGCGATAGCAAGCGTGAACTTCTAGATGATGTTGACTTAAGCCGGCTTCCGACTGACCAGAAGTGGTTCCTATCAATCTTCTTTGTGAAAGTAGCTCTCGGGCTTGTTGCCTTCGCTCTTAAACCTTGGTGTGGGCTACTGTTTTTTGCAGCTTACGGCGTGTATTTCTTCAAGGAGATGCGAGCTGACGCGCAGGCTCACTCCAGCATCGATCTAGAACCACTGAAGTTGCAGCCTAAAAGGGAGACACCCACAGGTTGGGCGGTTCTAATTCAAACAATTGCCACCCTCGCGATCATTTTCGTTGCATCCCAATTGTTTGTCTCCCAACTTGAGTGGGCAGGTCCAGAACTTGGACTATCTGCTTCAGTGACGGCAATGTTGCTCTCTCCCGTGGCTACCGAGTTGCCCGAAGTAATGAACGCGATCATCTGGGTGAGGCAAGGCAAGACCTCACTTGCGCTCGCCAATATCAGCGGGGCGATGATGATCCAGGCCACAGTCCCATCAGGACTCGGAATCTTGTTTACTCCTTGGCATTTTGACGGACCGCTCCTGCTTTCGGGGGTGATTACCATCGTCGGTATCCTCTACTTACTCTGGCTAATGCGCACAAAACGATTCACATCGGGTCGTCTAGCCTGGGCAGTTGGATTTTATGGACTTTTTGCTCTGGGGCTGATTTTCGTCGCTTAGTTATTTGCAACCTTATGCATGTATCCTTGCGCGGTTGGCGTCCGTAGCTCAACGGATAGAGCTTCTGACTTCGGATCAGAAGGTTGGGGGTTCGAGTCCCTCCGGGCGCACGCATGAGATGGGGCGTAACTGCTAGTCATCGTGAAGCCCTCTTTCCACATTCAAATCGATCAATATTCAACCACGGGTAACTGCTCGATCGTGTCAGTTACTTTGAACCGTTCTGCCGTGAGCGAACCAGTATTCAAAACTGCTGCTACTAAACTTTCGCTTCCACCAATGAGTGTGACGTCGAAGTCAATCTCTGTCGCCAATATCCAACCGCGATCACGTGGCCACAAGAGGTTCGGTGATTGAGACTGAAACGACTCGGAAAATACCCAACCGATCTTTCTAGCCTCTGATAATGGACCACGCATCAGCAAATATTCGCGATTAGGGAGGCTAAATCTCTCCGAATTCATGATCCCTTTCGGCAAAGTGTGCGACTCTAAGTGATCCAGCGAATGAACTTGCGTCCGCATTCTCCTTCTAATTCTCCTAAAGCTAATCCTGAGTGCGATTGGTCGAAAAAATCTATGAAGTTTTGGATATCGGAGAGGTTTTAAGGTCGCGATACTCCCCGGATGCATCCATCCATACCCCTCCCATACTGCAAAAAAACACTCTTCGTGGGCAATCGTGAAATTGGACAGTATCTCTAGAAGCGTCCCGAGGGTTTCATTTCCGAGTCCTCCAATGTGATCACCGGGGCCAGTATGGCGAACGAGTACATAACTCTCGAAGCCTTTAGGAATGACGATTCCTATAGTGACTGGGATTTCAGAAAAGGCTACCCATGGATCTAATGATTCTCTGACCCAGTCACCGACCGAAACATCGAGAGCAATATCAAGGTGCGCTTTATCAAACATGAATCACTCCTCACTTTTAACGCTCTTCGAATACCCTTGCTTTATCTGCCAGCAGTTCAACAAAGGGAGTGCCGCAGCGGCTTCGGGAAACATATGAACTCAAATCATAAATTCACTTTCCGAACCTACTACCCCTTTGCTCTTTTTAGGCTAGAAGAACGTTTGATTCCCAGTGCCCACTTTCGTCCCTCCGCGCGCACCAAGTTTCTCCTCGCGTTGATAATTAACGCATCCCAAATATCCTTGACGAATTCTCCGCACTATTGTGGGATTGGGGCACCTTCGTTCGTAGTAGAGGTGAATGGTGCCCGACTTGGGCACCACCAAGTACAGGAGGAGAATTGCGATGAAGTACTTAATTTCTGTGATTGATGACCAATCCAACTCGGCCACTGGTGATGAGATGGCGGCCATAGACGTGTTCAACGAGCGCCTTCAATCTGAAGGTCACTGGGTATTCGCTGGTGGCCTTGGCTCCCCCTTCAACGCCACCGTGATTGACAATCGAGGTGGAGCAAATTTGATTACTGATGGACCTTTCATTGTGTCGAGGGAGTACCTGGCCGGCTTCTGGATCATCAACGCTTCCGACCTTGACGTGGCCCTCAAACTTGCTGTTGACGGCTCAAAGGCCTGCAACCGGAAGGTCGAGATACGCCCTTTCTTGGGCGAGTAGGTACGCACCTAACGGTTGGATCGATAAGTATTCAGAGCGATGGGATTTTCTCGCATAATTAGGATCTAGCAGCGAAAGACTTGGTTCCAGGTCCCGACTCATCCGTTTAGGAACGCTTATCCGCTTCGGTCAAATGAGATCCGAACATTCTTGGCCAGTAATGCTTCGATTATTGCTTTCATTTTGCTTTCATCGATATGGAAGCGGTTGGGAATGATAAGGCATACCTAGAGACGTTTAAGCAGAATTTGTACCTACAGGAGAAACACCAGAGATTTATAGATACGACTAGATTAGATTCGAACAAAACTTCGGATCAGAAGGTTGGGGCTTCGACCCCGTCGCCAACACCGCTTCCCAGACCCGCACCCACGCCTTCCTGGTCTACGAAACGCTCTACGGCCTCGATGCCGATTACAACCCCCACCCGCAAATGCTTGCCGGTCACACGACGAGTCCCGACGGCCTGCTCTGGGCACTCACGCTCCGCCCGGGTCTCCGCTTCCATGACGGCACCCAGGTCCTCGCCCG
>JANXZB010000041.1 GCA_025355765.1 Actinomycetes bacterium
GTTTTAGAATCGTCGGAGCCAATGACCGCACAGTGATCGTGCCTACGAAGACCGCGGTACTTACATTGACGACGTGTTACCCGTTCCACTACATCGGCTCTGCCCCAAAGAGATTCATTGTCAGCGCTGATTTAGTAACTCCACCTCCAGCAGTCTAAATTTCCCTCACAGGAAGCCGTCAGTTCTGACGCCTCCAAAACTGTGAGAAACTGCCCTTCATGATTTCCACACAAAGCCTCGAACTCCGGGCAGGTGCCCGCCTACTCATTGGCAAGGTGACTGTGCGGATCAACAACGGCGATCGGATCGGTTTTGTAGGTCGAAATGGCGCTGGCAAGAGCACCCTGGCAAAAGTGTTGGCTGGCGAGACTCTTCCGGCCGGTGGCCAAGTCCTGCGCAGCGGCACAATCGGCTATCTCCCCCAAGATCCTCGCACAGGAGATGAAGCCGGCAGCGTGGTCGAGCGGATCCTCTCCGTCCGCGGTCTGGACCTGATCGTCGCCCGCATGCGCCTTATCGAGCAACAAATGGCTACGGCCGAGGGAGAAGAGCTCGAAGCCGTAATGAATAGGTATACCCGTGCCGACAGTGAATTCACGGCCGCAGGTGGCTACAGCGCCACGGCCGAAGCCGAAGCCATCATGACCAGCCTGGGAATCCCAGAACGACTCTTTGACGAACCGCTCAGTGCTCTAAGTGGCGGACAACGCCGTCGTGTTGAGTTGGCTCGAATTCTCTTCAGCGGAGCAGAGACGCTCCTCCTTGATGAGCCGACAAACCACCTGGATGCTGACTCGGTAATCTGGCTTCGAGAGTACCTGACCAAGTATTCCGGCGGACTGGTCATTATTAGCCACGATGTGAATCTCATCGAGACCGTCGTTAACAAGGTTTTCTATCTGGACGCAAATCGCAACGTGATCGACGTGTACAACATGGGATGGAAGAAGTACCTCCTCCAGCGCGAACAAGACGAACACCGAAGAAAAATCGATCGCGCCAACGCAGAGAAGAAAGCCGCGATTTTAGAGAAACAAGGGGAGAAACTCCGTGCGAAGGCCACAAAGGCCAAGGCCGCACAAGGGATGTTCCGCCGGGCCGAGAAACTACTTTCTGATCTGGAAGATGTTCGCAAAACTGACCGCGTGGCAAAATTGCGTTTTCCAACTCCATCGCCCTGTGGAAGAACTCCCTTGTCAGGAACTGGGTTAAGCAAGTCTTATGGATCCTTGGAAGTATTTACCGATGTTGACTTGGCCATCGACAAAGGATCGCGAGTTGTCATTCTCGGACTCAATGGTGCTGGCAAAACTACACTGCTCCGAATGCTCGCGGGCGATCTCGAGCCTGATACTGGTGAAGTCGTGCAAGGTCACGGTCTCAAGATCGGCTACTACACGCAGGAACACGAATCACTCGATTTCGAAAGAACCGTCCTAGAGAACATGTCCAGCGCCCATGCCGAACTCCGAGAACCAGAGGCAAGAAACGTCCTGGGTTCATTCTTGTTCTCCGGTGATGACGTACATAAGCCCGTGAAAGTTCTCAGCGGCGGCGAGCGCACTCGCCTAGCCTTGGCTGTTCTTGTAGTAAGTGCGGCAAACGTCCTTCTTCTAGATGAGCCAACCAACAACCTTGACCCAGCATCGCGAAACGAAATCCTGGGAGCCCTTGGCGCATACCAAGGCGCCGTTATTCTGGTCTCCCACGACGAGGGTGCCGTGCGCGCGCTCAAACCCGATCGAGTCCTGCTCCTGCCAGATGGGGATGAGGACCTGTGGAATGAGAGTTACCTGGATCTAGTCGATATTGACTAATTAATCGGGACCGTCTGAAGCAGTCACGCTAGAACGACGCGGTGGGCGCTCAGGAAGTTTCAACCGCAGCGCGAAGAATGAGAGCAGCAAGAGGCCGCCAAAGAGAACTCCCAACCACACTCCCCACAGTCCTGCTCCTAGAAGTACACCGGCGCTGGCTGGTCCCATGATCATGCCGATCTGCCAGGTATTGGTGGAGGCCGAGTTATACCGACCTCTTAAGTGATCAGGTGCCAATTGGTTGACAATCGCGGGCATGATCGGTGACCAGATCATCTCGCCAAGGGCAAAGACAAATTGGCAGAGAATGATCGCAGGAATTGCAAGCCCCTTCATCACTCCAGCTACCGCAAGTATCGCCCACGCCGCAGCCCAAAAGAGCATGGCAATTGCTAGTCCCCTTGCCCGTGGCATCTTCTCCAATTTCTTGATCACCCATAACTGGAAGATGGCAATCACTGCCGTATTTACTGCGTACGCCCATGCCAAACGCGCGGGTTTCACATCTGCAACTGTTGTCGCAAAAGAAGTGAAGCCGACTTCTAGCTGGCTGTAACTCAAGAAGATCGCAAAAAGAGAGACGATCCACACTTTTACGAATATTCGATCTCGGATTACATCGCCCCAGCCGCCCTCCAAGGTTGCATGGTGCGCTCGCTGCTCCTTCGACCGATGCCCAACATCTCGAAGGGTAAGCACGACCAGGATGTACACAAAGAAGGAAATTCCATCACCAATGTAGAGAACTTCGAAGGTGCGTGGTTTGTCGATGACGACTACAAGAGATGATGCAAGCCCACCGAGACCAAGTCCTAAATTAAGCAGGGCAAATTGTGCGCCGTAAATTCTCTCTCGCAGATGATCAGGTGTCAGTTCGGTGCTCAGGGCTCCTTGGCTCGGCCACACGGCCGAATTTCCTACGGCGCAAATTGTCATCACAAGAAAGGCATCCGGAACGCTTCGAATGAGAGAGAAGGAGGCGTACCCAATGCCAGTTATCGCCAGGGAAAGCATAAGTATTGGACGAGGGCCCCACTTATCGATAAGAGACCCAACTACTGGCGCAGCAACCAAGGAGACTATTGCACCGTAACTGAAGACCAAACCCGCGATGGATGTTGGAATGTGTCGGACCGAGTGAAAATAAACAAAGGCAAAGGGAAGCACGAGTCCATTACCAAGTGCGCTCAAAGTCACGCCCAGCAACATTCGCCGGACATCTGGCGGCAAGCGATCTGCCTTATCTTCGTTAAGCAACATCACACCATCTTAGGGGTGCCACTCGTGACCATTGCTACCCTAGGCGTGAAGTTTTAGCCTTGATTTAACTGCATAGTCTCTCCCCTTAAAAATTAGTGAGGTACGACGATGATCACAAAGCCAGGAACTACAACGTTGCGACGTAAGAGTTTATCAACTCTTATCGGTGCGGTGCTCCTCTATTCACTCCTCACCCCGATCGTTGTAGCACGTGCGGATGATCCCGGTTGGGTGAAGCGAGATCCAAGTTGTTCGTGCCAGGGCATCACATCATCTAGCGACGGAACCAAACTTGCTGGATTCGTCAATGGCGGCAAGATCGTTACGTCCTCAGACTCCGGTGCAACATGGGTAGCACACGATTCAAATCGAAATTGGAGTGGAATCGCCGCGTCTAGTGATGGAACCAAACTTGTCGCAACGGTAGAAGGCGGACAGATTTACACATCGACGGATTCTGGAGTGACATGGACCGCCCGTGAATCGGTCCGCCCGTGGTTTGGTGTTGCATCATCGAGTGACGGATCCAAGTTGGTTGCGATCGTAAACCCGGGCCAGATTTACACATCGACTGATTTTGGGGCGACATGGACTGCGCATGAGAGTGCACGTGCTTGGCGCGCGGTGACATCATCTGGTGACGGCACAAAACTTGTAGCAGTCGTGCGTGACGGCCAGATATACACCTCGGCCGATTCGGGATCGACTTGGATTGCGCGCGATTCGGCACGGCTCTGGTTCTGGGTCGCATCCTCAAGCGACGGGACAAAACTGGCCGCCGTCGTCTACGGCAATCCTGGAAATATTTACACCTCCTCCGACTCTGGAGCAACCTGGACTCTTCGTGCGAGTGATCTGAACAAATATTGGCAGGGCATTGCGATGTCGGCAGACGGTTCCAAAATGATTGCCAGCGCATATATGGGCACGGTTTATGTCTCCAGGGATGGCGGCATCACATGGATATCAGATAATTCGATTCAGAGCTCATGGGGTGTCGCGACTTCAGCCGATGGCAGCAAAATGTTCGCGACTTCCCAGAGTTTCATCTATACCTATGGCACGGCAACAGCTCCCTCTCCGAAGCCAACGCCAACAGCCTCAAGTTCTGGGACGTTGACATACACGTGGACAAAATTGGGTTTCACATGCAGTTGCAGTTCCATCGCTGCGTCCAGTGATGGTTCCAATCTGATCGCGGGCGATGATTCTGGTTCCACCGGTGGTCACCTCTATATATCAGCCAATTACGGGGCAACATGGACCGCGCGTGGGCCAATGCAAATATGGAGCGCGGTTGCCTCATCTAGTGATGGCAAGAAATTAGTGGCTACTGTCAAAGAGGGCCAGATCTACACATCCAGTGATTCGGGCATAACTTGGTCACCGCGGGAATCAGCCAGACGATGGGACAGCGTTGCCACATCGGCCGATGGCTCGAAATTAGTTGCTTCGGTGGAAGGCGGATGGTTGTACACCTCATCCGATTCTGGCGTCTCATGGACGGCTCGCAATTCCGTTCGGAATTGGACTTCTGTTACAACCTCGCGTGACGGCAGCAAACTTGTCGCAGTCGCACGTGGCGATCAGATATTTACATCGAGTGACTCAGGTATCACGTGGACTCCTCGTGAAACTTCAAGACTGTGGCGCTCGGTCGCATCCTCATCTGACGGATCAATACTTGCAGCCGCCGTTTATGCCAGTGGAGATGCCAGTTTTATCTACATATCGAATGATTCAGGTGCGTCGTGGGTGGCAAGAGCCGCCGATGCTCCACGATATTGGCAGGCAATTGCGATGTCGGCAGATGGATCCAAACTAGTTGCCGCTACTTACATGGGCACCGTTTATATTTCCCAAGATTCTGGAGTCACGTGGGTATCGGGAAACTCAATCCAAAATGGCGGTGCCGTCGCCTCATCTGCTGACGGAAGCAATTTTGTTGTCTCCGGCACCCTCGGTAGTTCCGTTTACACAACGGCAAGGATCGCAAAGCCAACCGTCCAAACGAAAGGTTCGATACTGATCAAGAAGGTCAGTACAAAATCTTATCTTCTGACGATCGCTTCGAATGCACCCATTACTAAATTCACGATCACTGCGAAGAAGAATAAAAACAAGACATTGACCTACAAGGGAACAACAGACTCCGAAGGCGCGGCAACTGTAAAGGTTGCGGCTAACCTTGTGGGTTATTCGCTCTCACTTAAGTTCTCCTGAAACTCGCGAGCCAAAAAACTATCGAACCCAGATAATATTTAACTGCGTTCCTATCTGACCATTTACCAACCAGCGATAGTGGCGAATCCCCGGGTTTAGGACGGTGACCTCGCTCCAAGCCGAGTATGGGTAATTTGTCGAGCAGGAAGGGTAGTTTGTAAGCCCGCCCCCCCACGTCTTCGATGAATAATTGCCGCTGCCCTGCGATACCCACACTCCGCCAATTAGTTCCTCAAATGAGACCGAGTCAACGCTTTGCCAGCATCTATCAAGTTCTCCGATCGCCCGAGTGCCTGTGGGACAGTAAGCATAAAGGATTCCATCAAGGCGAGTGACAGGCTTTACAAAACAATCCGCAGTAAGACCAGCATCTTCAGTATGACCCTGCCAAACACGAAGTCCGAGGATATTTGGTCCCTGCGACGACGATGTCCCGACATAGCGCGTCCTGCTTTTATCAACCGTAATCCCCTCGGGGGATGTGCACGGTCCTGCCGAGCCGCCGCCGTACATGAGGTCGCAGGAATTGTTGGGCGTGTGATCGACCCCAAAATTGTGGATCAATTCGTGAATCCATGTTTTTGAAGTGTAGTTCTCAAAAGGAGTCTCCGAAGTACCCCCACAAGTCTCAGCATTAGAAACATTCTGAAGTGCAACCACGGCAATCATTCCTGGAGTTGCAGCGAGGCCACAAAACTGTGCATTAAATCCTGGAACTTCTAAGAAGAAAATGTAGTCCTTGCGATTCTCTCCGGGATTCTCCATTGCCTTAATTTCGGTCATTAGTACGGCAGCATCTGATGCTGAGGCATCCTTGGTTTCCGCATGCGTACGCAAATACTCGGTCGAGTACTGCGACTTCAAGTACTGGATGTCATAACCCGTAGCAGTGCTATCAATCGGGACCGAATAACCAATTTGGTTCTTTAGGTAATTGTTTCCTTCATCAAGAATTCCGGAGAGATACCCATTGGTGTCGTAAGAGTTGTCGGTGGCATCAGATGGAACAACGTAAATCGGTTTGATTTGAAATCCAGAAATTGTGTCAGGCAAATCTCCAAGGACTCTCGCCGTTGAAATTTCAACACTTTGGGTAACTGGAGTTGCAGCCGGGAAGAATCCCTCGCCAGATTGGTTGGCGGTGACAGTGCAAGTTCCCGCCTTGAGTAGTACGAGTGTTAACTGATTTAACGTGCAGACTAAAGGCGTGGCGCTTACCAATGTCACCACCAAGTTTGAGCTGCTTGATGCGGTAATTGGGTAGCTTGCCTGACTTAACAAGAGTGCCCCTGGCAAGCGAAAATCAATGATGTTTATCCCATAAATGCTCAACTGACCCACGGCCGGGTTGGCTGGCAAATAGTAGGCATTTCCGTTCTGTTTCAACGAGAATTGACAAAGACCAGGTTGGCCAGAAATGAGGATCTGGGATTTCCCCAAGGTGCAGATATCTGGTGTCAGTGATGAGACCGATACTGGCAAATTCGATGAGGCATAGAAGGTGAAAGCCACAGCACCATCGCTCACCGTAGCCTGCGTCGGCGCGGAATACTTAATGCTCTGGGCTTTCATAACGATTTTCCACTTAAGCTTGCCGCTGATTTTTGTGCAGATCAAGAACCCCGACTTCTGCCCCGCCTTGGTGCATGCGCTGGCTGCCTTTGCAGTGGCGCCAAAAGCCTGATTCGAACCCATGCTCAATGCCACAAGGAGGCAGAGGGTAAGAATCCGATTTCTCATAAATTGGAACTTTCCCTCTCTGATAGCCAATCATCGATGGAGTAGAAGATGACCAACAATCCAAAGGTGAGCAGGGCTGATCCGATGAGATCAGTGAACCAATGCAAGCCAAGGGTAAGCCGTACAATCGCAACGAAGATTGTCGCAAAACCCATCAAGTTCAGGGAGATGTACTGATGTCGCCCAGCCATTAAAATGAACGCACTTCCGGCAGCGGCGATCATAATTGCATGCGATGAGGGATAGCTTGGTTCGAAATCATAAAGCGTGGATAAGCCAGGTTCTGGACGGATTCGACCAAAAAACGGTTTGGATATAGTTGAAATGACTGCCGCTGTCACCATAAGAGCAAGCGGCACGTAATCGCGCAGGTACCACGAACGAGTCCAATAATTTAGAAACAGAAGTAGCAACACCATCACGGAAAATATAATGATGGGCGTTGTCAATGCACTAATGATTTGAGCCCAGTGCAATTCCGTCGGCGTTCGATGTGCCTTGAACCAGAGAGCAACACGTGTATCGATTGGCAAGGGCCCCGACTTTGCGATGATGCCCAACTCAAAGTAAAGAACCAGGGAAGTGATCCCGATTGGGAACAACAAATGGCGGCTAAATCTCGTAGTGCCCTCTCCGAGGTGGGCTCTTAAGTAGCGAGCCCTCTGATCCCAATTTTTTCTCAACTTAAGATGTCGCTTTTTCTATTCTAAGTTCGAGTTCTTCTGCTCCATCGTTTTTGACAGAGAAGCGAACGCGGGAACCATCTGGAACTTCCCCACTCAACAATTTGGTTGCTAACGCATCCCCGATTTCCCTTTGAATCAATCGTCGCATCGGCCTTGCACCGAAGGCTGGGTCATAGCCGTGCGCAGCCAACCAATTCTTGGCTCCCTTATCAACGTCAATAACCACGCGGCGATCAGAGAGTCTCTTTTGCATATCGGCGATAAGCAACGTCATGATCAGGGCGATCTCTTTACTACTCAGTGGATTGAAGACCAAGATGTCATCAATTCTATTGAGGAACTCAGGCTTGAAGGCTCTGTGAACCGCCTCCATGACCCCGGCTTTTCGGGATTTTTCATCCAAAGTTGTGTCCATAAGGAATTGCGATCCCAGGTTCGAGGTCATCACAATGATCGTATTTGTGAAGTCCACCGTCCGGCCTTGCCCATCGGTGAGGCGTCCATCATCAAATACCTGCAGTAGAAGGTCAAAGACTTCTACGTGGGCCTTCTCCACTTCATCTAGAAGTAGAACCGAATATGGACGGCGACGCACCGCCTCGGTGAGCTGCCCGCCCTCTTCATATCCCACGTATCCCGGAGGGGCGCCCACCAGCCTGGAAACGGAGAATTTCTCCCCGTACTCGCTCATATCTATTCTCACCATGGCGTGTTCGTCATCGAAGAGAAAATCTGCAAGGGCCTTGGCCAACTCGGTCTTTCCCACACCCGTGGGACCCAGGAATAGAAAGGTTCCAGTTGGGCGGTTGGGATCGGATATTCCAGCTCGCGCCCGTCTGATCGCATTGGAGACCGAGACAATAGCTACTTCCTGCCCGACAACTCGAGTGGAGAGTTCATGCTCGAGATTGAGGAGCCGTTCGCTATCGGCTTGAAGCAAGCGCCCGACTGGAATCTTTGTCCACGCGGCAATGACTTCGGCGATGTCATCCTCGGTTACCTCTTCTTTAACCATTGCGGCGCGACTATTCGCCCTGATACGTGCTTCATTGAGATCGACTTCGATCTCTCGCATGCGGCCGTACATTAGTCGCGCGGCCCGTTCCAGGTCCCCCGCGATCTGAGCTCGCTCGGCTTCACCTCGAAGATGGTCTAGTTCTTCCGTAAGGGCGCCAATGCGATCCAACAGATTTTTTTCTTCAGCCCATCTGTCAGCCAAAGTCTTCAATTCCACATCCTTGGTTTTAATCTCATCTCGAACATCACTTAAGCGTTGTTTGGATACCGCGTCCTTTTCTTTCGATAAACCAAACTCCTCCATTCGCAGTCGATCCACGGCCCGCTGGAGTTGATCAATTTCCTCGGGAGATGAATCGATTTCCATCCGCAATCTCGAGCCTGCCTCATCCATCAGATCAATTGCTTTATCGGGCAGGAACCTATGGGTGATGTAACGATCTGAAAGTTTCACCGCGGCAACCAGGGCACCGTCGCTGATTGTCACTTTGTGATGCGCTTCGTATTTTTCTCTGAGTCCACGCAGAATCGCGATCGCCTCCTCGATAGTGGGCTCCCCGACTAGCACCTGCTGAAAGCGTCTTTCCAGGGCTGCATCCTTTTCGATGTACTGGCGGTATTCGTTGAGTGTCGTCGCACCGATCATGTGCAACTCACCGCGGGCGAGTAAAGGCTTCAACATATTGCCCGCGTCCATCGCACCTGCCATCCCGCCTGCTCCGACCACAGTGTGGAGTTCATCAATAAAAGTAATGATCTCCCCGCTGCTTGCGACTATCTCGTCCAGTACCGCCTTCAGCCGCTCTTCAAATTCGCCACGGTACTTCGCCCCGGCGATCAAGGCACCAAGATCAAGGGAGACAACGCGCTTCTCACGCAAGCCGATTGGAACATCCTTGGCCGCAATGCGAAGAGCGAGCCCTTCGACAATGGCCGTCTTGCCTGTACCTGGCTCCCCGATTAGCACGGGATTATTTTTTGTGCGCCTAGATAAAACCTGAATAACACGCCTAACTTCATTATCGCGGCCAATCACGGGATCCAACTTGCCGTCCCGTGCGCGCTGAGTTAAATCAACTCCATATTGTTGCAGTGCGGATTTCTGATCGACGTCTTGTGTAGTCATCATTGAACTCCCTAGTGACAAGAATAACCCAATAATCACTTAAATTACTTGCCCCGCTTAGATATTTTAAAGGTATCCAAATCGGCGTAGGCTGACAAAAGTGGCATCAGTCACAAGTTCTGTGAGGTGTTAAATGATCGAGAGATTATCTTTATCCGAACGAGGCCTTGGCACAGGAAAGAAAGCTCGACTGCACAGAATATTGCATCAATTCGGATTGAAGAACGGCACGGCCCTCTTTCTCCCATACGACCAAGGACTAGAGCATGGCCCGCGTGATTTCTTCGCTAACCCGAATTCTACAGATCCAAAATACATAATTCGTCTGGCCCTTGAAGGCGGATTCAATGGAATCGCAATACAGATCGGTCTTGCCGAGAAATTCTTCTGGGATTTTGCCGGCGAACTCCCCCTCATTCTCAAATTGAATGGGAAGACTGACATTCCATCAGATGCGCGCGCCCTTTCAACCGTGCATGCAAGCGTCGAGGAGGCAGTCCAACTGGGAGCAGACGCGGTCGGCTACACCCTCTACGTCGGCTCCCCTGCACAAGACCTAGACTTCGCGCAGTTTCACGAGATACGTGCTGATGCGAAGAAATTCGGAATGCCACTTATCGTCTGGTCCTATCCTCGAGGCGAAGCTATCGAAGCAAAAGGCGGCAACAGTTCTTTTTATGCAGTTGATTACGCCGCCCGCGTTGCAAGTGAATTGGGCGCGGACGTCGTAAAAGTCAACTTTCCACACCCAGACCTTCGTACAAATGTGAAGAAGGAGTACGACAAAGATTTCACGTCCCAAGAAGCCATCGACGGGGTGGTTCGATCTGCCAACAGAACTCTTGTCCTGGTCTCAGGTGGGGAGAAGGCAGGCGATGATGTCATGTTGCAGAAAGCTCGCGAATCAATGGATGCGGGTGCGACCGGATTAATTTTCGGACGCAACGTGTGGCAGCGCGATCACGATGCTTCGCTGAAGTTCGTCACCGCACTTAGGGGGATTCTCGAGAAATATCCCAGCAATTGAGATATAACAGAGTCGTGAACATCGAATGAAAGTAAGAAGTCTCCGCGCGAACGCACCTTTACTGGATTCATTTCTTACCTATCTCGATGATGGCAATCAACCCTTCACCACTCCTGGACACAAACAACGGGCCACACTCCTGGACATCGACCTAGGAAAGGTTGTCGACCAAGACGTGCCCCTTTATGGCGGGCTTGATGAAATCAAACTTTCCCGTGGTTTGCTTGAACATGCTGAGGGACTTGCGGCCCAATTGTGGGAAGCAGATTGGCTGCGCTTCTCCACCGGCGGCTCGACTCACGCTAATCAGGCAATTATTTTTTCACTCGGCCAACCGGGCGACAAAGTGGCAATTTCGCGAACTGCACATAGATCAGTGCTCACTGCACTCGTGCTAGCCGGGCTGGAACCGATCTGGCTGATTCCAGAGATCGATGAAGCCACGGGGGTGCCAATCGGGATTCCTTTGTGGGAGGTCGAAAATGCTCTCTTGGAAAATCCCATCGCTCTTATCCTCACCGAACCCGGATATCTCGGGACCCTCTCAGATCTTCCTCCTCTGATCGCGGCGGCCCATAAAAAAGGTATTCCCGTTGTGATTGATGCTGCCTGGGGTGGACATTTCGGTTTTCACCCATCCCTGCCGCCCCACCCGATGCAACTCAACGCAGACGCTTTCGTGACCAGCATTCATAAAGCATTGCCGGGCTATAGCGCCTCCGCGATTGCCGTTGCACGAACAAACTTGCTAGACCACGCCAGATTAGAGCAAGGCTTCGAGTCCACACACACCACTTCCCCAGCAGGTGCACCTCTTGCCTCGATCGACGGCGTGCGTGCTCTGATGCAGTTGCGTGGGCGCGAACTCATTGAAAACTTGCTCAC
>JANXZB010000063.1 GCA_025355765.1 Actinomycetes bacterium
GAAGAACACGTACTGCGTGATTCGCTCTCCTCACAAATATAAGGACAGCCGCGAACATTTCGAGATGCGCACACATAAGCGCCTCATTGACATCATCGACCCAACCCCTAAGACGGTTGACTCCTTGATGCGTCTCGATCTCCCTGCCGGCGTTGACATCGAGATCAAGCTCTAGGGATCAGACAACCATGACAACTACCGGATCAATCACAACTCAATCGCAGGGCTCTGCCATCAAGGGAATCTTGGGCAAGAAGCTCGGTATGACACAGGTATTCGATGCCAACAACAAGATGGTGCCAGTCACCGTTGTTGAAGCCGGCCCTTGCGTTGTTACGCAGGTACGCACCCTCGAAAACGACGGCTACGCAGCTGTTCAGATCGCCTACGGCGCGATCGACCCAAAGAAGATTTCAAAGCCACTCCTTGGTCACTACGCAAAGGCCGGAGTGACTCCACGTCGCTCTGTTGCAGAGTTGCGCACGACCAATGCGTCCTCTTACACGCTCGGCCAAGAAATTGGCGCTGATGTTTTCGAGGCAGGCGAGCTTGTAGACGCCACCGCGACAAGCATTGGTAAGGGAACTGCCGGTGTTATGAAGCGTCACGGCTTCAAGGGCATCGGCGCATCCCACGGTGTAGACCGCAAGCACCGTATGCCAGGTTCGATTGGCGCTTGCTCAACACCAGGTCGTGTATTCAAGGGAATGCGTATGGCAGGTCGTATGGGTGGAGAGCGCATTACTACCCAGAACCTTCTAGTCCACTCAGTTGATGCTGAGAAGAATCTGCTGCTTATCAAGGGTGCGATTCCTGGAGCCGATGGCTCGCTCGTTTTCATCCGTTCAGCTGCAAAGAAAGCTGTCTTTGAAGTTGTTTACCAAGCAGTAAAGGTTGGTGCATAACCATGGCGCTCACTCTCGAAATTAAGAACGCCGAAGGAAAGAAAGTTGGCAGCGTAGATTTGCCAGCAGAAATCTTCGACGCTCAGACAAACATTCCTTTGATCCACCAAGTAGTAACTGCTCAGCTAGCCGCGGCTCGCCAAGGTACTCAGAAGGCGAAGAACCGTGGCGAAGTAAGCGGTGGTGGTAAGAAGCCGTTCAAGCAGAAGGGAACAGGCCGCGCCCGTCAGGGTTCAAGCCGTTCACCAAACCAGATCGGCGGCGGTGTCGCTCACGCAGTGCGCCCACGTAAGTACGATCAGCGAACCCCTAAGAAAATGATTGCAGCTGCGCTCAAGGGTGTTCTTTCAGATCGTCAACGCAACGATCGCATTCACATTCTTGATTCAGTGACTTCGACTCCTTCAACCAAGGCCGCTATCGCCGCTGTTCGTCAGTTCAGCGATCGCAAGAACCTGCTGGTTGTTGTCTCCCGCAAGGAAGACGCCGCATGGCGCTCTCTTCGCAACGCTGATGACCTTCACTTGTTGGTCCCAGATCAGCTGAACGCTTACGACATCCTAAAAAGTGATGACGTGATCTTCTCTGAGGCTGCAATCAACGATTTCTTGACCGGACCTGCAAAGGGCAAGGCAACCACAGCCGTTGCTTTTGAGAGTGAAGTAGTCGCAGCAGAAATGAACGAGGTGTCCGCATGAACGACCGCGACGTTTTACTAGCTCCAGTTGTCTCTGAAAAGGCATACGGGCTGCTAGATGAGAACAAGTACACGTTCTTGGTAGCACCAGATGCCAACAAGACCCAGATTAAGATCGCGGTCGAAAAAGTGTTCGGCGTAAAGGTCATCAGTGTTAACACGATGAACCGTCAAGGCAAGAACAAGCGCACGCGTTTTGGTGATGGAAAGCGCAAGGACACCAAGCGAGCAATCGTGCAAGTAGCAGCCGGCGACCGCATCGACATCTTTGGAGGCCCAGTTTCCTAACGGAGACCGGGACTACAGGAACAGGACAAGGGAAAGATAATGGCACTTCGTAAGTTAAAGCCCACGACCCCGGGTCAACGCGGCGCAAGCGTTCCAGATTTTGCTGAACTCACGCGCACGACACCCGAGAAGTCGCTTGTGCGTCCGATCCACTCCAAGGGTGGCCGTAACTCATCTGGTCGAATCACGGTTCGCCACCAAGGTGGAGGGCACAAGCGTGCTTACCGCCTCATCGACTTTGTTCGCAATGACAAAGATGGTGTGCCAGCAAAGGTCGCTCACATCGAGTACGACCCAAACCGCACAGCACGTATCGCCCTGCTTCACTACGCAGACGGCGAGAAGCGCTACATCATCGCGCCAAACAAGTTGTCACAGGGCGACATGGTTGAGAATGGTCCTAAAGCTGATATCAAGCCGGGCAATAACTTGCCACTTCGCAACATTCCCGTAGGTACCGTCATTCACGCCATTGAACTTCGCCCGGGTGGAGGAGCAAAGATTGCTCGTTCTGCTGGTGCAAGTGTTCAGTTGGTTGCAAAAGAAGGTGCGCATGCGCAGCTTCGTATGCCTTCTGGTGAAATCCGCAACGTAGATGTTCGTTGCCGTGCAACTGTTGGCGAGGTCGGCAACGCCGAGCAATCCAACATCAACTACGGTAAGGCCGGTCGTATGCGCTGGTTGGGTATTCGCCCAACAGTCCGTGGTGTTGTTATGAACCCGGTTGACCACCCACACGGTGGTGGTGAAGGTAAGACCTCCGGTGGACGTCACCCAGTTACACCTTGGGGTAAGCCTGAAGGCCGTACCCGTAAAAAGAAGGCAAGCGATTCAATGATTGTCCGTCGTCGTAAATCGAATAAGAAGCGGTAGGAGCCCTCATGCCACGTAGTTTGAAAAAGGGTCCATTTGTGGACGGCCATCTCACCAAGAAGGTAGATGCGCAGAACGCAAATAACACCAAGAACGTGATCAAGACTTGGTCACGCCGCTCGATGATTACACCGTCGATGATCGGTCACACGATCGCAGTACACGATGGCCGCAAGCACATTCCTGTTTTCGTAACAGATGCAATGGTCGGCCACAAGCTGGGCGAATTTTCACCAACACGTACCTTCCGAGGTCACGTAAAGGATGATCGGAGGGCCACACGTGGCTAAGACAAAAGAAGATGCAGTTGAAGCGACAGTGGCTCGTGCAGTTTTGCGCGATATCCGCCACACGCCGCAGAAGGCTCGTCGTGTCATCAACTTGGTTCGCGGCATGAAGGCCGACCAAGCCCTTGCTGTCCTTAAGTTTGCGCCTCAGGCTGCAGGCCAGGACATCTACACACTTCTTAATTCTGCGGTAGCAAATGCCAAGCAGAAGAACCCGGCTATCCGCGATGCATCCGAACTCTGGGTCATCGAAGCAACCGTCGATGAAGGCGCCACAATGAAGCGCTTCCGTCCACGTGCGCAGGGCCGAGGATTCAGAATTCTTAAGCGCACAAGCCACATCACCATCTCTGTTTCTGACTTGCGGTCAGCACCGAAGAAAGGAGCGAAAAAGTAATGGGTCAAAAAGTAAACCCCTACGGCTTCCGTCTTGGAATTACTACTGAGTTTAAGTCTCGTTGGTATGCAGACAAGTTGTACAAGGATTATGTGAAAGAGGATGTCGAAATCCGTCGCATGATGAGCAAGGGCATGGAGCGCGCAGGTGTCTCGAAGATTGAAATCGAGCGCACACGCGATCGCGTCCGGATCGACTTGCACACTGCACGCCCCGGAATCGTCATCGGCCGTCGCGGAATGGAAGCAGACAAGCTTCGCCTAGAGCTCGAGAAGCTCACGGGCAAGCAGGTTCAGCTCAACATTCTCGAAGTAAAGAACCCTGAGATTGATGCTCAACTCGTTGCACAGGGAATCGCCGAGCAGCTAGCTGCTCGTGTTTCATTCCGTCGCGCAATGCGTAAAGCGATGCAGACCGCTATGAAGTCGGGCGCCAAGGGCATCCGAGTCCAGTGCGGTGGCCGTCTTGGTGGAGCAGAAATGTCTCGCTCTGAGTTCTATCGCGAGGGACGCGTTCCATTGCATACCTTGCGTGCTGACATTGATTACGGCTTCCACGAAGCAGCGACCACCTTTGGCCGCCTTGGTGTGAAGGTCTGGATCTACAAGGGTGAGGTCATCCATTCTCGTGCAGAGCGTGAGGCAGCAGCACTTGCCGCTGCTCGTGCACCAAAGGCTGATCGTCCTCGTCGTCCATCTGCTCCTCGCGCACAGCGTGGTGAAGTTACCTCGACTGCTGGAACGCCTCGTCAGGCAACTGCTGTGGTTGAAACTCCGGTGGCTCCTGTGGTCGAAACACCTACAGCCCCTGTTGAAACCGAAGGGACTGGTGCATAAATGTTAATTCCTCGTCGTGTGAAGCACCGTAAGCAGCACCACCCTTCACGGAGTGGTGCATCAAAGGGCGGCACAGCCGTTTCCTTTGGTGACTTCGGTATTCAAGCTCTAGAGCCGGCGTATGTCACTAACCGACAGATTGAAGCAGCGCGTATTGCAATGACGCGTTATATCAAGCGTGGTGGAAAAGTTTGGATCAACATTTATCCAGATCGTCCGATTACCAAGAAGCCAGCCGAAACTCGCATGGGTTCGGGTAAGGGCTCACCTGAGTGGTGGATTGCAAACGTAAAGCCAGGCCGCGTGATGTTCGAAATCTCCGGTGTGACTGATGCGATTGCTCAAGAAGCAATGCGTCTTGCCATTCACAAACTTCCAATGAAGTGCCGTGTTGTGAAACGTGAGGAGGCGTAATGGCTACTACAAATAATGAGGAGCTTCGCGCATTGCCAGCTGACGAACTGAACGTAAAGCTCAAGGAGTCAAAGGAAGAACTATTCAACCTTCGTTTCCAGGTGGCTACTGGTCAGAACGAAAGCCACGGACGACTCGCTGCAGTTCGCAAGGAGATCGCTCGTATCTACACAATTATTCGTGAACGTGAACTAGGAATCGGAGGTGCTGCATGACGCTAAATGGCGCATCTTCCGAAGATCGCGGTTTCCGCAAGACCCGTGAGGGAATTGTTGTTAGCGACAAGATGGATAAGACGGTAACAGTTGAAGTTATGGACCGCGTAAAGCACGGGCTATACAGCAAGGTTATGAGTCGTTCCCGCAAGTTCAAGGCCCACGACGAGGCAAATGCCGCAGGCGTAGGCGACCGTGTACGCATCATGGAGACTCGACCAATCTCGGCAACCAAGCGTTGGCGTGTAGTCGAGATCATCGAGAAGGCCAAGTAGGGGGCATAGAAAATGATTCAGCAAGAGTCCCGCCTACGCGTTGCGGATAACACAGGAGCAAAAGAGCTTCTCTGTATCCGTGTTCTCGGTGGCTCCAAACGACGCTATGCCGGTATTGGAGACATCATTGTCTGTACCGTCAAGGATGCAATTCCTGGCGGTCAAGTGAAGAAGGGTGAGGTCGTCAAGGCCGTCATCGTTCGCACCGTAAAGGAGCGCCGCCGTCCAGATGGTTCCTACATCAAATTTGATGAAAATGCTGCAGTCATCCTTAAAGCAGATGGCGAACCACGCGGCACACGTATCTTCGGACCGGTTGCTCGCGAACTCCGCGACAAGCGCTTCATGAAGATCATCTCGCTCGCACCGGAGGTGCTCTAAACATGGCAAAGATTAAGAAAGGCGACACCGTTCTGGTTATCGCTGGAAAAGATAAGGGCGTCACCGGCAAGGTGCTCGACCTAACCGATCGTCGCATTCTCGTTGAAGGCGTCAATCGCGTTACCCGCCATACCCGTGAATCCACTGGTGACCGCGGAGTCAAGGTTGGCGGCATCATGCACGTCGAGGCTTCAATCGCAATATCAAACGTCATGATCGTGGATGAGGACGGCAAGGCCACTCGCCTTGGTGCTCGCAAAGACGAAAATGGAAAGAACGTGCGAATTTCCCGTCGCACCGGAAAGGACATCTGATGTCGACCACTGAAGTAGCACGTCTCAAGGGACGCTATCGCAGCGAGATCGCCCCAGCACTGAAGACTCAGTTTGGCTACAAGAACGTCATGCAGATCCCAACCCTGACCAAGATCGTGGTCAACATGGGTGTCGGTGAAGCAGCACGTGATGCCAAATTGATCGAAGGTGCAATCCGCGATCTCACGACGATCACCGGCCAGAAGCCTCAGGTCACCAAGTCACGCAAGTCCATCGCGCAGTTCAAGTTGCGTGAGAACATGCCAATTGGTGCACACGTGACTCTGCGCGGAGATCGCATGTGGGAGTTCGCAGATCGTCTTCTTTCGATCTCTTTGCCTCGCATCCGCGACTTCCGCGGGCTTTCACAGAAGCAGTTCGACGGCAATGGCAACTACACCTTTGGTCTCACCGAGCAAGTTGTGTTCCCTGAGATTCAACAAGACAAAGTTGATCGTCCGCGCGGTATGGATATCACCTTTGTTACTACCGCGAAGAACGACGAAGAAGGTCGCGCACTGCTTAAGGCGCTCGGCTTTCCTTTTAGGGAGAACTAATGGCTAAGACATCGCTGAAGGTAAAAGCTGCCCGTAAGCCAAAGTTCAAGGTTCGCGGCTACACACGTTGCCAGCGCTGCGGTCGTCCGCACGCTGTCTACCAAAAGTTTGGGATTTGCCGCATCTGCTTCCGAGAGATGGCACATGCTGGCGAACTTCCAGGTATCACAAAAGCAAGCTGGTAAACCCACCTACGAAAAAGGTCCTCGCACTCCGTGAGGAAACCGGTTCGAGAAAGGCCACAGGCCACGTATGACAATGACAGATCCGATCGCAGACATGCTTACACGTCTGCGTAACGCGAACTCTGCTTACCACGATTCGGTTTCCATGCCGTCTTCGTCGGTAAAGACGCGTATCGCAACAATTCTTCAGCAGGAGGGTTTTATCGGCGGTTTCCGCGTTGATGCCAATGCAAACGGCGTCGGCAAGACACTCGTCCTAGACTTGAAGTTCGGCCCTAACCGAGAGCGTTCGATTGCTGGACTTCGCCGCGTTAGCAAGCCAGGACTTCGCGTTTACGCAAAGTCCAGTGCACTGCCAAAAGTTCTTGGCGGTCTAGGCGTTGCCATCATCTCAACTTCATCCGGTCTGCTTACTGATAAGCAAGCCAACAAACAGGGCGTAGGCGGAGAAGTTCTCGCCTATGTGTGGTAATTGATATGTCACGTATCGGTCGTATGCCAATCGCCCTGCCAGCAGGAGTCGAAGTTTCAATCACTGGCCAAGACGTCGCGGTAAAGGGACCTAAAGGTTCACTTTCACTCGTTGTTGCCGAGCCAATCAAGGTTTCACAGGGCGAGGGTGTTATCACCGTTGCTCGACCAGATGACGAGCGACTGAGCCGTTCACTTCACGGCCTGTCCCGCACACTCGTTGCAAACATGATCGAGGGCGTAACCAATGGTTACTCCAAGACGATCGAAATCGTCGGTGTTGGTTACCGTGTTGTTGAAAAGGGCAAGGATCTTGAATTCGCCCTTGGTTACAGCCACCCAGTCCCATTCCCGGCGCCAGAAGGCATCACTTTCAAGGTTGAATCACCAACTAAGTTTTCAATCTCAGGCATTGATAAGCAGTTAGTTGGCGAAGTTGCAGCCAAGATCAAGAAACTACGTAAGGCCGATCCTTATAAGGGCAAGGGCTTGCGTCTCTCAGGCGAAGTTGTTCGCCGCAAGCAAGGAAAGACAGGTAAGAAGTAATGGCTATTGGTGTAAAGGTCGTCAAGGGTTCGGCAACAAATGCCCGCGCCCGTCGCGCTTTCCGCGTCCGCAAGAAGGTCTCCGGAACTTCTACAAGACCACGTCTAGTTGTTTCTCGCTCATCTCGACACTTGTTTGTTCAGGTAATTGATGACACCACCGGCCACACGATCGCATCTGCCTCCACGATGGAAGCCGATCTACGTGTTGCAACTGGAGACAAGACTGCAAAGTCTCATCAAGTTGGCGCTTTGATCGCAACGCGTGCCAAGGCCGCCGGAATTACGTCCGTTGTCTTTGATCGCGCAGGAAACAAGTACCACGGTCGCATAGCAGCAGTTGCTGATAGCGCACGAGAGAACGGATTGGACTTCTAATGGCCGTTAATCCAACTCAAACCCACGGAGAAGCCCCAAAGGGCAACGATCGCCGCGAGCGTCGTGAACGTCGCGATGACCGTGGACAAGAGAAGAGCCCATTCATTGAGCGCGTTGTCTTCATCAACCGCGTATCCAAGGTTGTAAAAGGCGGACGTCGTTTCTCCTTTACCGCTCTGGTTGTCGTTGGCGATGGCAATGGCCAAGTTGGAATCGGCTACGGAAAGTCCAAGGAAGTTCCACAAGCAATTGCAAAGGCCGTCGAAGAAGCCAAGAAGTCCTTCTTCAAGGTTCCTCGCATCCAAGGCACGATTCCTCACCAAGTCCAAGGTGAAGCCGCAGCAGGCGTAGTTCTTCTTCGCCCAGCAAGTCCTGGTACCGGTGTTATCGCTGGTGGCCCAGTTCGTGCCGTACTTGAGTGCGCTGGAATTTCTGACGTACTTACCAAATCTTTGGGTTCTAACAACGCAATCAACATGGTTCACGCCACCGTTGCTGCATTGAAGATGCTCGAAAGTCCTGCAGCAATTGCTGCACGTCGCGGTCGTCCACTTGAAGATGTTGCACCAGCAGCACTCATCCGCGCTTCACAGATCACGGTAGGTGCCTAATGCCTCGTTTGAAAGTTACACAGCTCCGCTCAAAGGTGGGCAGCAAGCCAGAAATTCGCGACACACTGCGATCTCTTGGTTTGAAGCGCATCAATGACGTCGTTGTAAAAGAAGATCGCCCAGAAATTCGTGGCATGGTTCATGCCGTTCGCCATTTGATCAAGGTTGAGGAGGTTGAATAAGGATGACACTCAAAGTTCATCATCTTCGTCCAGCCCCTGGTGCTAAAACCGTAAAGACTCGTAAAGGTCGCGGAGAAGCATCAAAGGGAAAGACAGCCGGCCGTGGTGGCAAGGGAACCCGAGCCCGTAACCAGGTCCGCGCAGGATTTGAGGGCGGTCAGCTGCCCCTCGTCATGCGTCTGCCTAAGTTGCGCGGTTTCAAGAATCCAGCGACTATCGTGTACCAGGCAGTCAATGTTGCAACCATCAATGCCTTGTATCCCAAGGGTGGCAGTGTCACCGTTGAGGATTTGGTCAAGAAGGGCGCCGCACGTAAGGGCCAACCCGTCAAGATCCTAGGAAATGGCGAAATCGAAGTTAAGGTCAATGTCTACGCCCACGCTTTCTCCTCCTCAGCCTCTGAGAAGATTGAAGCCGCTGGCGGTTCGATCAAAGCCTTGTAAGCAATTACTTATTTTGTATTGAGAGAGTGGGAGAAGATCAGTGCTATCAGCATTTGGTAAGGCCTTCAGGACCCCAGATCTGCGTCGCAAGATCTTCTTCACCCTCTCGATTATGGCTCTTTTCCGCTTTGGTTCTGTAGTTCCAACCCCAGGGGTTTCATATTCGGCAGTTCAGTCGTGCTTGAAGCAGGTTCAATCTGGCGGCCTCTTCGGCCTGATCAACCTATTCAGTGGTGGCGCACTTTTGCACCTCTCCGTTTTTGCACTGGGCATCATGCCATACATCACCAGCTCGATCATTATTCAGCTGTTGACTGTTGTCATCCCTCGTTTTGAGGCTCTGAAGAACGAAGGACAGTCAGGAACCGCCAAGCTAACCCAATACACCCGATACCTCACAGTTGGTCTTGCTATCTTGCAGTCAACCGGCTTGATCGCCGTTGCTCGAACCCCAGGTCGCCTTATCTCGGGCTGTGCCACTCCAATCATTCCTGACACCTCATGGCAGCGCATTGTCACCATGATCTTTGTTATGACCGCCGGAACATCAGTAATCATGTGGCTTGGCGAATTGATCACCGATCGTGGCGTCGGCAACGGTATGTCGATCCTGATCTTCACGTCGATTGCAGCAGGATTCCCTGGAAATCTCTGGAGCATCAAGCTTCAAAAGGGTATTTTCGCTTTCGCTTTCGTTCTTGCAGTTGGAATGTTGGTTGTAGCTGCTGTTGTATTCGTCGAGCAAGCCCAGCGACGTATCCCGGTCCAGTATGCAAAGCGACAAGTAGGCCGCCAGAGCTACGGTGGAACAAGCACCTATATCCCGATCAAGGTCAACCAGGCCGGCGTTATCCCAGTTATTTTCGCCTCGTCCCTGCTTTATATCCCGTCGCTGATTGTGAACTTCACGGGAAGCAGAGCAGCATGGGCAGTGTGGGTAAGCCGTAACTTCGTCAAGGGCGATCACCCGATCTATATTCTCACCTATGCCGTATTGATTATTTTCTTCACCTACTTTTACGTTGCGATCACTTTCAACCCCGATGAAGTTGCCGATAACATGAAGAAGTACGGTGGATTCGTTCCTGGAATTCGTGCAGGTCGTCCGACTTCTGAGTACCTGTCCTACGTTCTATCGCGCATTACCGCACCAGGATCCTTGTATCTGGCCTTTGTCGCAATCATTCCAATTCTTGCTCTTATTCTCTTCGGCGCAACGCAGAACTTCCCATTTGGTGGAACTGCGATTCTGATCGTCGTCGGTGTTGGACTTGATACTGCAAAGCAGATTGAGAGCCAGTTGCAGCAGCGTTCGTACGAGGGATTCCTGCGCTAATGCGCCTGGTCCTGGTAGGTCCACCAGGTGCAGGCAAAGGAACTCAAGCACAATTCCTGTCATTGCACTTCGCGATTCCGCATATCTCCACGGGAGATATTTTCCGTGCCAATCTCAAGGACGGTACACCTCTTGGTATCGAAGCCAAGGGTTACATGGATCGCGGCGAATTGGTTCCGGACTCTGTTACCAATGAGATGGTTCGCGATCGCCTCACCAAAGATGATCTGGCTAATGGTTTCTTACTAGATGGTTTTCCACGCAACGTCGCACAGGCTGAAGTGCTCCGTGCGATTTTGGCAGATAAGAAGACCCCTCTTGATGCAGTTCTCGAACTCGCTGTCGATACGGCTGAGATCGTTCTACGACTTTCTGGTCGACGCGTCTGCCGCAATTGCGGCAAGGTCTGGCACCTTGAGTTTGAGAAGCCTGCCAATCCAAACATTTGCGATATCTGTCAGGGCGAGCTCTATCAGCGCGATGATGACAAAGAAGAAGTTATTACCCGACGCCTTGAGGTCTACCAAGAACAGACAGCTCCAATCATTGCCTTCTATAGAACAGAAGGCTTGCTCATAACAATGAGCGCCGTTGGTTCGGTATCGGATATCACCGACCGCGCGATCTCGGCCCTAAGCCGCGTTCAGTAGGTCTGCATATGGCAATTCAGATTAAGACATTGGAAGAGCTCAAGGTGATGCGCCGTGCCGGTCTATTGGTCGGCCAGACCCTTGAACTGCTCCGCTCCTCTGTCAAGGTTGGAATGCGCACGGACGCACTCGATGCAATCGCCGCTGCCAATATCAAACGCGGCGGCGGCACCTCGAATTTCAACGGGTACCACGGTTTTAAGGGCACAATATGCGTCTCCCTCAACGATGAAATCGTCCACGGAATTCCGAGGGATCGAGTCATTGAAGACGGAGACATTGTCTCCCTTGATTGCGGGGCGATCATTGATGGTTGGCATGGAGATGCGGCCATCTCAGTCATTGCCGGAACGGTGGATCTAGCCGACCAGAAATTACTCGACGTCTGCGAAGAGTCCATGTGGCGGGGGATCGCGGCTGGCGCATCGGGTGCCCGTCTTTCAAATATCGGACATGCAATCGAGCAGTACGTGAAATCTCAGGGAAAGTACGGAATCTTGCAGGAGTACGGTGGGCACGGAATCGGTACCGAAATGCACATGGAGCCCCACGTCATCAACTTTGGCAAAGCCGGCTTTGGACCGGAGATCGTGCCTGGAATGGCCCTGGCCATCGAGCCCATGATCACCCGCGGCACCCATAAGACACACGTTCTGGAGGATGACTGGACCGTGGTCTCCAACGACAAGTCCCATGGAGCCCATTTCGAGAATACTTATTGCATAGCCCCAGATGGAAAGCCTTTTGTCCTCACCGCCATCGATGGAGGCCTGGAGAGACTTAAATCACTGAGAATCGAGGTCTCAGATCTCCTTATTTGAGGCCGATTTCCCTTATAGCCACGCCTGGCTTTAGAATGACCCTTCGCTTCGTAAGAAGCTCAAAACTCACCGCTCACAGAATAGAAGGTATCGCTTGGCCAAGAAAGATGGTGCTATCGAGATCGAGGGCACCGTTGCCGAAGCTCTACCCAATGCCATGTTTCGCGTTGAGTTAACAA
>JANXZB010000070.1 GCA_025355765.1 Actinomycetes bacterium
GGCCAAGTCCTTCAGGCCCAACTTCCATCCTTAGTAGTAGACCTCTTCGACGTCGGCAACGGTTGCCTCCTCTGGCAAGTTGACTGTCTTTGAGATCGCACCAGATAGGAATGGCTGGCAGGCAGCCATCATTCGTACGTGGCCCATGGGCGCGATAGAGCGAGCACCGAGTGCACAGTCAAAAACGTCGTAGTGCTCTGGCCTTAGACCAGGTGCATCGATGACATGGCCGTGAGTGGCGATGAATTCGACGATAGCTTCAATTGTCTCTTCGGTGTAGCCGAGTTTGCGAAGGGCTGCTGGCACGGTCTGGTTGACGATCTGCATGGATCCGCCACCGACGAGCTTCTTGAACTTAACCAGTGAGAAGTCAGGCTCAATGCCGGTGGTGTCGCAGTCCATCATCAAGCCAATGGTTCCGGTGGGGGCAAGGACTGAGATCTGGGCGTTGCGCCAGCCGTTCTTCTCGCCAATCTTGTTGTTCATATCCCATGCCTTATTGGCCTCGGTCCAAACATCGCGATCCAGGGTTGTCACGGACTTGGCTGAAATCGAAGCCGAAGCGTGCTTGTGCATGACGCGAGCATGCGCATCTGCGTTGCGAGCAAAGCCTTCATAGGGTCCAACGATTGCTGCAAGTTCTGCAGATCGCTTGTAGGTAATTCCTGACATCAACGATGTGATCGCACCGGCAAGGGCGCGTCCGCCATCAGAATCGTAAGGAAGACCAGATGCCATAAGGAGTGCACCAAGGTTTGCGTATCCGATTCCGAGTTGGCGATATGCGCGAGTTGTCACGCCGATCGCCTCAGTTGGGAAATCAGCGAAGCAGATGGAGATATCCATCGCTGTGATGATCATCTCGGCTGCGCGAGAGAAAGTCTTGGCATCAAATGATCCATCGGACTTGAGGAATTTCATCAAGTTAAGGGATGCCAGGTTGCACGAGGAGTTATCAAGTGACATGTACTCAGAGCAGGGGTTGGATGCGTTGATGCGTCCGGTCTCTGGGTTGGTGTGCCAATCGTTGATGGTGTCGTCGTACTGAATTCCAGGATCGGCACATGCCCAGGCGGCCTCTGCCATCTTGCGGAACAATTCGCGAGCATCGACTGTGTCGATGACTTCACCAGTTGAACGAGCGGTCAGACCGAACTCAGTGCCGTTCTCGTATGAGCGCATGAACTTATCGCTAACGCGAACTGAGTTGTTGGCATTTTGGTACTGGACAGAGATGATGTCCTTGCCGCCCAAGTCCATATCAAAACCTGCATCGCGAAGGGCGCGGATCTTATCCTCTTCGCGAACCTTCGTCTCAATGAATTCTTCGACATCTGGATGATCGATATCCAGCACGACCATCTTGGCCGCGCGACGAGTTGCCCCGCCGCTCTTGATGGTGCCAGCGGATGCATCAGCTCCGCGCATGAATGAGACAGGACCAGATGCGGTTCCGCCTGATTTCAACAATTCTTTGGATGAGCGGATGCGTGACAAGTTCAAGCCAGCGCCTGATCCACCCTTGAAAATCATGCCTTCTTCGCGATACCAGTTCAGGATCGAATCCATAGTGTCATCAACTGACAAAATGAAGCAGGCGCTTACTTGCTGTGGAGAGGCCGTGCCCACGTTGAACCACACTGGCGAGTTGAACGAAAATACCTGGTGTAAAAGCATATAGGTGAGTTCGTGCTCGAATACTTCGGCATCAGCCTCTGCTGCAAAGTAGCCATTCTCTTTGCCGGCCTTTGTGTATGTCAGGACGACGCGATCAATAACATTCTTCAGCGACCACTCGCGGTTCTCGGCTCCAACTGCGCCACGGAAATACTTTGTGGTGACAATGGTGGATGCGTTAACCGACCAGAAGTCTGGATACTCAACACCACGCTGTTCGAAAACGGCCTCGCCGGTTCGCCAGTTCGTCTGGACGATATCTCGGCGCTCCCAGGTCACTTCGTCATAGGGGTGAACACCTGATGTGGTGTAAATGCGTTCAAGTACTAGCCCCTTGCTTGACTTAGCGGTGGACTTACCTGGTCGGTTGATGACCGTGTCTGACATATGTAGTTCTCCAGATTTCTTTAGTAGTACGTCTTAATTTTTTGAACGGGTAGTACTTGGGGAAGTACTTTGGGAAGGAACTGCTCGCAGTAACGCGATCTCTCCTTCGAAATCTTCAAGGGAATTAAAGTTACGGTAAACCGATGCGTATCGCAGGTAGGCCACTTCATCGAGTTGTCGAAGGGGAGCAAGAATTGCCATGCCCACTTCCTGAGCTTCAATCTCTGCTTGTCCGGTCAGACGCAAGGTCTCCTCGACTCGTTGGGCCAGAAGGGCAAGGTCGTCGTTGCTCACCGGCCTACCTTGGCAAGCCTTTCTGACACCGGCGATAACCTTCTCGCGGCTAAAGGGCTCGGTGGCTCCGCTGCGCTTGACAATGTTGAGAAGGGCGGTCTCCTGGGTCGAAAATCGGGCGCCACACTCGGGGCACTCGCGACGGCGACGGATCTGGGTTCCATCCTCTGCGGGACGAGAATCAACGACACGAGAATCATCATGTCGGCAAAATGGACAGATCATGCGGCGTGTCTTCCTTCCTCTAGGTCCTTCGGGGTGTAAAGCGACTTACTGAATAATCCCTGAGTGCGGTCTGAAAACCACTACTTATGGAACTATATCGCGCCTGGACCCCTACATCTAGTAGGAACCATAAAGGATTTATTGAGAGTTTGCCGGAATTGAGCCTGTGATTTCCTTCATCGGCGTGTCGGGGCTAGCCCTCACTTGACCACGGTGATCGTCTTGGCGGCACTGGATGCATCTGGCTTGATGGTGACAATATCGCCCGCCTTAACCCCTGCCAAGGCCCCTGCCGTGCTCACACGCACGCGCGTATTGGTCAGCAAAGGGAAGCTCTGCTTCTCCCCGGACAGGGTCTGGATGACCACCGTTTTCGCTGTAACCGAGACGACCGTACCGGCCACATCGGTGGAGATAGCCGTGGCGGTCCCGGTCCCGTTCGGAGCAAACCCGTCACTCAAGGTCCCAGATGTACCTGTGGTCCCCGAGGCTCCATTTCGGTTTCTGCCGGCAAAACCACCAGGGAATCCCCCACCAAAACCGCC
>JANXZB010000124.1 GCA_025355765.1 Actinomycetes bacterium
TTGAGACCAGCGATGGAAAGGGCGAATGGGACACCGTCGGCGTGCACGAGAACGTGATCGCAGCGTCGGCGATGGCCTTGGAAGATGCAGTTACATTCGGACTGCTTAGGTTGGGACGAGTTCCAAGCTAGATCTCGAAAGTCGCCGTCGTCTTCATTCGATGGACAACCAAGATAGTTACGTCGTCGGGTGCGTTATCCCCTGCTAATTTGAGAAGTCCATCGACTACTGCGTGAGCGCTTGTTGCGTTTCTCACTGCGTTTTCAACGACGTTTAGGCTGTCGATGGTTCCTTCAAATAAATCCAAGACGCCGTCACTTATTGCAACCAAAGTGTCTCCTGGCTCCATCGTGAAACTTTGCTCTTGCCACACTGTGTCAATTCCAGCACCTAACGGCGGGTTCTCCGACCTCAAACGAGTGGTCGTGCCGTCATCACAGAGCACAAACGCGAGTCCGTGACCGGCGTCTACGTAGCGAACCTCTCCCGAATTGGTGTTGAGTCGAGCATGGAAAAGCGTAGCGAAGCTGCCTACGCTATTGAGATCAGAATCTAGCGTTATCGCCGCCACTTCAACGGCTCTTACCAGATCACCACTTTTAGAGCCCGCGCGCAAAACGGCACGGACAGTCGCTGCAATTATCGCGGCTGCCATTCCTTTTCCCATCACATCGACGAGAGTGAAGGCCTCGCCTTCATCGACGTTGTACCAATCATAAAAATCTCCGCCGACCGCGCGGGCACTTGCACAACCGCCCGCTACTTCGTAGCCGCGGAGAACGGCGCGGTGCTTTGGGAGAAGCCCACGTTGCACCTCTGCCGCCCTATCCAGCTCCGCATCAATCATCATCTCCTTCTGGACCCATAACGCGAGATCCATCAAGATTTCCTTTTCCTCGCTCGTAATGGACCTCGGTTTAGGATCAAAGATGCACAATGCGCCAATTCGATCCCCACTGGGTGTTGTTAAGGGATACCCCGCATAGAAGCGAATATTGGGGTCGCCTAAAACCAATGGATTGCTGGCAAACTGTTCGTCTTTAGTTGCGTCTGGCACGTCGAAAATTTCGGGTCTGCGAATTGTGAAGTCACAGAAAGCATCGCTGCGCTTGCCTTCTGTAAGATCGGTGCCGATTTTGGATTTGAACCATTGCCTATCTTGATCAATCAGGGAAATTGCGGCGGTTTCGACGCCAAAGAGTTGTTGGGCCAATCGAGTGATCCGATCAAATCTCTCCTCAGGCGGAGTATCAAGAATGTGGAGGTCGTTAAGGGCTGCCTGACGCTTCGCCTCCTTTTCCAGCGAGGTCACCTGACTCATGAGCGAAACTCCTTCCAGATGCGCCAGGTATTTCTGCCATCTGATGAATCGAATTCAAATTTATCAACTAATGATTTCACCATTGGAATTCCACGGCCAGATTCGGCGTAATCCTCGGGCATAATGTGAGAATCTAACTCGAGGCTAAAAAGCTCGCCATTGTCAGAAATACTGGCCTCTAGATTATCTTTTGATGTGCTGACAGTAATGTTAAAAATAACCCCAGCTGTTGTTTCAGAGTACAAGATGATATTGGCTGCGAGTTCAATAATGGCGGTTTCAATTCTGATCTTTTCTTTTGCGGGTATTTCTGGATTCTCAGTCCATATTGTTTGAAGAAAATCGTGGACCGAGTCCACATCTTCGGGGGGCGCCGTAAGATTCCTTTGATATGTAGTCATTTCATTCACTGAAGGCTGTTTCTGCGGTTTCGTATGCGTTGAGTACGCGATCCATGTTGGTCAACTCCAGAACAAGGCGCACCTGTTCCGTTGGTCCGGCGATTCGAAGATCTCCACCGGCTTGCCGAGTGCTCTTCAAGCCATTAATCAATGCACCAAGACCGGAGGAATCTATGAAATCGACGGCGGAAAGATCAATTACCACTTTGGAGTTTCCGGCGGCAACGGCGGAGTGAACTTCCTGTCGCAGGTGCGGTGCTGAGACCATGTTCAATTTGCCTTCAAGTTTTAGTACTGCAACCCCTCCGCCGAGGAGTTTCGAGTGAATATCCATTTTTATTTCCCCTCAGGTTGTACGCCACGAAATCGTACCGCTCTTAACAAAATACCCATAAGCGCCAGGTCCCATAGAACCCACGCGACATTTACGCCGGTGCCTATCGGCTCGCCTAAACCCTGCGCCAGACGCGTGATACCTATGACTGCGGCGATGAGCAGAATGACGGAAACGACTATTTGGTACTTAATAAGTCGCCATTGGCGATTCCCTGCTTGTCGAGTTTTAGGGGTAACCACAAAACCAAGTGGTCGATCAAAGTAAACATTGGCCACGGCACTGGTGACCGCTTTCAACCAAATCGGGAATAGAGCCAAACTATATTGCTGACCCCGCCACGTGGAAATCCCCTTGCTGACGACAAAGAAAAGCAATTGGTTAGCAATCATAAATGGGATGAAATGGTAGAAATACGTTGCGGAAATAGACTTGACGGGCAAGATGCCAAAGCAGAGATACACGACTGGAGCAACAAAGTAGACGATCGCCGCGAAGCCGCTTAGGTAACTCCACATGGTTGCGAAATAGAGGAGCTTTTGAGCTATCGAAAGCCCTTTCTGCACCAGCGGGTTTTCGCGCAACATGACCTGCATGGTGCCCTGCGCCCAGCGAAGTCGTTGTTTGAGCATGCTGCTTAGATCGTCAGGGGCAAGACCAATGGCCAACGTTTCGTGGTGATACAGGCTCTTCCATCCCATTGCATGAAGTCTCATGGACGTTGCCATGTCTTCCGTAACGGAGACCGTTGCCAGGGGCATCAATGGTTGGGCTTCGTCAGAGCGATCAACATCTAGCGATCGAAGCAACTGTGAGACCGCTTCCAGAGCACCCAGCGGTGTTAAGTCGCGAGACGAGAGAAGGTCAGTGGTTTTTTCGACGTCTAGAATCACATCCCAATCTTCATCTGTCTGCGAATGGATCTGACCAATGATTTCTAGGTCATCTGCCATCACTTGCAAGTGAGATTTGACTAACCTCTTAGAGACCTCTGTGATTCGACGTTGCAGTGCGTACGTGGCGTCGGCAATGGTCGCCCCGCTGCCGATTGCTAAACGCGTCTCTGCGATCGCTTGTCCAACATTCTTTAAAGAATATTGGACTTCCGGGATGTCCGATATTGACGAGCGTTGAGTACGCGCAAGAATTCGATCAGCACTCCGAAGGGCTTGCCTCACTGCAATCTCAATCTCCTTTACATATTGGGAGATTCCGAGTTGCATTAAAGCCTCTCGCCGCAAGACTGCATTTGATCCGCAGAAGAAGGCGGCGTTCCAGGCATTCTTGCCCTGCTGGATTGGACCGTAGAAGAGAGGAGCTTGGCTTCCAAGGGGATCATAGGTAGAAACGTTGCCAAACCATTGTGGCGTCTGCACCAAGGCAATCTTAGGATCTTCAAAGTACCCAAGGGTGTGGTCGAGAATTTCTGGATATGGAACCTGATCGGCGTCCAGAATCAACATGAACTCGCCGCTGGTCGACATTAAGGCGTTATTGAGATTACCGGCTTTCGCATGGAGTGGGCGATTCTCCCAATTAGGGCCCCGTTTTACATATCCGACTCCGATGCTTTCGGCAGCATGGCGCATTTCATCGCGGGCGCCGTCATCCAAGATCCACGTCTTGTGCGGGTAACGTATTTTCTGAGCGGCCATCGCGGTAGCAATCACAAGATCGATCGGCTCGTTGAAGGTTGTAATAAATACGTCCACCGTGAGGCCATCTGCTGGCACATGGATCACCGGCTTTCCATCTGCCCGCCACACCGTGAATCCGAAAAAGAAGACATCGATAAAGTTGTACGTCTCCGCACAAACAAGGGGTACTGCAATCCACCACGCATGCCAATTGAGGGAGAAGAACCATCTCCAAAGGATGTAATTGAGTCCAAGCGCCAAGGTGACAACCACGCACATACGTACCAGGAGATTGCGGCTCATTCGGCTCCTCTGGGGATTCTTCCCCTCTTGGTATTCGTTATATGGAGTTTAGGTGCGTTAGATATAAAAAGGGGAGCCCACAGTAATCTTGAGGCGTGAAGACCGCGGATTTCGATGAAGTGAGTGCCACTTTTGAGGGTCATCTTCGGAGTGAGCGAGATCTCTCTATTCATAGCATTCGCGCTTACCTCGGAGACTTAGAGAGCCTTGTAAAGCATTTGCAGGCATTGGGCGTTTCTGACATTTCGAAACTGGATCTTTCTCATATTCGATCGTGGTTGGCCACGATGCAGGTCAAGGGAGGAGCGCGTACCTCCTTATCTCGGCGGGCTGTGTCGATTCGTCTCTTCACCAAATGGGCCAACAAGGTCGGGCTGATTCCGACGGATGTAGGACTGGCACTGGCAATTCCCAAAGCCCATCGCAGGTTGCCTGACGTGTTGGATATACCGAATGCTCTTCTTGCCATGCAGTCACTTGCCACGCGGGTAGGCGAGGAGGAGACGCCCGCTGCTCTACGGGATTGCGCCATGGTCGAGGTGCTTTATGCAAGCGGGGCTCGAGTGGCCGAACTCTGTGGGCTTGATTTTGGCGATGTTGATTATGAACGTCAGACAATCCGGGTACTTGGAAAGGGAAACAAAGAACGGACCATCCCCATTGGCAATCCTGCAATGAGCGCCCTCAAGGCATGGCTCACCGATGGCCGTCCGAAACTGGCAACAGCAGAGTCTGCCAACGCAGTTTTTATTGGCATCCGCGGCAAGAGGATTGATCAACGCACGGTTCGTACCGTTGTTTATGAAGCCTTATCTGCCCTAGAAGGTGTGGGACGGATGGGACCGCATGGATTGCGCCATTCGGCAGCGACTCATCTGCTCGAAGGCGGCGCAGACCTGCGGACAGTTCAGGAAATTCTCGGACATGCATCCCTTGCCACGACGCAGATCTACACCCATGTATCAACCGAGAGGTTGCAGAAGGGGTTCAAGCAGGCACATCCGCGCGCTTAATCTTGTGGTGCAAATCTCAGCTGACAAAGTAGAAGCAAAGGAAACGTTCGGCTACTTCCAAACAATGAGGAATATTTTTTAACTGCGTCAAAACGACGCGACCAAATATTTGGAGTTGATCAAAATGAAGATGAGGATGATGGCGTCCCTGCTAGTGGGCGCGGCTTTGGTTTGGGGTTCGGGAGTTTCCGCAGGTACTGCCACTCCGTACGCATCTAGTTCCCTCAAGGCACAACTGCAATACATCGTTGAAGAAGAGAAGTTGGCCCGTGACGTTTACACCGCCCTGGCAGTGAGTGCGGTGAACCCCCGTTTTGCCGACATCGCCCGCGCCGAGCAGATTCATATGAACGAGGCGTCGGCAATTCTCAAAACCTATGGAATTTGGAACCCAACCCTAACTCGCGCGCCAGGAGTCTTTTACAACAAGACTTTGGCAAATCTCTATACGACGCTGGTCGCCAAGGGGTCACAATCATTGTTTGATGCTTATGCAGTCGGAGTCACCATCGAGCAGACCGATATAGCCGACTTGGCCACCATGGCAAAAAATGCCACTCAGGCAGATATTCAATATCTATTGGCATCGTTGAAGGCCGGTTCCACCAACCACCTGGCTGCTTTTAAGCGCTACTAGGCATATATCAAGGTAAAAAGCGGGGTCCTCTCAAAAAGGGGACCCCCTTTACATGCTCAAAATTGCGGAACGTTGACCCAATCTTGTCGGGTAGGATTCACCCTGCATCACAAAACTGTGATGACTTCACGCACCTAGCTAGAACCACCTCGGTCCAGTTCGCTGGTCGGTGTTTTAGGTGCAGAGGGCCGGCAGGTAGTTGGCCCAATAACCGAGAGCGAACCTCTTAACGGATGTTCGCAAGAAGGAGTGTGCCGCCATGGCGGTTGTAACAATGCGAGAACTTCTCGACAGCGGAGTCCACTTCGGACACCAGACTCGTCGATGGAATCCAAAGATGAAGCGCTTCATTTTCACAGAGCGCAACGGCATCTACATCATCGATATCCAGCAGTCGTTAGGCCTTATTGATAGCGCCTATGAATTTGTGAAGGACGTCGTCGCCAAGGGCGGACACGTACTTTATGTTGGAACGAAGAAGCAGGCTCAAGAGCCGATTATCCAGCAGTCGGCACGCGTTGGAATGCCTTACGTCACCGAGCGTTGGCTCGGCGGAATGCTCACCAACTTCCCAACCGTCTACAAGCGAATCCAGCGCCTCAAGGAACTTGAAGCACTTGAAACCGCCAACGACCAGCTGTTGACCAAGAAGGAATTGCTTGTTCTTCGCCGCGAACGCGAAAAACTGAACAAGAACCTCAACGGAATTCGTAACATGACCAAGTTGCCAAGTGCAATTTGGGTAGTTGATACCAAGAAGGAACACCTCGCAGTCGCTGAGGCGAAGAAGCTAGGAATTCCCGTTATTGCAATTCTCGACACCAACTGCGATCCAGATGAAGTTGATTTCAAGATCCCAGGCAATGACGATGCAATTCGATCGATTGGTCTTCTAACTCGCGTCATTACCGACGCGATTGCCGCTGGCCTGCAAGCACGCGCCGCGGCAAGTGTTAAAGAAGAAGTAAAGCCTGATGCGGAATCAGTTGCTGCCGGAGAGCCTTTGGCCGACTGGGAGAACGAGATCCTCACGGGTGGGGCAGTAGCCGCGGAAACACCTGCGGAGACACTAGCGGTTGTTGAAATACCAGTAGTCGCCGAGACTGCTGTCGTAACGGAGGCATAAATTGAATTACTCAGCAGCAGATGTAAAGAGACTTCGCGAGGCTACGGCTGCGGGAATGCTCGACTGCAAAAAAGCGCTAGATGAGGCCGATGGTGACTACGACAAGGCAGTGGAGATCATCCGCGTTAAGGGCCTGAAAGGCGTCACCAAGCGCGAGGGTCGTCTGACCTCAAACGGCCTTGTAGTTGCAAAGGTGCAGAACAACGTCGGAGTCATGCTCGAACTCAACTGCGAGACCGACTTCGTATCCAAAGGTGAGCGTTTTCAGGCGCTCGCTGATGAACTATTGGAGCACCTGACCGAATCAAACATCTCCGATCTTGATGCCTTCTTGGCTTCTGAGATTAAGCCTGGCAAGAAGGTTCAGGATGTCATCGATGAGGCCAATGCGACGTTGGGTGAGAAGATTGAAGTTCGTCGCATTGCAATTCTTGAAGGGCCAGTAGGTATCTACCTGCACCGCACGAGTCCAGATCTTCCTCCGCAACTTGGCGTTATCGTCCAGTTGACCAAGGACGCTCTAGAGATCGGTAAGGATGTCGCTCAGCACATTGCGGCATTTGCACCTTCTTATGTCAGCCGTGAAGACGTTCCAGCCGAGCTGATCGAGAACGAGCGACACGTCGCCGAGGAGACAGCCCGTAACGAGGGAAAGCCAGAGGCTTCCCTTACCAAGATCGTGGAAGGTCGGATTACTGGTTTCGTCAAGGAAGTCAGCCTGGTCGAGCAGGCATTCGCTAAGGATGCCAAGAAGACGGTCAAGCAGATTCTTGATGAGGCAGGCACTGCGGTTAAGGCCTTCAAGCGTTTCCGCGTGGGTCAGTAACGAAAGAGAACGAAGACCTTTAGAATCTGAATCAATAAGCGAGAGGAGCACTCATGCCCGGTACTAGAGGTAGTTACGGGCGGGTGCTCCTTAAACTTTCTGGTGAAGTTTTCGGTGGGGTAAAGGGCATTGGCGTCGATCCTGACGTTGTTCAAGATGTGGCAAAGCAGATCGCAGATGTGGTGCGAACTGGTGTACAGGTTGCCATTGTTGTGGGAGGCGGAAATTACTTCCGCGGCGCAGAACTACAACAAAGAGGTATGGATCGAGCTCGAGCCGACTACATGGGCATGCTCGGTACCGTGATGAACTGCCTCGCCCTGCAAGATTTTCTTGAGAAGCAAGGCATCGACACACGTGTTCAAACTGCCATCACGATGGGCCAGGTCGCAGAGCCCTACATTCCTCGCCGTGCGATTCGCCACCTTGAAAAGGGTCGCGTTGTCATCTTTGGCGCGGGAGCCGGAATGCCGTTCTTTACTACCGACACCGTCTCAGCCCAGCGGGCATTGGAGATTGGCGCCGAAGCGTTGCTTCTGGCTAAGAGCGGTGTGGATGGCGTGTACTCAAGTGATCCTAAGAAGGATCCCAGCGCTACCAAGTTCGACAATATTTCCTACGATGAGGTCATATCCAAGTCATTGGCGGTTGCCGATGCTGCTGCTTTCAGCATCTGTCGCGAAAATGGGCTGCCGATCATCGTTTTTGATCTCAAAGTCAACGGGAATATCGGTCGTGCGGTCCGCGGCGAAGTAATAGGTACTCTTGTCGCATAAGCGATATTTGATCCAAGATCTTGCACAAGATTTCTCGAGGGAGATGGAGTGGTAATGAGTGATGTTGCTGGCACCCTGAAGGATGCCGAAACAAAGATGGACAAAGCAGTCGAGGTGGCGAAGGAAGATTTCGCCAGCGTTCGCACTGGCCGAGCCAACCCATCCCTTTTCAACAAGATCATGGTCGATTATTACGGGACCTTCACTTCTCTTTCACAACTCGCATCCATCCAGGTGCCTGAGGCTCGCATGGCAGTCATTTCGCCTTTTGACAAAGGTGCAATGGCAGCGATCGAAAAGGCCATCCGTGAATCTGATTTGGGCGTAAATCCAGGGAACGACGGAGTGGTAATTCGCGTTGCATTTCCTCAACTCACTGAGGAGCGCCGCAAGGAGTACATCAAGGTCGTCAAGACCAAAGCAGAGGATGCCAAGATCTCGCTTCGCAATATTCGCCGAAGTGCGAAAGAGGCGATTGAGAAGTTAGAGAAAGACGGAGAAATCGGAAAAGACGACCTAACCCGCGGTGAAAAAGAATTAGAAAAAGTTACCTCTGAGCGTGTATCGAAGATTGATGATCTTTTGAAGCACAAGGAGGTTGAACTACTCGAGGTTTGAGAGTTCACCGCCTATGAATGACCTACGCGCGATCAACGAGGCAATAAACAAGAGAGCTGGGCGACGACTCGGCCCCTCGATTGCAGTCAGCGTTTCCATCATTGCTCTTGTTTGGTTCGCGCTTGCCTATCACCGCGAACTCTTCGCTATTCTCGTAGGTATCGCGGTTATTTTCGGCATTCGCGAGATTTCTCGCGCCTTTGACGCCGACAACACGCACATCTCTGTTCCACCACTCGTATTAGCGACCATCATTTTAACTCTCGCTACTTGGCGGGGAAGCCTTGCGGGTCTGGCAATCGCCACGGCCTTCTGTCTTCCAAATCTTCTAGTTTTCTCTCTTTGGAAAGGGCCAGAGGGATTCGTAAAGCGCGCAACCGCAACGACCTTAGTTCTGATCTATCTCCCATTTCTCGCCGGATTTATCATTCTTCTTGCACGTCCCTTCGATGGCTTCGATCGGGTGATGACTTTCGTGGTCCTGATCGCGTGCAATGACACGTTCGGCTATCTGGTTGGCGTTGTTGCGGGTCGCCATCCGTTGGTCCCAAAGGTAAGTCCGAAGAAAACATGGGAAGGACTAGCAGGTTCTCTTGTATTCACTGTTACTGGTGGGGCGTTGAGTTTTCACTATCTCATGCATGAACACTGGTGGATTGGCGCAATTGTTGGCTTGATCGTCGTGTTCACGGCCACTAGTGGTGACCTTATTGAAAGCGCTCTAAAACGCGATTTATCGCTCAAAGATATGGGCACTTTGTTGCCAGGACACGGGGGAGTGATGGATCGTATTGATTCTGCTCTTCTATCAGGTCCGACGGTCTGGCTTGCCTTTGAAATTGTGAAACGTTACCTATGACGCGCGCCGAGCAACCTAGCGATATTAAACTTGTCTTTGATGAGCCAAAGCTAAAGAAGAAGACGCCTCGCCACATTGCTGATTTTTCTCCAGAACAACGAAGAGATCTCGCGAAAGAACTCGGACTTCCAGCATTCCGCGCGACCCAAGTAGCTAATCACTACTTCACTCATCTCAATTCGTCGCCAGAAACTTGGTCAGACATTCCCGCTGATTTGCGTACAACCCTTGCAGAACTTTTTACACCCAAACTGATCGAGCTTGTCCGTTCAGTGACCTGTGACAACGGCATGACTCGTAAAGACCTGTGGCGCCTTCATGACGGCGTGCTGGTGGAGAGCGTTCTCATGCGTTACACGGATCGCACGACAGTTTGCATTTCCTCGCAAGCCGGTTGCGGAATGAACTGTCCGTTTTGCGCGACAGGACAAGCCGGTTTGACTCGCAATCTGACCGCGGGGGAGATAACCGAGCAGATCGTGGCTTCATCGCGTGCATGTGAGTCTGGCGAATTGCCCGGCGGTCCAACGCGACTTTCTAACATCGTCTTTATGGGAATGGGCGAGCCCCTTGCCAATTACAACGCGGTGATACGAACACTTCGCAACATCACAGATCCCAATCCGAACGGATTGGGGATAAGCGCGCGATCGGTAACGGTATCGACCGTCGGCTTGGTAAACGGGATTGAGAAACTCATGAGCGAGGGATTGCCCGTTACATTGGCGGTCTCCCTTCACACCCCCGACGATGAACTCCGTAATTCATTGGTGCCAATTAATTCACGGTGGAAGGTCAAGGAAGTTCTACAGGCCGCGGATGCATATGCAGAGAAAACGGGCCGTCGCTATTCAATTGAGTACGCCATGATCAAGGACATCAATGATCAGACATGGCGCGCGGATCTACTTGGCCGCCTACTAAAAAATAGGAACGCCCACGTCAACTTGATTCCTTTGAACCCCACGCCGGGCTCGAAGTGGACAGCTTCTCGACCAGAGGATGAAACCGAATTCGTCAGGATTCTCGATAGTTACGGGGTTCCGACCACCGTTCGCGACACCAGGGGACGTGAAATTGAGGGCGCTTGCGGGCAATTAGCCGCCCTTGAGGTACAAAAAGGATAGTTTTCGCCCCTTTTGCCCTATTTCTTCCGTTCAATCCTCGTATGTGGGGAATTTTGTCCCCCAAACTCGTCAAAATCGTCCCCCAAATGTCCCCCGTTCAAGTTGCCCTTTGTCCCCTATTTGTTTAACATTCAGAGACTTAGGGTTATCCACATCACACAACTCATCGGAGAGGTTGCGCGAACATGCTATCCAGTTACTCGTCGGTACGAACTGGATTTCGCGTATCCCTAATTGTCGCCATGACTTTTTCTTTCGTAATTCCATTTACGTCTTCTGCGAGTGCTACCACTACGCAACTCCGTAAAGATTCGCCATTCGGACCCTTGGTCATCGGTTCAACGAGTACAACCGTCACCAAGAAATCAGTAAAACTTCAAGGACCGATAACAGTTGTAGGAAATTCGTCGAGTCAAACAAGTAAGACGACAACTATCATCACGAACAATTCAAATACGAATTCGTCCTCGAGCGGAGTTCAACCACTCGGACCCATCACAATTAACGAGAACACTTCTACTGCAGCGCCGTCAAATAATAATGCGCCGCAAACACAACAACAAAACACGCGTACTGGTAACACGACAACGGCGGTTGTTAATTTAGGTGGTCCTATACAAGTTACAAATAGCGGAAGTGTTCAACCTCAAGGTTTTACGGGAGCAACTGAGGGAGCTGTTGGTCCTACTGGTCCAGCAGGTCCATCTGGCCCGACGGGTGCAACCGGAGCAACTGGTGCGAAAAGCGAGACGGGTGCAAAAGGCGAAACAGGTGTTACTGGAGCAACTGGTGCGAAAGGCGAAACAGGAGTTACTGGAGCAACCGGATTAAAGGGTGACACCGGTGCAATCGGTGCCCAGGGACCGACCGGATTCACTGGAGTAGCCGGGGCGACTGGCGCAAAGGGTGAAACCGGAGCAACCGGTGCTAAGGGAGAAACGGGCGCAGCAGGTGCACAGGGTTTGCAAGGACCCGCAGGTCCCGCGGGTACTAATGGCATAAATGGAACCAATGGAAGTGGTGTCTTAAGCGGAACGGGCTCGCCGTCATCCTCAGTCGGTTCCGTCGGAGATTTCTATCTTGACCTTTCCACAAGCACTCTTTATGGACCAAAGAAAAGTTCAGGTTGGACCGCCGGCATTTCACTTATTGGTGCCAAGGGCGAAACGGGTTTAACAGGTGCTGCCGGTGCAACGGGCGCAACGGGTTCCACGGGCGCAACCGGCGCTAAAGGTGACACGGGTACCTCGGGTGTAACCGGTGCTAAAGGCGACACCGGTGCAACAGGTGCTGCCGGTGCTAATGGAGCGGCGGGTGCAAAAGGAGATACCGGAGCAACGGGAGCAACCGGTGCGAAGGGTGACACTGGTGCGCAAGGACTTCAAGGTCTGACCGGACCGCAAGGACCTAAGGGTGACACAGGAACTACTGGAGCTACAGGTGCAACGGGAACTACTGGAGCAACAGGCGCAACGGGAACTACTGGAGCTACAGGTGCAACGGGAACTACTGGAGCTACAGGTGCAACGGGTGCGACCGGAGCTACTGGTGCGCAAGGTCTTCAAGGTCTTCAGGGTGTTACTGGTGCGCAAGGACCAGCTGGTGTTAATGGGAACGGCGTCCTAAGTGGAAGCGGTGCGCCATCGACACAGGGCGTGGTTGGAGATTTCTATATTGATGTAGCAGCAAGCAAACTTTATGGTCCGAAAACAAACGCAGGTTGGGCAAGCGGAATCTCTCTCATCGGAGCAACTGGCGCGACCGGTGCAACGGGTGCGCAAGGATCTCAAGGAATAACTGGCAACACTGGTGCCACGGGTCCAACTGGTGCGCAAGGTATTCAAGGTCCCGTTGGTCCCCAAGGTGCTGTCGGTCCGACAGGTCCAGCGGGAACTGCGGGAACTGCGGGAACTGCGGGAACTGCGGGAACTAAGGGTGACACCGGTGCAACGGGTGCAACGGGTTCAACTGGTGCAACTGGTGCAACGGGTGCAACGGGTGCAACGGGTGCGCAAGGTTTGCAAGGTCCAATTGGTAGTACCGGAGCAACGGGTGCAACGGGAGCAACGGGTGCAACGGGTGCAACGGGTGCAACGGGTGCAACGGGTGCAACAGGTGCCATTGGCCCACAAGGCGTCAAGGGTGACACAGGCTTGCAAGGACCAATCGGCTCACAAGGTATTCAAGGTATTCAAGGCGTCAAGGGTGACACTGGAGCGCAAGGTTCAGCGGGTCCTGCCGGACCAGCCGGTGCTGGTGGTGGCACTCCCGTCCCAATTTGTGTAACTCCTGGAGGCAACGTGACGTGGGGAATATGCCACGCTTCAGGTAGCGGAAGCGAAGACAATGGTGTTGGGAATGGAAAAACCAGCACCGACGGAAGTAACGGTGGCGGCTCGTCGACGCAAGGCACTACGTACTACGTATTGATTAAGTCTTAATAACGGGAAATGCATATGACTACGACACTATGGGAGGAAGGCATGAAAACTAGTCGTCTGCACGATTACTGGACTCATGCAGATCTTCATCCAGAAGACCTCGATTATTACGTGCACCACACGCGTCGTCGTTATTTCACAATTCTTTTTATGGTTGCCGCACTGAGTGCAATTGTCTTTTCAGCATTGACTTGGGCAATCGTTTCTTCACGACCAGTAAGAGTTACATTTGCTCTTCCCAGTCAAACGCCCACAAATGTCGTTGCCAGTCCAACTCCAACGGTCAACCTGAGTTCTTCAGGACAGGCCGCGCTTTCAGAGAATCAACTTCGGACCGAAGTGAAGAACGTTGGCGGGTCAATCTTTTGGGCAGGTGGGATGGCAGGTGCCAAATACACCTTTAATCACCTTGCTCCTGGTCAGGATTTCATCCGCTATTTGCGTAATGGACAAGGCCTTAATGACAAGACTCAGAACTATCGAGTTATCGCCACCTACAAGCAAGCCACTGCCTACGCGACAATCCTTGCCGCATCCAAACTCGGCACGGGTGTGAGCCTCACAAACCCTGATGGCTCACTGGTCTACTACGCAAAGGCAACTCCTACGCACGTATACATGGCGTTCAAGAACTTCCCATATCAGATCGAAATCTTTGATCCTGTAGCGGGCGCATCCCTTAAGTTGGCCACTACTCCTGGCGCGATACAGGCGATCATCTAATGGCCGTCAACGAAATCACTCCAGAATCAGTGTTAACAGAGCATCTCGATGCCAACGAAGCCGAGAACAAAAAGGGGCAGATCTTGGTTATCTATCTGCCCGAAGGCTCCGTCATTGTCGACCGTACCGACATGGATCTGACAAAAGCACCGGAACACATTGCGGAGCGAATCGTCACCGCGCCTGGCGCAAAACAGACTCCGACCGAACCCCCAATGTCATCTCCACAGCCGGTTCAACACACGCTTCAGGAACTGGTTCAACTTACGGTGCAAGAGGTCATGGAAACAAATTCGAATTCTAAACGAAGCCACCAGAATCCCAGCGCGTCTGAATTCGAGCCCCGTGGCCCTCGACGTGCTCACAGAGAGCGGAGGCACCGCAGACGTCATCTCAATTGGGTGCATGGGATCAATATTGTGTTCATTACCTACATAATTCTCGCTTCAGTTCTGCCGTCCGTTATGTCTTCTTTTTTCGGAGTTAGCGTCTATGCGTCGAAAGCGGCTCATCCAGCTGCTTCGATCTCCAGCGGTGACTTGATGATCTCTAGAGAATTTCCTGCAGTCGGTCTAAAAGTCAACGATGTGGTTCTCATTCGCGGTGCCAACACGTGGCGACTTGATGCCCGCAAGGTCATCGCCAACTCAATAGACGCCAACAATGCGACTTTAACCACCGCCGCGACCTCGGGAGCTCCAACCCAGACCACGATGACGATGCCAGTTACGTCCCTGGTCCACATAGTGTCGACAATTGTTCCGAAGCTTGGATACGTTGCGATGTTCTTATCTGCAACTCTCACAAAGGTTGTCGGTTCGATTCTCATCTTGATATTGAATTTGAGTGTCCACTATCGACGGGCCCGAAGAAGCAGATTCAGTTCAAATATCCGTTAATTCCGATGATAGCAAGGAATTAGGCTGGAATTTTTGAGGTGGGGAGGCGCTCAATACTGTGCCGCCAAAAGGTCCTGGAATCATGCTAGAAATGCAATCCATAACAAAAGTTAATCAAAATTCTTTGCGCCATTCACCCTTTGGGCATAGACAGTTTGTCGGGCATGCACGATGATTTGGGCAAGAATTACGGAAGGACTCCCCCTGTCCTTCCCCGACCTTGACTTAAAGAAAGGTACATACGTGTCCAAAAAATTAAGAGTTCTCTCTGGAGCGCTTGGCTTGATTTTGGCGACTACCGCCCTTGCCGCGATGCCAGCAAATGCCGCGGTTAACGCCTCGACAGCTCCGAACGCATCTGCGTTTGGTGGAATGGCGAAGTTGATTAAGGCTGCTCAAAAGGAAGGCACCTTAAACATCATCGCAACCCCCCGTGACTGGGCTGACTATGGCGATGCCATGGACATTATGACCAATGTCTTCGGAATCAAGATTTCAAGCGATAACCCAGACGGATCTTCGGCTCAGGAAATTGAAGCAATCAAGACGACGAAGAACCTCGCAAAGATGCCAGATGTTGTAGACATCGGACTTTCACACGTTGCTGAGGCAGCTGGATTGTTCGCCAACTACAAAGTACGTAGCTGGATCGATATTCCAAGCGCCTGGAAAGACCCAAGTGGCAACTGGTATGGCGCCTACACAGGAAGTATCGCGATGTGCTTCGACTCATCCGTCTCTCCTGCGCCAACGTCCATCGCAAGCCTTGATAACCTCGCATACAAGAATATGTTCGCAATTCAGGGCGACCCAACAGCAGCGCAACAAGCATTGATTTCGGTCTTTGCCGTTGCAGTTGCCAAGGGCGGAAGCGCAGCCAACATCCAAAAGGGAATTGACTTCTTCCATAAGTTGAAGTCAGAGGGAATCTTTGTTCCGGTAGTTGCCAACGCAACCTCGTTTGCTTCTGGTTCTTTCAAGATCAATCTTGGTTGGGACTACAACGCCTCAGGCTTTATCGCCCAGGCAGCTTCCATTGGCAAGACCGTGAAGTGCGTCTACCCAACTGATGCAAACGTAGCTGGAACACCATACGTACTTGCAATCAATAAGACCGCTCCACATCCTGCTGCTGCCCGTCTCTGGGAAGAACTAATGTTCTCCGAGGTCAACGGCAAGCTTGCATCTGAGTTCACCGCAGCAGACAAGGCTCTTCCTTTGGATCGGCAGTTTGCTATGGCGATGGGCGGACAGAACACCTACGTTATGGGCGGAGCAACGCCAATCACCAATGTTCAAATGATCCGCAAGGGTACAAAAACAGCACCTGCTAAGGCAGTCTCGGTTCCTTCGAATCTGCCAAAGTCGATTCTGCCAACCTTGGCACAGCAAGGCGTTGCTTCAACACTCCTGAAGTCTGCATGGCCAGGAATCTAAGGTCAGCGGCTTGTCACAAATAGTGGCGGAGCGGACCGGTCCCCAAGAGGGGGCCGGTCCGCTTCCACAAAAAAGAGGCAAAAATAAAGGCAAAGGGACATTCAAGTCCCTTCTGCCTTTGTTGCCGTTTCTTGCCTTCATCGCTTATTTTCTTGTTTTCCCTCTGACCTTTATTGTTCGCGACGCTTTCTTGAGTAACGATGGACACTTCACATGGCTTAATTTTGAAGAATGTTTTAAGGGTGTTTACGGGCACTCCTTCTATGTATCGTTGCGCCTGTCCTTTATTTCGGCGATGATCGGTGCAGTTGCGGGGTCGTTGATCGCCAGCGCGATCGTAAAGACGGGGTCTCGCACTCGTAAGGCCGTAGCGGCTACCTCCTCTGTTCTTGCCAATACCGGCGGTGTTCCACTCGCGTTTATGTTCCTAGCTGGATTTGGCGCGGAAGGTTTGGTTACAAAAACCTTGAAGGCGCTCGGTTGGAATATTTACGGCGGCTCGTTCACACTGTTTTCTGAGACTGGAATCATCCTTGTTTACTGTTTCTTTCAGATTCCATTGATGGTCTTGATTTTCTCTCCTGCCCTTGAAAACGTGAAACCCGAATTGCGCGAGGCCAATGACTCCCTTGGCGGAACGCGTATCTCATACTTTTCCAGAATTGCAGTTCCGCTGCTTTTCCCAGCATTTCTTTCAACGTCACTTCTGCTCTTTGCGAACTCGTTCTCGGCCTACGCGACTGCGCGTGCCATGACGGCTGGCACATTGCCGCTTATGCCGCTCTTGATTGGAAACCTTGTTGACGGCAATGTTCTGGCAAACCAAGAGCACTTGGGTCACGCGATGGCAGTGTCGATGATCGGAGTATCGATAATCGTTATGGGTGTCTACTTGCTTGTTCTTCGTTTCTCGAAGGTTCGCTCATGAAGAAGAAACTCAACGTCGTTAACTACATCGTCCTTCTTGGGGCTACCGCATTCTTCGTCTTCCCACTTATTGCCGCGACCGAGTTCTCACTGCGGGCCAAGAACGCGACAACCCATAATTTCGATAACTACATTTGGGTCTTCAAGCAAGACGGCTTTAAAACAACCCTGGGCACTTCTTTTCGCCTAGCAATACTGACTGCGGTGGCCGTGTTGATATTGATGGTTCCCACCATCGTATATTTGCACTTGGGTGGTGCCAGGTGGAAGCGATTTATTGAGTTCGTATGTCTTGTCCCACTGGTGGTTCCGGTTATCTCTTTTGCATTGGGCGTCCAGACAGCGTTCCCTACTTTTCTTCAGTCCACGGTTTACGAGCTTTCCTTCTTGTACGTGGTCATCTCTCTTCCTTATACATATCGAGCATTGGATGTCGGACTTTCATCGATTCCTCTTCTTACCCTTGTCGAGGCATCTCGGGCTTCGGGGGCATCGATGAGGCAAACACTGATGTTCGTTGTAGTCCCAACAATTCGCAGTGCGGTAAACGGGGCCATCTTCTTGGCCGTAGCTCTTTCACTTGGCGAGTTCACGTTGGCAGTCCTACTCCATTGGGACACATTCCCCACGTGGATCGCGAACATATCTCAGGGTCACATTTTGGGCGCAATTTCATTGTCAGTCTTGGCATTGGTCGGCTCGTGGTTGCTTGTTCTCATAGTCGCCATCGCACCGAAATCTTTCGGATCCAATAAAACACAGGAGGTTGCAGCGTGACAACGGAGAATAGAGTTTCTGTTCAACTTAAAGGTCTTCGTAAGGTGTACGGGGACGCCGTTGCCCTCGAGAACTTCAACCTTGAATTGGCACCAGGGGAGCTAGTCGCATTGCTGGGTCCCTCAGGATGCGGCAAGACGACCGCTCTCCGAATTCTGGCCGGTTTGGATACCGATCACGAAGGTCAGATCATCATTAACGGTAAAGACATTGCCAGCATTCCTGCGAACAAGCGGAATATGGGAATGGTATTTCAGGCTTATTCGCTCTTCCCAACTATGACTGTGCTCGAGAATGTCGCCTATGGTTTGCGAGTTCGCAGAGTGGACAAGGAGAAGCGCCGCGTAAAGGCCCAAGAACTACTCGAACTTGTCGGCCTTGGAAACATGGGAAACCGCTTAGCTCACCAACTCTCAGGTGGGCAGCAACAGCGCGTGGCCCTTGCACGTGCTCTTGCCATTCAACCCAACGTTCTCCTTCTCGATGAGCCTCTATCTGCGCTGGATGCGCAGGTTCGCACCCAACTTCGAGATGAAATCAAGAGAATCCAGACCGAGGTTGGAACAACGACACTTTTTGTAACTCACGATCAAGAAGAGGCGATGGCTATTGCTGATCGCGTCGGGGTTATGCGACACGGAGTACTTGAACAATGCGCACCCCCTCAAGAGATCTATCTGAACCCGATCAACGTGAAGGTGGCAAAGTTCGTCGGCGCCATGAACCTACTGCCAGCTGAAATCCTTTCAGCTAATGAATTGCGGGTTTTCGGCCAGAAGCTCGAACTTCGCGCCTCCGATGCGGCTGCCCCTACGGGTAAGACTGGAATGGCCCTGATTCGGCCAGAGCAACTCTCGCTCAAATTAGGAGATGGCAAAGGTCCAGCAAGTGCAACCGTCGTAAGTCGTACTTTCCTTGGACCACTTACTCGTATCTCGGTTCGAATGGTGGCGGATTCAAGCACGCTATTTATCTCAATGCCTAGTGCGCAGGCGTTGCAGTTCGTAGAAGGATCTTCGGTGGATGTCCAAATCCACGCGACGTCCGTCTTGCTCGATGCCTAGTCTCTACTCGCGTTCGCGGATTCGCAGGACCGTATTTTTCGCCTCTGGTATGCCCTCATACCAACTAAATCCATGCCTGGCGCCCAACTCTTCGCGCCTTTGCCAGACATTTGCGCTGAGCACTCTCGATAATGCGGCCAGTTCACCAGGTGTCTGTGCGGAGCCATAGTCACTGCTGCCATTATGGTCGACGACACTGAGGCCGATGTAAATATCGCCGTTAGTCGATCTCACAACTTCTACGGTGCGACTTTGTTGTGGCCAGTCGATATGTGAGGCAGTTTCAACCAACCAGAAACCGTGTTCCGCTTCTTCAGGGCCAATCCATTCGACGTGATGCCTGTGCTCATGGCCGGCAAGCCAGAGGATCACTAGCGGATATTTCAGGAGCATCTCGCGAATTTCATCGCGGCACACTCGTCTCCCAATGGGTGCATAATCATTGAACATAAGAGTCAAGGGATGGTGCGAAGAGAGAACTACTGGCTGGGTTGAGTTGGCAATCTCCGATTCGAGCCAGGCGAATTGGATCTCATCTAATGATCCTTGCCATCCGCCGAACTCGTTGACGCTGTCGATGACGATCAATTTCACTCGTCCAACATCGGTTGAGTAGTACATCGTCTTTTCGTTCACGTTCTTCTCGCCAAAACCATGCCCCTTGGGCGAGCCTGGAGATGAAAGGTGAAGTGCGGCAAATTGCCCTCGCTCTAGCGCGCGACGTTCGACATCTGCGGTGACTTCGACATACTTGGCATCACTTGAAGCGGGGTAGTCAGCTGGGCCAGTTTCGTTGAAGGCGCCGAGGGTTGCTTCCAAAGAGAGAGTGGATGGAAGGGACTCGTAGCGCTTGTTTCCCATCATCTCGATGCTGGTGGTCTCGTTCGGCGTGACAGTGCCTTGCAAAAGGGCGTCGTGATTGCCGTGGACTGCAAACCACGGCACATTGAGTCCAGTTGCTTTAAAGGGAGTTCTGCACGAGTCCAATAATCCAGGGACGACGGGGTAGCCATATTTATTTCGCGCGTCATCGTCGGCTCTTCCCGCCGGAGTCCCATGTGGATGCCAATACTTCACGTCGTAATGATCAGCTCCGTCATCCATGACGCCTTCGTATTTTTCAAATGCGCCAGAATCTGGGCGGATTGGTAGTCCATCTAGGAGTGCCAGATACCAATTGACTTCGTTGAGTTGCGCGTTGTCTGTTGTGTCGCCAGAGACGATTGCGGCATCGATGGGATGCCCTGACAAAGGACCCACTTGTATCTGATTGAGTGATTGCACCATTGCTTCAACGACATGGGGGGAGAGCATCGAATGAGGGCGGTAGGTACCGATTGTTCCGACTTGCTCACGTATCGGACTATCGGGGTCGGCCCACCGGTCCAAGAATTCCGGGCGAATCGGAGATTGCGCATCACATACGTGTAAGTCCGAAAGATGATGCATAACGAGTAAGGGCTCAGATTCTCTTGGAAACGAATATCCCAAATGCGGGGGATCTGAGATTGGTTCCAGATCGCGCCAACCCAACTCATTTGGTCTGCCTCGCTTGAAAGCCATGAGAGGTAGCCTAAAGGATTCCGCGCTGAATCAAGCGTAGGTGTGAGAATTTTCAAGTCGCGACACTGTTGCGTCAGAGTTACAGTTCAAACGACACATGAAAAATGCGTCCTAGAGAAAGGCAAGAAAATGACTGGCAAAATTGACCAAGCAAAGGGCCATGCAAAGCAAGCACTTGGCGGTCGTTTGTCCCTGGTGTTTCATCGGGCACCGCCGCCCGCAGAGGGCAGTGGCGCTCTTCCCGCACCAAGCTCAAGTGGTCGTTCGGCATCGGGCCTTCCAGTCCAATCGGAGATATCAGAGGTAGTCCCGACTACTTAGTACTTGGCAAGAAAATACGGCGCCCCTGAATCCCAGATAGCGCAGATGCAGGCAAATGTCTGCGCAATCGCCGATGGCGAAGGGCTCTGCTACAAACTAGATGAGACTTTGTCTGGGAACACGATGGATGCCCACCGTCTTCTTCTGATGGCGGCAACCATGGACAAACAGGCAAAGCTACTCGAAGCGATGTTCCACGGCTACTTTGAACAGAGCCGACCTCTATTCCTGCCGGAGGATCTGCTCGCAATTACCGATGAAGTGGGAATCGATCATGGTGTGGCAAGGGAGGTCCTAGCCTCGGACGAGTATCGCGACGACGTAGAAGAGGACGTCAAGATGGCCCAGAGCCTGATTACATCATGTCGATGAGTTCAAGCACCTCAACACTGTAGAGACCCTTATTGTCAATTAGCAACGGATGGCCTTTCGTTAATCCAGTTGCGGCATTGAGATCTTTTGCCTCCACGATTGTGTAACCGGTGATACCAGAGATTTTGGCGCTTGATCCATCATCGACAACTACTGTTCCGCCTCCGCATGGTGAGCCCTGATCGATTAAGGCGGCGCCAATATTGCCTAACCATGCTCCCCATTTTGCGCCTTCTTCTGGGGTCATTTCTTTGAAAGGTCCCCTGTATAAATAGATGAATTTACTCATTTCATTTCTCTCCTTTTGTATAGATGTGATTGATTTTCTTATACCGCGCGCCCTGTGAAGGCGAGAAGTCGTGTAAGGCTGTCGTCGGTTTCGCTAGTCGGGATTTCATCGGCAAAGGCGCCACTTTTACGAACGTCAGGGGAGACAGTTTGTCGTGAAAGGTCGAGAACATATTCGGCAAGGGCGGGAGCCACTTCGACCGGCTGGTGAGTTGCTTTTGCGACGTCGATGGCGTGCACGAGAAGCTCGATGTTGAGGATGTTTGCGACAACATTTGCCGGCATCTCGTTCGGTCCCAGTTTGAGGAGACCAACTAGTCCCCGGCGGCGAAATTCTTCAATTGTTTTCTGTGCGAGGTCGGCAAGTCGTACTTCATAGGAGGAGTCGGGCGCGGGGGGAGTTGCTACGCCAAGACTTGATGCAATCCGTACAATGGAGTCGTACTGGTGATCGAGGAGTTGGGCCAGATTGAAATCCGCACACGGCGTGGAATTTTGCAATTCTGAGTTGGTTACCGAACGCAACACTCTCTGTGCGATGGCGAGGACGGCCTCTGCACTTGTGAGTTCATCAAGGTGCTCAGGCGATGCCGCCCACGGATCGGCTCCAGCATCTCCTGTAGTCGTAAATTGAACCAAGCGAGCCAAGTAGTGGTCCCATCCTTCGGCGTGACCCACCTCTTGTTCTGGCGTCAATCCTTCGTGCACCAAACGAACACTTGTCCCTCCGGCGACAGGTTCCAAAGTGAGCGTTACCTTTGAGGCACCCGGCGGCAGATCTGTGGATCCGTCCCAACCCCACGTGTAGACCAAGAATTTACCGGGTTCGAGGTGGGTGATCGTGCCCATCGCCGTGTTGCCGGGCGTGATTGTCCATCTGTACTCCCCACCGAGCCGAAGATCAATTCGGGCAGCAACTGTCTTCCAGCGGCGCAGGCGCTCGGGTTGGGTTATCAATCCGAATGCGGTCTCTGGATCAACGGGAAGTATTACGGTTTTGTCGTAGGCCATTGGAACTCTCCTTAGTTATCGTGAATGTGCTTCGCCTCGGTGAGAAGAAGATCTAGTTCGTTGCTCCAAAAAGTGTCGAACATTTTCTGTAGTCGAAGCGCCCCAGCATCGTGCAGGCGGTACAACCGGTTCCGACCCTCTTTCCTCGCGGTAACCAGACCCGCTTCGACGAGAAGCAGAAGGTGCTGGGAGATTGCCGATCTACTGACGGGGAAACGGGCGGCCAGGGCGCTCACGCTCTTCTCGCCATCGGCAAGAAGTTGGACCAACGCACGCCTATGTGGGTCACTGATGACCTCCCAAAGATCTGACATATGAATAGGTTAGCGCACGCTAACGCATTTTCTCCACCTTGCATAGTATTTTCTTGAGGAAAATTGGTTAAGTCTTATGTATCTATCTGTGTGTTACTGATATATCATCGCTTTCATGATTCTGGTCCCAACACGGGAACTCAAGGGCAATCTTTCGCAATCCGACGAGGCCTACAGTCGGATCCGCTCGATGATCGTTTCGCTCGAACTAGAGCCGGGCTCACTTATCAACGAAGCCGAGCTCATGGCGAATTTAGGTTTTGGGCGCACGCCCATTCGGGAAGCGCTTCGAACCCTGGCCAGCGAGAAATTGGTGGACGTCTATCCCAGGCGCGGGATGTTTGTAGCAAGTGTCGATGTTCAAAATCTCTCCTCCATTTCCGAGGTGCGCGCCGTCCTTGAAATCAAAGCCGCCAGTTTGGCCGCGCAGCGTTCAACTCCAGAGGACCGAGAAGTGACTGTGGAATTAATCGCTGAGATCGACGCTATCAAGGGCGATCCCAATATGAAGAAGTTGATACAGCTTGATCAACGCATTCACCGCCACATTTACCACTGCACGCACAATTCATTTTTGGAATCAACGCTGGAGCAGTACTACGGCCATGCGCTTCGAATTTGGTTCCTTGCCCTTGATCGTGTTGAAGACCTGTCAGAGGCAGTCATTGAACATCGCGCGTTGCTCATCGCCATTCGCGATAACGATGCGAAGGGTGCCGCAAAGGCAATGCAAGATCATGTTGAAGGATTCGAAGGAAGTATCAGAAGGAATCTCTAATAGCCATCACAAGAAAAGGATCGAGCCATGAGCACAGTTCCAAGTAAGGCAAAGGCAGTTGTCATCGGAGCAGGTATTGTCGGTAACAGCATTGCTTATCACCTGGCTCGCCTAGGATGGCGCGACCTCGTGCAGATTGATAAGGGACCCCTGCCTAATCCCGGTGGCTCCACGGGACACGCATCAAACTTTATTTTTCCAGTCGATCACTCCAAGGAAATGACCGCGATAACCATGGACAGTGTTCGGCAGTACACCGAGCTTGGTACTTTCACCCAGTGTGGCGGCATCGAAGTCGCCCGCACCCCAGAGAGAATGCAAGAGTTGCAGCGCCGAATCTCTTCAGGAAAATCCTGGGGCATTGAAGGCTCGCGAATTGTTACCCCAGCGGAAGTCAAAGCATTGGTGCCCTACATCGACGAGAGCGTCATCCTTGGTGGTTTCTACACTCCAGGAGTTGGTGTGGTGGATTCACTCCGTGCCGGCACCCTGATGCGCGAGAAAGCCGTTGAGATGGGCGCGCTACAAACCTTTGCCAACATTGAAGTCTTAGGTATGGATGTTGAAGATGGTCGGATCAGGCGAGTGCGCACTGATCACGGCGATATTGAAGCCGAATATGTCGTCATCGCTACTGGCTGCTGGAGTCCCCGCCTGGCCAAGATGGCAGGCGCATCGATCCCGCTCACACCCGCGGTGCACCAGATGAAGGACATCGGCCCAGTTCCATTCTTTGCTGATTCCCGTGGAGATATCGAATGGCCGATTATCCGCGACATGGATACCAATATGTATGAACGCCAGCACGGCACTGGCCTCGAGGTTGGTTCTTACGCACACCGACCAATCTTGTACACACCGGAAGATATTCCCTCTAACGCAACTGCTGCATTGTCACCAACAGAATTTCCCTTCACACAAGATGATTTCGATCTGCAAGATGAGCATTCACTCGAATTAATGCCATCGATCATCGGGGATGAGAACGTTCGTGAGAAGTACGCAATCAACGGAATTCTCTCCCTTACGCCAGATGGAATGCCGATCCTAGGTGAGACACCAGAAGTAAAGGGACTTTGGACTGCATCGGCCGTTTGGGTGAAAGAGGGCCCAGGAACTGGTAAGGCCGTTGCCGAATGGATGGTGCTTGGTCAATCCGAGATTGATCTTCACTCATCGGACATCGCCAGATTCCACGAACATCAGAAGACGACGTATCATGTGAAGGCGCGTACTGCAGAAGGATTTAACAAGACCTACGGAATTGTCCACCCTTCAGAACAATATGAGAGCAATCGCAACATTCGCCTTTCCCCTTTCTATGATCAAGAGGAGGCATTGGGCGCGGAGTTTTTTGAGACTGCCGGATGGGAACGTCCATTCTGGTACAACTCGAATGCTCATCTCCTAGAGAAGTTCGGAGATCGAGTCATGCCTCGCACATCCGAGTGGGAAGCCCGATGGTGGTCACCGATCATCAACGCCGAGCACCTGCAGATGCGCGAGACTGCCGGCGTTGTCGACCTCAGTGCTTTTGCGATTTTTGATGTGACAGGACCCGCTGCTCTCTCAGTTGTGCAGAAGGTCGCAGTGCGACAGATGGATGTCGCCGTCGGGCGAGTTGTGTACACGCCTGTGCTCGCTGAGAACGGCGGTTTCAAGTCTGACCTCACGATTATGCGCCTTGGGAAGAATCATTTCCGAGTCGTGACCGGAGGCGCCCATGGAATGGCCGATAAGAAGTGGTTCTCTGACCAACTTCCCAGCGATGGATCTGCCCAGATCTTCGATCAGACATCATCGTTCACAACTATTGGAGTGTGGGGACCTCTGGCTCGTCAGATTTTGGCCTCCATCACCAGTGATGACCTCTCGCATGAGGCCTTCAAATTCAGTACGTGCCGGGTAATCGAAATCGGCCCACTACGCATCCTGGCTTCGAGAATTTCTTACGTGGGTGAACTCGGATGGGAGCTCTACATTCCAATCGAGCAAGGCGCAAAGTTGTGGGATCTAATCTGGCAAGCAGGTAAGGCTCATTCAATGATCCCAGTAGGCATCGGCGTCTATGGAACGACAGGTCGACTTGAGAAGAGCTACCGCGCCTACGGTGCCGAACTCGAAACCGAATACAACGTCGTTGAAGCGGGAATGCAGACGCCCAAACTCAAAGAACAGGATTTCATCGGCAAGGCTGCCCACCTACGTCATCGCGAAGGTGCATCCATCACAACTCTCTGTTCGCTCACTGTGGACGATCACACGTCTTCAACTGGGGAAAAGAGATACATGTTGGGACGCGAGCCGATTCTGAACCTTGACGGCTCACCAATTATTGATTCGCATGGACGACGCTCTTATGTAACAAGTGCCGGATCGGCGCCGTCGATTGGCAAGCATGTACTTATGACCTACTTGCCGACGGATCAAGCTGTCATGGGTGCCAAGTTTCTCGTTGAGTACCTAGGCGAGCAGTATCCAGTAACTGTGGCCGGAGTTGGTGCAACACCTCTATTCGATCCTTCAAACGAGAGGATTTTGTCGTAATGGATGTACTTGTCTGCCTCAAGCGCGTCGTCTTGGCGGGTAGCACTTTCGTGCTAACCCCCGATTCGCGCGACATTGACACCAAGCATCTTGGTTTTGGAATTAGTCCACACGAGGAGAACGCAGTTGAAGCAGGCGTTCAACTTGTTGAGCAGATGGGCGGATCGCTCACATTGCTGACTCTTGGACCAACCGATGCTGAGGAACAATTGCGTTCGCAGTTGGCTATCGGTGCCACGCGCGGAATTCTTCTTGAGACCGAGGGAGAGGATTGGGATCCGCAAGCAACGGCTGCGGCACTCGTTGAAGCCATCAAGGCCGAGGAGACCAACTTTGATCTTCTGATATTTGGTGCCGAATCCGCCGATAGCGCGGGATATCAGATTCATATTCGTGTGGCTCACGCGCTAGGTCGACCGATTGTGACAAATGTGAAGTCAATGAAGATCGAAAACGGAATTGCGCACTGCGAACGCGTTGTTGGAACAACTCGAGAGATCTACGAAGTTCCACTTCCTGCGGTTATTACGGTTCGCGACGGTTTGAATATCCCTCGCTACCCATCAGTTCCAGGTCGTATCCAAGCGCGGAAAAAGCCAATCGACCACAAAAAGCCCACCCCGCGCGTGCCTAAATTGGAGAAGGTCTCGCTGAGCGTGGCTCCGTCTAACACAGCAGGAGCGCAAGTGCTGGGCAATGGTCCCGAAGCCGTTCCGGCACTGGTCGAAGTTCTCAAGACGATAGGAATACTCGCATGATCTTGGTATTGATCGATCACGATTTGGGCGAACTAGACCCCCTTTCATTGCGCGTCATTACGGCCGCACGCAAGCTGACCTCCGATGTGCAAGCAGTAGCTATTGGAGAAGTCGGTGCCAACCTGGCCGGTGTTGTGGGTGAGTACGGTGCACCTATTCTTCACGTGGCAAAGCATGCGGCTCTGACTGATTACACCCCCGCCGCAAGTGGGAGAGCCCTTGCACAGTTAGTTGAAACTCTCGAGCCTGAGGCTGTTTTAGCCGCTGGCAGTCCTCGAGGCAATGAGCAGTTGGCGCATCTGGCAACGATCTTAGATCTGCCCATGGCCGCTGAGTGCAGTGTCATTTCCCTGAGCAAAACAGCGGGCGCTCCCCACTCGGTCACACGTGCCCGGTGGGCTGCCAACTTGCTGGAGGAGGCTTTCGTTCATTCCGATCTCTTGATCGCAACGGTCCTGGCGTTCTCTGTTGAGGCCGAAGCCGTTCCTGGCGCTGGTCCTGCAAAGGTTGAAATGTTCGAAGTAAATCTCGAACCATCGGATTTGCTCGTCCGTGTTCTCAGTCGTGGCGGCGAATCATCTAAAGGCGGAGTCACTCTGACTGATGCCAAGGTGATTGTCTCTGGTGGGCGAGGAGTTGGCGGACCTGACGGTTTTGCTCAACTTGAAGAACTTGCAGGATTGTTGGGCGGTGCCGTGGGTTGTTCACGCGTTGTCACCAGTGCAGGTTGGCGCCCTCATGCCGAGCAAGTCGGACAGACCGGAACGAAAGTTGCCCCCGATCTCTACATTGCCGCCGGCATCAGTGGGGCTATGCAACACATCGCCGGATGCAAGAACAGCAAGACAATTGTCGTCATCAATACAGATCCTGAAGCACCGATTATGGCTTACGCGGATTACGCAAAAATCGGCGACCTTCACAAAGTTATACCCGCACTTACCTCAGCAATCAGAGAAATGAAGGGCTAAAAAGTGTCAGATATTGAAATTGCACAGGCCGCGACCATGAAGCCAATCAACGAGATTGGCGCGGTGCTAGGAATTGGTCCGTCAAACTTGGAACCGTACGGGCATTACAAGGCGAAGGTCAGTCTCAAGTATCTCGATTCACTTCCGAAGCGCCCCAACAGCAAACTCATTCTTGTCACGGCAATTAGTCCGACGCCGGCTGGCGAGGGCAAAACAACGACAACTGTCGGACTAGGCGATGCTCTGCGCGTCATCGGCAAGGACGCGATGATCTGCTTGCGTGAGCCATCCCTTGGACCGGTCTTTGGTATGAAGGGCGGGGCTGCCGGAGGCGGATACGCCCAGGTAGTACCAATGGAAGACATCAATTTGCACTTCACGGGCGACTTCGGCGCGATCGCATTGGCGAATAATCTGCTTGCCGCCCTTCTTGATAATCACATTCACCACGGAAACACTCTCAATATTGACGTGCGCCGAGTGGCATGGAAGCGCGTTGTTGATATGAACGATCGAGCGCTGCGCGACATCGTGGTATCTCTTGGGGGAGTCGGCAACGGCTTTCCTCGCGAGGATGGGTTCGACATTGTCGTCGCTTCAGAGATCATGGCCATTTTCTGCCTGGCAACTTCTATCGAAGACCTGAAGGCGAGAATTGCGAAAATAGTTGTTGCCTACACAAAGGATAAGAAGTCGGTCCTCGCCAGTGACCTCAAAGCGCAAGGCGCGATGACGGTGATCTTGAAGGATGCCTTCCAACCCAACTTGGTCCAAACCCTTGAGAACACACCTGCTTTTGTCCACGGTGGTCCTTTCGCCAATATTGCGCACGGGTGCAACTCTGTCGTTGCGACAACATCTGCTATGAAACTTGCAGATTACGTAGTCACAGAGGCAGGATTCGGCGCGGACTTGGGCGCTGAAAAGTTCATTGATATTAAGTGCCGAAAATCTGGACTTCGGCCATCAGCTTGTGTTCTCGTCGCGACCATCCGAGCTCTGAAGTATCACGGCGGAGCGGATCTAAAGACGATCACCGAGGAGAATCTCGAAGCCCTTGAGGCCGGCATTGTTAACCTTCAAAAGCACGTCTCTAATATTCGCGATGTTTATGGCATGCCAGTCGTTGTTTCCATTAACCATTTCACCAGCGACACGGATGCCGAGATTGCACTTCTTCGCAAGCGCGTGGAAGGAATGGGAGTTCGTATTGTTCTTGCAACCCACTGGGCTGATGGTGGCAAAGGTGCTACCGATCTTGCCAATGCTGTTGTAGAACTCTGCGATTCACCTAGCGAGGTCACTTTTGTTTATCCAGACGACGCGACACTTTGGGATAAGGTCAACACGGTCGCCAAACGCATCTACGGGGCAAGTGAAGTCACTGCAGATTCCAAAGTTCGGACAAAGATCAAGGAACTGCAAGAGAGCGGATACGGACACTTCCCAATTTGCGTTGCCAAGACTCAGTACTCGTTCTCTACAGATGCGGCTCTTCGTGGCGCACCGACAGGGCATTCAATCAATGTCCGCGAAGTTCGACTCTCCGCTGGGGCTGAGTTCATCGTGATGGTATGCGGGGAGATCATGACAATGCCAGGTCTGCCTAAGGTGCCATCGAGTGAGCGTATTGACTATGTTGATGGCAAAGTGGTGGGGTTGTTCTAATGAAATTCACTCCTTGGTCTATCGACGCGGCATCTGCCGTCTTGGCTGCTACGTGCGATAAACCAGGGCCCGTATTGATTTCTCTTCAGGCTATCCAAGAAGAGTTTGGCTATGTTCCCGAAGGGGCCGTTGAACTAGTCGCCAAGGCATGCAATGTATCCCGCGCGGATGTGCACGGGGTCTTGACCTACTACCACGATCTACGAACATCATTGCCGCCGGCGACGGTTCTCCGGATATGCGTGGCAGAGGCTTGTCAATCCGTTGGCTCGCGGAAACTCGTAAGCGAGGTTGAGAAATCTTTCAATACGAGGATGGACGAATCCAATAAGGATGTCGAACTCAAGCCCGTCTATTGTTTGGGCAACTGCGCCCTTGGTCCTTCAGCGATAGTCAACGGCGAACTCATCGGCCGTGCAACTGCTCAAGGCATCAAGAGCATGACTTCTGTGCAGGTGAGTTCATGACGAGTACGATCTACATACCTAAAGACTCCGCGGCTCGTTCCATTGGTGCAGACCATGTTGCCGCAGTAATCGAAGCCGAATCGGCAAAGCGGGGCATAAGTATTTCAATCATCCGCAATGGCTCGCGTGGGGCATTCTGGCTAGAGCCCCTGGTGGAGGTGGAAACGAAGGAAGGACGCGTTGCCTACGGACCTGTCACGGTGGCCGATGTTGAATCACTTTTCCATTCCGCTTTTCATCTCGGCGGCGACCACCGACTCTCACTTGGCAGGACCGATGACATCCCCTGGTTATCCAGGCAAGATCGCGTCACATTTGCCCGCGTCGGGATTGTTGATCCGCATTCCATGGCTGATTATCAAGATCATGGCGGACTTGTTGGCCTTCGTCGAGCCTTATCGATGGAACAAGAAGAAATTGTCACCGAGGTAACCCAATCCGGCTTGCGCGGTCGTGGCGGTGCGGGTTTCCCAGCGGGAATCAAATGGCGCACTGTGATGGCAACGGTGGGTGAGCACAAGTACATCTGTTGCAACGCAGACGAAGGAGATAGCGGAACTTTCGCTGACCGAATGCTCATGGAAGGCGACCCCTTTACTCTCCTTGAGGGAATGGCGATTGCGGGCCTCGCCGTCGGGGCAACCGAGGGTGTCATTTACGTTCGTTCAGAATATCCAGCGGCATATGACTCTTTGAATCGCGCTATTGAGATAGCCAGAGAATTTGGCTGGTTGGGAAGCGATGTGCTGGGCAGCGGAATTGAATTCGATATTCGCACTCGCATCGGCGGAGGTTCTTATGTGTGCGGTGAAGAGACGGCGATGCTTGAAAGCATCGAAGGCAAGCGCGGGATAGTTCGCTCTAAACCGCCGCTACCGGCTGTACATGGACTCTTTGGGAAACCGACGGTCATCAACAATGTTCTGACGTTGGCGACAGTGCCAGCGATCCTCGCCGAGGGTGCGCAGGCGTACATGTCCAGAGGCGTCGGTCGCTCAGTTGGTACTCAGGTATTCCAACTTGCAGGAAATATTGCGCGTGGGGGAATTGTTGAAACAGCATTCGGCATAACCCTGGACTCTTTAGTCAATGATTATGGAGCCGGAACTTTGAGCGGACGAGCCGTTCGCGCTGTTCAAATTGGCGGCCCCTTAGGCGCATATTTGCCAGTTGGCTCAATGAATGTATCGATGGACTACGAGTCATTGCTTGCGGCAGGCGGGATGCTAGGACACGGCGGGATTGTCGTCTTTGACGAGAGCGTGGACATGGCCCAGCAAGCCAAGTTCGCGATGGAGTTCTGTGCCATCGAATCATGCGGCAAGTGCACGCCATGTCGGCTAGGCTCAACACGAGGGGCCGAGACAATCGAGAAGATCATGCTTGGCGAAGATGTATCGGGCAACAAGAAACTTCTTCTGGACCTGTGCGAAGTGATGACAGATGGATCTTTATGCGCGATGGGCGGTCTAACACCATTGCCCGTTCGCAGTGCAATGCTACATTTTGGGGAAGACTTCGACCGGAGAGCGAGGGTATAGACAATGACGCTGCTTATTGAACCCGATTACGGCACTCCCGCTAGCGAGAGTCTTGAGACCGTGCAGGTGGAGATCGATGGAGTCGCTGTAACAATTCCGGCGGATACGTCCATTATGCGTGCCTCAGCTATGGCCGGTATCTCGATTCCTAAACTTTGCGCAACAGACCGCCTCAACGCTTTTGGTTCGTGCAGACTTTGCGTCGTTGAAATTGACGGACGAAATGGCACCCCTTCATCGTGTACTACTCCTGTTGCGGAGGGCATGAAGATTTCTACCAACAGCCAACGCCTCGATCGCATTCGCCAAGGTGTCATGGAGCTATACATGTCTGACCACCCAGAGGTATGTGCTGCTGGGGATGAGTGCGAGATGCACGCAATGGCAGCAACGGTTGGCCTAAAGGAGGTTCGCTACTGCGGCCGCACACACTTGGACCTTCCAAAGGATGAATCCAATCCATATTTCACCTTCGACTCCACCGAGTGCATCGTATGCAATAGATGCGTGCGTGCCTGCGATGAAGTACAAGGCACTTTTGCTCTAACGATTGAAAATCGTGGCTTTGAAGCACGCGTTTCATCCTCTGGTACCTCATTCATTGAAAGTGAGTGCGTTTCCTGCGGCGCCTGCGTTCAAGCCTGCCCAACCGGCGCTTTGACCGAGAAGACCCTTTACACAATTGGAACTCCAACAAGATCTGTCCTCACCACCTGTGCTTATTGCGGCGTCGGCTGCACCTTTAAAGCCGAGATGCGCGGGGACGAACTCGTGCGCATGGTGCCTTACAAAGAAGGCGGTGCCAACGAAGGACATTCTTGCGTCAAGGGCCGCTTTGCTTGGGGTTATGCCACTCACTCTGATCGTGTAACCACTCCTATGATCCGGGAGAAGATTACCGATCCATGGCGCGTTGTCAGTTGGGAACATGCTATTGACTACGCTGCAACTACATTGAAGGCGCTGCAAGCAGAGTACGGCATCGACAGTATCGGCGGAATTAGTTCATCCCGATGCACGAATGAGGAAGTCTTTGTAGTGCAGAAGATGGTCCGTGCCGCATTCGGCAATAACAACGTGGACACCTGTGCGCGCGTCTGTCATTCTCCAACCGGCTACGGCCTGAGTCAGACCTTTGGCACATCAGCTGGCACCCAAGATTTCGAATCCGTCGAGCATGCAGATGTTGTCCTTCTCATCGGGGCAAACCCGACGGCTGCCCATCCTGTTTTTGCATCACGCCTGAAGCAGACTCTTCGCAAGGGCACCAAACTGATTGTGATAGATCCCCGTCAAATCGAATTAGTGCGCACACCGCATATCGAGGCTGCGCATCATCTTCAATTGCTTCCTGGCACCAACGTGGCAGTGATCAACGCGATTGCCCATGTCATTGCTGAAGAAGGACTCATCAACCGCGAATTCGTCAATGAGCGCTGCGATCTCGATTCATTTGCGCGCTGGGAAGAATTCATCCGCCTTCCAGAGAACAGCCCGGAGGCACTTGAGGCATCAACCCGGGTACCGGCCGAGAAGGTTCGAAAAGCAGCCCGCCTTTATGCAAGCGTTCCCAACGCGGCGATCTACTACGGCTTAGGCGTGACCGAGCACAGCCAAGGCTCGACGATGGTCATGGGCATCGCAAACTTGGCAATGGCCACCGGAAACATCGGCCGTCCAGGTGTTGGCGTCAATCCTCTTCGTGGCCAGAACAACGTGCAGGGCTCGTGTGACATGGGCTCCTTCCCACATGAGTTGCCTGGTTACCGCCATATTTCTAATCCTAAGACTCGAGAAATCTTCGAGATCCAATGGAAGACAGTGATTAGTTCCAAGCCTGGAATGAGAATTCCGAACATGTTCGACTCTGCAATCGCTGGAGAGTTCAAGGGCTTGTACATCCAGGGCGAAGATATTGCTCAATCTGATCCAAACATCTCGCATGTTCATGCTGCATTGCGTTCGATGGAACTTGTCATAGTACAAGATCTATTTTTGAACGAGACGGCGAAGTTTGCTCACGTCTTCTTGCCTGGCACATCCTTCCTGGAGAAGGATGGCACCTTCACTAATGCCGAGCGACGCATCAACCGCGTCCGCCCGGTCATGGCCTCAAAGACCGGCAAGTCCGAGTACGAAGTCACGTGCGATCTTTCCACGGCGCTGGGCTACAAAATGAGCTACGAAAATGCGGCTCAAATCATGGATGAAATTGCAGCGACAACGCCTACTTTTAGCGGAGTTTCCTTTGCCAAGCTCGATGAGTTGGGCAGTATTCAGTGGCCCTGCAACGTTGACAATCCTGAAGGAACTCCCGTGATGCACGTGGACCATTTCGTCCGCGGTGAAGGCAGGTTCATGGTTACTCCTTATGTGCCAACAGATGAGAAGGCAACACGGAAGTTCCCTCTGCTTCTCACGACAGGTCGCATTCTGAGCCAGTACAACGTAGGGGCACAGACACGCAGAACGGCCAACGTGATCTGGCACTCCGAAGACATTCTCGACATCCACGAGTCTGATGCGCAGTTGCGGGGGATTGAGGACGGCTCATGGGTACGGCTATCGAGCCGCGTCGGTCAGACCATATTGAAAGCACGCATCACGGATGAAGTGCCCGCCGGAGTGGTTTATACGACCTTCCACTTCCCTGAAAGTGGGGCAAATGTCATAACGACTGAATACTCGGATTGGGCGACGAACTGCCCTGAGTACAAGGTGACCGCCGTTGATATCGCGCCAAGTTCAAAGGGTCCCCAAGAAATAGGCGAGCACACGCCTTTGGGTGATGTTGAACTGGAGTCCATTGTTCGCATGGCCAACCAAATTGCCGCGAACGTGCCTGCCAAGACCGCCCCTGAGCACGCCGTTGCTCATCACATCGAGCAGTTCTGGACTCCCTATATGCTAGAGCGGCTCATGAAGGAAGTGGATCGGTCAAAGCTTTCACCTATTGTGATTCGCGCTTTGGACTTGGAACTTAGGCACCTACCAAGCTAAGAATTTCCTTTGTGAGTCCGTCTTCGCCAACGAGCCTGATTTCTAGTGGAAGCCCAATGAGGGCCGCTGCACTTCTTGCCTGCGCTTCTAATTCAACCGTGGGTTTTTGCGCGAGCCAGATTACCTTTTCGTAATTTTTGAAGTAGTCGTCTCGAAGCTCGGGTCGCTTGTCCAAGCCCAATTCGACCACGACACTTCTGTGAAATGACTTCGCAAGGAAATCAGTGAGGAAGTATGTACCTGGAGTCTCTTCCATGATTCCATTAATCTCATTTTGCCCAGCAAATATGTCGTAGCAGTGCTTTCCTCCCAAACGTGGCACGTGGTGGGCGGCGATAACTGCGTCAAGGGCCCCGTATGTTCCGCAATCTGCATAGGCAACGAAGCACCTCTCATGGTCGCCTTCAATCTTGGAGAGAAGCGCGTCGACCTCTCCAGCTATCTTCTCAGGAGAGTTGTGCAAGAGCGGAGGTAACGGGTAGATCGTGAGATCTAGGTTGTGCTTCTCCTGAATGGAGGCAATATGAGTGGCGATCGCCCCGCAGGCAATAACCCCGATGCTCATGTTTTAAACCCTACTTAGGAAAGGCTAGACGATCGACGAATTTATCGTTGAAATCAGATCGGTCAGAGAGTTCGACGTAGTCGATCTCGTCCAACAAGGCCGTTGCTCCGTGACGTTCTTGCGCTGAGAGCAGAGTCATCTTGGCTCCTTCTCCCGCAACGTTGCCGGCGGAGATGATCCTTAGCACCGAGAGTTTGGGAACCAGGCCGATCTTGATGGCTGAGGCGGGTGAGAGGTATGAGCCAAAGGAACCAGCGAGGAGAACTTGTTGTATCTCACTCTCTTCAACTCCGAATTCTTCCAGGAGAAGTGCCCAGCCTGTGGCGATGGCCGCCTTGGCAAACTGAAGTTCGCGCACATCGCGTTGCGTCAAAAAAACACAGTCATTGAGGTCTCCAACTTCTCCGCCCCAGGTAAGAACGAAGACTCGCTCGCCTTCGCGTTGCAACAGACGTGGCGCCAGCAGGGGAGCAACCGCTTTAGCAATGTCATCGTTAACAAATCTGCCTGAGTGATCCAGTAGACCGACCTGGACCAGGCAGGCACAGGCATCAACCAACCCTGAACCACATATGCCGATGGGGACCGCGTCTTCAATAGTGCCGATCACGAAATCACCATTAACAATCTTTACGGTCTCGATAGCACCAGAGGCAGCCCGCACTCCACACTTGATGGAAGCGGCCTCAAATGCCGGACCTGCGGGAGCGGCGGTGGCCAGAATTTTCTCACCGTCTCCCAAAATGATTTCACAATTGGTTCCTACATCAATGAAGAGTCGGAGTCGTTTGTCTCGATCCATTCCCGAGGCAAGCGCTCCCGCAATGATGTCCCCGCCAACGTAAGCGCCAAGTGAAGGAAGGATCACTGCTTTGGCGTTTGGATGGATGCTGATACCGAGTTCAGTCGCTTCGACATCTGGGTAATCCGCACTAGCCATGATGAACGGCGCGACGCCGAGAGGTTCTGGATCAATACCCAGAAGAAGTTGGGTCATTGTGGCGTTGCCGGCCAGTGCCACTTCGTAAACATAGGCGGGATTGATCCCAGCCTCGTCACATACTTCATTGGTGAGTTCTGCCAACGTGGCCTGGGCCAGAGAGCGCAGCCTTTCCAGTGCAGTTGGATCGAGCATGGTTGCGCTGATTCGAGTAATGACGTCGGCACCAAAGGGTTGCTGTTTGTTCAACATCGATTTCACAGCTAAAGGGGTGCCTGTGTTGAGATCTAGCAAAGTGGCAACAACAGTCGTGGTGCCCAGGTCATAGGCGATTCCATAGCGAATGGCGGTGGTGTCACCCGGTTCGACATCTATGAGGGCCTGGTCAATGAATACAGCAGTGACCTTGAAGTTTGCCGCTCGCAAGACCGTGGGAAGAGTCCTGATCGAGGCCAAGGAGACGGTTGCTTCAATGTCATCGATAGCCGCGAGAAGTCTCTGGATATCGGTGCGTTGATCCTGCAACGTGGGTTCGGCTAATTCGACATACCTCTTCTGCACAGCAGGTCGCAGGATTACTTGTCGGCCAACACCGACTGTGGCGGCCTTGGGTCGCGTGGTCAGGGGAGGCACATCGATTGCAATGTCGGTGACGGTGCGGACAAGGCAGGCTAGACGCCACCCTTGTGAAATCTCACCGGCAGTAAAAGCGCGTAGGTCTAGAGCAGAGGCGGGGATATCACCTTTGGTAATTTTGATCTTGCACTTCTTGCATGTGCCGTAACCGCCACATGTGGAATCTATTGCGATTCCATTCCACGAAGCCGCGTCAAATGCGCTGACACCCGTTGGAACGGTGATGGTTCGCTCATTCGCGACCGTGCCATCCTTTTCTAACGAGCGAATTGCAAGTTTGACGCGTCCAGTGCCATCGTGTTCAGGCAGCATGGACGGGTCTAGTTCTTTTTTAGCGATGTCATACCCCAGTGTTCAATGATGCCTTTGATGCCTCTAGCGAGCGGAAGCGGCTGATCCAGTTTGCGCCCCATGGGTCAAGACCCAGAAGCAAATCAGCTGCGCGCACGGCTTCGACAATAATAGGAGTTCGAGCGTCCATCACTGCACTCGTAAGTCCATGTGACATAGCCGCAGGAAGGAAAGCCGCATTTACTGCATGACGGTAGGGAAGTCCGAATGAGACGTTGGAGGCTCCTAATGTCATGTTAAGTCCCCACTTTTCGCGAATTCGGTAGATGGTCTCCAACGTGATCTTGACTGAATCAGGGTCGGCTCCAACTGGCATTGCCAGAGGATCGATGAGGAGATCCTCTAAGGGGATCTTGTACTTCTCAACGGTGCGGACAATCTTTTCAGTGATTGCCATCCGCTCTGCCACTGTCGCTGGAATTCCGGTTTCATCGTTGGGAAGAGCGATGATTGCAGCTCCGTGTTTTTTGATGAGAGGCAGAACCAGATCCATGCGATCGTCTTCACCTGTAACGCTGTTTACGAGAGCCTTGCCTTGATAAGTCTCCAGGCCGACCTGTAAGGCTTCAATGATTGAGGAGTCGATGCAGATCGGAAGATCGGTTAGCGACTGGATCATCATGATCGCACGCCCCAGCAGAGCCGGCTCATCCGTTAGAGGGACTCCCATGTTTACATCGAGTACGTCCGCCCCGCCACTGACTTGTTGTTCGACATCTATGGCAAGTCGCGAGAAATTGTTGGCACGTAGTTGCATCTGGAACTGCTTGCGCCCAGTCGGATTGATTCGCTCGCCGATGATGCAAAATGGCTGATCGTGCCCGATCGTCACCGTCTTTGTGGCTGACTTAAGTACTGTATGCATCCTGGGCTCCTAGTGTGCGCTTATGGGAATTGCTTGGTGTATCTGTCTGGGCGTTCTGTCGAGATCCTTCATCAATCTAATCAACGTCTCATCGTGTCGAAAATCTGCAATATGAAGTCCTCGAACACCCGGCTGTGCCAGTGCATGTCTGGCCTGATCAAGGGCAAGTTGGTAGGCGGCTTCCAACTGGTCCGAACTATTTTCAACTCGCTCGATGATGGTCCGCGGAACATCGATTCCCGGCACCTTATCGTTCATGAAATTGAGTTGGCGAGCACCCTTTAGCAACACGATTGTGGGCAGCAGGTGCAGTGACGGTGCAACTTGAGCGACACCAGCGCAGAAATTCTCAAGTCGATCTGCGTGGTAGCAGATCTGCAATTGGAGGTATCGGGCGCCGGCTCGGTGCTTCATCAGTGCTCGTTGCACGCGATACTCCAGGGGAGGGGCCGCAGCATTCTCGACGGCGCTGATATAGAAATTCGTAGGAGGCTTAATCGCTCGGCCTGACAGGTAGACGCCACTATTGAGCGAGTGAGCCACACTGATCGCTTGTGCCGAGTCCAAGTCGAATACTCGCCGGCTTTCAGGTTCGTCACCAGCGGTAACGTCATCACCAGTCATCAAAGAAAGATTCTCGATGCCGTGAAGGGCGGCGCCAACCATGTCTGCTTGAATCGCCAGTCGATTCTTATCTCTACAAGCGATTTGCATGATGGGCTCGAGCCCGTGCGTCTTCATAGCGATGGCCACTGAGATATTTGATGCGTGCGCATGCGCCGCCGGATTATCGGTGGCGTTTGCGGCGTCGAACCATGGCGCTAAGCGCTCGATGTTGGATACGACGCGGGCCATTCCCGCTCCGTCAATTGTTGGAAACTCTGCAGTGAATACTTTCGCATCCGAGTTCTCAAGCAGATCGCGCAGGTGCGACATCAATGTGCCTGGCTGGAAGTTGCGCCAGCCTTCCATCCCTTAGGGTTCTGTTGATCTCTCTTCGTGATCAGGTTGATCCAGGAGGAGGTGCCTTTCAATTGCATATTAACCGGCGGGCGAAGCTCATTGAAGTGGCCCTTCCACACGCTTGGCAGCGGCAAAGATTCTTTCCGCTCGAAGGCTTTTGCCCATACACACTGCATCTCTGGGTTCACTTCACAATTGCCGTCTTCTCGTACTCCTCCGCAAGGACCGTTGCGTAGCGTCTTAGGACAAGTCATCGGGCAAGTCATCCCAGTGGAATGCAGAACACACTGACCGCACATACGACAGTCCCATATGGGTTTCTTAATCGCATGTTCGATTAAGGGAAGCAGCTTTGGGGTCATGGTGTCGGCTAATTATGCAGAGACTAAATCGCGACGCTTCTTGATAAGTGCCTTTGCCAAGCGCACTGCAGTTGATGCATCGGCGGCATATCCATCAGCGCCAACAGCGTCTGCGTACTCCTGAGTCACTGGAGCGCCGCCGACCATGACGATTACCTGATCGCGAAGTCCAGCCTTGGTTATTTCATGAATGTTTACCTTGAACATTGGCATCGTGGTCGTAAGGAAGGCGGACATTCCCACAATGTCGGGCTTGTGCTCACGGATGGCTTCGATAAATTTCTCCGGAGGTGTTTGCACTCCGAGGTCGATAACGGTGAAGCCAGCGCCTTCCAGCATGATGTTCACCAGGTTCTTGCCAATATCGTGAACGTCGCCCTTTACTGTGCCCATTACATAAGTTCCGATGGACTCTGCGCCGGTCTCTGCAAGAAGTGGACGAAGTACGGCGAGTGCTCCGGACATGGCCTTTCCTGCGATAAGCATTTCGGGGACGAAGAAATCACCGCGCTCAAATCGAGCCCCAACTTCTTCGAGAGATGGAATGAGCGCGTCGAAAAGAATGGTGTCTGGTCCCATGCCTGAAGCGATAGCCTCATTGGTAAGTGCAAGAACTGCAGGAGCATTTCCCATCAGTGTCTCGTCGTAGAGTGCTTTGATGAGTTCGTCGTGGTTCATGCAGCTCCCACTTTCTTGTTCTCGGGTAGGTGTTGGTTGGAGATTTCGGAGATAATCAATTCTCCGAGACTTGCAAGTTGCTTATCCGCGATGCGCGGGGTCGGGCCAGAAACTGAAATTGCCGCGATTACATTTCCATCGGCGTCGCGAACGGGTGCTGCCACGGCTACGAGTCCCTCTTCAAGTTCATCCTTGATAGTTGCGTAACCTTGGCGACGAACTTGTTCTAGTTCAACGAGAAGTGTGGGGCGAGTAATAATCGAACGTGGAGTTCTCTTCTCAAGTCGCCCGATGGGAATCTTCACTGTTCCGTATGCCAACATAACTTTGCCAAGGGCCGAGCAGTGATAAGGAACTTGTGTGCCGACCCAATTCGTCGCCCCAAGTAGATAGCGCCCATCAACCTGATCGATCATTTCAACGTAACCATTTCCTGCAATTGCGAGGTTCGCTGTCTCGCCAGATTTTTCTGCCAAAGTTTCCAGAACCGGGCGCATCTTCGTGGCTAGGTCGAGTTCATGATTTCGTTGTCTAGCAAAGCGAGTAAGGACGTTGCCGGGTAGATATGCACCAGCGCGATCTCTTTGAATAAGTCCTTGCTTCTCCAGGGCGCCAAGAAGTCGCGAAGTGGTGCTCTTGGGAAGTTCGTAGGAGAGGGCCAATTGGCTTAGCAGGGGTGGATTTACGGCCTCAATGACGTGGATGAGAAGTGCGCTGGCACGATCGATGGCCTGCGTACCGGTGATCTCAGATTTGGCCACTTTCTCCTCCCCCAACGTCAAATTAGTGCCTCTAGATTGTTCCACAATATGGAACGCTTGTTCCACATTCATAGCGTATTGTCGTTTCCGTTCTAGGTCAACCCACCGCCCGAAAAATTTAGTTGGAGGCGCAAGTGTTTGAGAATCGAATGCCGCGATACGACATCCTCAGCGAGGAATCAATGTCAGTCCTTGATGCCGGATGGCGCCGAATAGTTTCTGAAATTGGCGTGGAATTCATGAGCCCCTGGGCAGTGGAACTACTTCGCGAAGCGGGGCAGAGCGTCGAAGGCGAGAATGTGAAGTTTGATCCTGAATGGATTCTCAAACAGGTAGCCAAGGTTCCGAGCGAATTCAATTTGCGCGCACGAAATCCAAAGAACAATGTTCACATCGGCGGAAACTCCATGGTCTTCGGTGGCGTGTATGGCCCTCCCTTCGTTCGTGAAGGCAATGTCCGACGAGATGCGACCTTTAAAGATTATGAAAACTTCTGCAAGCTGGCACAATCATTCGACGCTTTAGATAGCGTGGGTGGAGTTGTCTGCGAACCCAATGACCTCTCGTTGGATTCGCGTCACCTTGATATGGCCTTTGCCGCAGCGACGCTCACAGACAAGTTTTTCATGGGAAATGTTGTAACCGCTGAGAACGCGCGCGACGTCATTAGAATGGCAGAGATCATCCACGGCGGACGTGCTGCAATCGAAGAGACTCCGGCCCTGATTTCTCTCATCAACTGCAACTCACCCCTCCGCTGGGATGATCGCATGCTTGATTCCTTGCGTGAGTACGCCCTTGCCGGCCAACCAGTGGTTGTGACGCCCTTCCTTCTCATGGGCGCAATGAGCCCGGTAACCATTCCTGCCACCCTTGCCCAGCAAATCGCGGAGGCGCTTACCGGACTTGCCTTGGTGCAGTTGGTCCGCCCTGGCGCTCCTGTTGTATTTGGATCCTTCCTCTCCAATATCGACATGCAGTCTGGATCGCCTCAATTCGGTACCCCCGAGTCAGGAATTGGCCTGCTGTGCACGGGCCAGATTGCCCGTCACTTTAAGTTGCCATTCCGTGGAGGCGGAGGCCTTAACTCCTCACAGACCGTCGATGCTCAATCGGCCTATCAGACAATGATGACCATGATGCCAACCTTCCTTTCGGGCACCAACTGGGTGATGCATACCGCCGGTTGGCTAGAAGGCGGCTTGGTCTCCTCCTATGACAAGTTCGTCTTGGATATTGAAATTCTTCAATCATTGATGGTCGAATTCACCCCACTGGAATTCAATGAGTCCTCACTCGCCTTTGATGCCCACCTAGAAGTCGGACATGGCGGACACTTCCTTGGTGCGGCTCACACAATGGATCGATTCCGTGACTGTTTCTACCGACCCTTCCTGACGAACAGCGATAATTACGAGCGCTGGACACGGTTGGGTTCACGTGACACGCGTGATCGCGCCGAAGAAATCTGGAAGAAAAAGTTGGAAGACTACGTGATGCCAGATATGGAAGCATCAACGTTATTAGAGTTGTCTGACTTTGTTGCACAGCGAAAAAGCCAACTCGACAGTTGAATCAGGGAGGCGCAATGCCCGCTCAATCCGTCAATTCGCTATTCATTGACGGACAATGGCGCGGTGCCTCTGACGGGTCCACACGCGAAATTAGAAGTCCCCATGATAGTTCTCTCGTAACAAAGGTTTCTGAAGCAACCGCGCAAGATGCATCTGATGCAATCGCGGCCGCACGAGCCTCATTTGATTCTGGCCTCTTCTCATCGTGGAGTTGGGCGCAACGGAGCGCACTTGTGGCCCGTATCGCAGATCTCCTCGAACGCGATGCCGAGAAGATCGCAATGCTTGAAAGTGGCGATACCGGCAAGAGAGTAATCGAGGCCGACTACGACTTAGCCGACGTGATCTCGGTCTTTCGTTACTACGCCGGACTTGGGCTAAGCGAACACGATCGCGTGGTCCATGTCGGCGATGAGAGAATAGATAGTCGAGTTGTTAGTGAACCAGTTGGTGTTTGTGCGCTGATTGGGCCCTGGAACTACCCGCTTCTCCAAGCTTCATGGAAAGTCGCACCTGCTCTGATTGCGGGCTGTTCCTTCATTTTGAAACCAAGCGAGTTGACGCCATCTTCGGCAATCGCACTGATGAAAGTCATGGATGAGGCCGGAACGCCTAAAGGCGTCGCGAATCTAGTTCTTGGAGCGGGCGCGGTAGTTGGTGCACCGCTGACAAGTGATAAGCGCGTCGATTTGGTTTCCTTCACTGGTGGGTTGGCAACCGGTAAGGCAATCATGGCAACTGCTTCTCAGACAGTAAAGAAGGTCGCCCTTGAACTCGGTGGCAAGAATCCGAACATCATCTTTGCGGACGCCGATTTAGAGGCCGCAATAGACAATGCGGTTACCGCAGTCTTTCTTCACTCGGGGCAGGTATGTTCTGCTGGAACTCGTTTATTGGTGGAGCGCTCAATTCACGATCACGTTGTGGAGAGCATTGCTGCTCGAGCTAACGCGATCCGCATGGGCGGACCGGCAGATCTCACCGCTGAGACTGGCCCACTCATTAGTCAGGCTCATTTGGGAAAGGTCTCACTCTATGTAGAGAAGGCTCTGGCCGAAGGCGCGCAGCTTCTCGCGGGAGGAAAGAGGAGCACGCACGAAAGCTTGGCGAAGGGTTGGTACTTCGAACCAACCGTTCTTGATAATTGCCGCACCAGCATGTCATGCGTCCAGGATGAATCATTCGGACCCGTCTTGACGGTTGAAACCTTCGATAGCGAAGCAGAAGCAATAGCACTGGGAAACGACACGATCTACGGTTTGGCAGGCGCGGTCTGGACTAGTGACTCTGATAAGGCTGCGCGGGTTGCAAAAGCCCTTCGTCATGGCACCATCTGGATTAATGATTTCGGCCCATATAAGGCGCAGGCGGAATGGGGAGGATTTAAAGCCTCAGGAATTGGCCGAGAGCTCGGTCCCAGCGGATTGCACGAGTACCTTGAAATTAAACACATTTGGACGAACACTTCTCCTGCACGCTCCGGTTGGTTTGAAGATTCACTTGAGAGGGAGAGTAAATGAGTTCGAGCGCTCCGATGATTTCGGTACGTCATCTTTGGAAAGTCTTTGGACCCAACGCGGACAAGATAGTTGGGACTCCGACGGCCGATCTAAGCCGATCCGAATTGCGAGCCCAGACTGGTAACACGATCGCGGTACGAGATGTCTCCTTTGATGTGGCCCCTGGAGAAGTCTTTGTGGTTATGGGCCTTTCTGGTTCGGGCAAATCTACTTTGGTCCGCTGCATGACACGCTTGATTGAACCCACGCAGGGTGAATTGGAACTTGAAGGCGAAGATATTCTCAAGTCCGATACAAAGAGATTGCGTGAGCTAAGGCGCACGAGTTTCTCCATGGTCTTCCAGCACTTTGGCCTCTTGCCCCACCGCAAGGTCATCGACAACATCGCTTACAGCTTGGAGATCAACGGCGTTAAAAAAGAGGCCAGACACGCTCGCGCAAATGAGGTCATAGAATTAGTTGGCTTGCAGGGATATGCCAATGCCTATCCCGATCAGCTTTCCGGCGGCATGCAGCAGCGTGTAGGCCTTGCTCGAGCGTTGGCCGTGGATCCAAAGGTGTTGTTTTTGGATGAGCCCTTTAGTGCGCTAGACCCGCTCATTCGGCGGGATATGCAGGCCGAAGTGATTCGGCTGCACCATGAACTGGGAAAGACATTGGTCTTCATCACTCATGACTTGGCCGAAGCCGTAAAACTCGGAGATCGAATTGCGATTATGAGAGACGGCGCAATAGTTCAGATCGGCACACCAGAGGAACTTGTTGCCTCGCCCGCCGACGACTACGTCGCAAATTTCGTCCGTGATTTCCCGAGATCACACGTGCTTACTCTGCGCTGGATTGCACGCGCCCCCGAAGCAGATGACGATCTTATGGGGCCGATATTGCCGCCAACGATTTCTGTGAGAGACGCCGCTCGGCAAGTGCTCGAGGCGGGATGTTCCGTGCGCGTAATGGAAGACGGGCACCTCATCGGTGTCGTCACCTCGAAGGATATTTTGGAAGTCATCGCTGGAGTCGAGGTCTAGTGTCCACACAAATGCTGAACCGGCCGAGCGAGATCAAGACATCTCCGCCGGCGAAGAAGCCTTCCAAACTGAATGTCTACCTTGGATTGCTCACTTTCGGGTTTCTAACATTTGCAATTCTTTTAAGGGGCAAGGCCACTTTGCCCCTTGACCGATCAAGCTTGACCTCCTTTCAAACATGGCTCAACAACGTAAGTGCGTGGATTGATACCAATCGAGATTCAAATCCCATTTTCACGTCTTTCATCAATGTGATTAGAGGTTTCATCAACGGCTTCGTAACGTTTTTGCAAAACATGATTAGCCAGACGGGTGACACACGGACTATCCCTCAGATCGGTTGGTTGGGAGTAGTGGCAATCATCGGTTTCGTCGTTTATGCAATTTCAAATGTTAGAATTGCAATTTTCTCGATTGCGGGCTTCATAAGTCTTGGTCTACTTGGCTTGTGGCAAGAATCGATGGACACGTTGGCATTGACACTCGCGGCAGTCACTCTCTCGCTTTTGATAGGAATCCCTCTAGGGATTTACGCCGGGCTTAATCCTCGATTTGAAAAATTTATTACCCCCGCTTTGGATTTCGCTCAAGTCATGCCAACATTTGTATATTTAACTCCAGTAACACTTTTCTTCCTTATCGGACCCGCTTCGGCAACCATAGTGACGCTTATCTATGCTGTGCCACCGGCACTTCGAATCACCTCTGTAGCCCTCAAGCAAGTCCCTTGGTCAAGTGTCGAAGCTGCGGTCTCCATGGGCTCCACACGTTTCCAAGCGTTGCGCAAGGTTCAGTTGCCGCAGGCCAAGCGGACTATCGTGGTTGGAATAAACCAGACGATCATGGCCGCCTTATCCATGGTCACGATCGCAGCTCTTATTGATGCTCCAGGCCTGGGACAGGTGGTTATCCGCGCTCTTGAATCTCTCGATGTCGGGAGGGCATTCCAGGCTGGTCTAGCAATTGTCGTTCTGGCCGTCGTGCTCGATCGGTCTACTACGGCCGCCGCATCTAAAGTGGACGCAGCAAATGTCACGGTTGCATCTAGAAGTACTCATCGATTGACTCTAGTTGGATTGGCGATCGCAACTTTGGCGATCGTCTTCCTGTCAAGAATTGTTGTATGGGCTGGAGCCTTTCCGGGAGCTGGAACTTTAGGATCCAACCTTGCAAAGTATGTGAATATTTACGTCAATTGGTTTCAGACGCACTTCGTGACAATTACAAATGACATCACCGACGTGGTTTCTTACGGGTTGATCAATCCTATGCAGACCTTATTGACTCAGAGTCCTTGGTTTATCACGGGGTTGGCATTTGTCGGGCTCGGTGCCGTCCTTGGCGGAAAGAAATTGGCGGGGATCTCGCTCTTTTGCGTTCTCGCAATAGTCGGCACTGGTCTCTGGTCGGACACCATGGTGACACTTGCATCAACGTTGGTTGCTTCGGTGATCACGGTGGTACTGGGAGTCGTCGTCGGTACTTGGATAGGACGCAGCAAACGGGCAGATCGTTGGATCAGGCCGATTTTGGATGCGGGACAAGTATTGCCGGCATTTGTTTACCTCGTTCCATTTCTAGGTCTCTTTGGCGCAACACGATTCACCGCGATTATGGCCGCCGTCGTTTACGCGGCACCAGCGTCCATTAAATTGATGGCGGATGGTATTCGCGGCGTTCCCGAAACCATTATTGAAGCCGCCACCGCGGCCGGCTCGTCCTCATGGCAGATGATTACGAAGGTACAGATACCGAGCGCCAGGCGTGCCCTTGCCCTTGCAACAAATCAGGGCATCATTTATGTATTGGCGATGATCGTCGTAGGTGGGCTGGTCGGTGCCGGTGGACTCGGATACCTTGTTGTCGCAGGTTTTGCTCAGGAGAATTTGAAAGGTAAAGGTTTGGCAGCAGGTTTGGCAATAGTGCTTCTCGGAATAATGCTCGATCGCATAACCCAGGCTGCTGCACACAGGAATTCGAAGGAATACGCAGAAGCATCACACTAGGTTCCGCTACTCAACCGAGTAGCGGTTTATGGCGACTTAGGTCGTCGGAGCTGGAGGACGCACAATGTTTAAAAATCATCGTGCTCGGCGAGTAACAACTTACCTGCTACTAGCAGGCGCGGTGACATTTGCGTCATCAGCCGCTGGGAGTGCGCAAGCTGCCTACTCAAAGGCGAGTACGGCAAAATGCGGCACCGTAACGTTGGCAGATAACGCTTGGGTGGGATACGAAGCCAACCTTGCCGTTGTCTCCTATGTGCTCAAGCACAACTTGGGCTGCAAAGTGGTTGTGAAGAACATCAGCGAAGAAATTTCTTGGCAGGGATTTGCTTCCGGCCAGGTAGATGCAATCTTGGAGAACTGGGGGCACGATGACCTAGCCAAGAAGTACATCACCAATCAGAAGGTCGCAGTGGATCTTGGGCTCACCGGCAACAAGGGCATTATCGGTTGGTACGTCGTGCCGTGGATGGCCAAGAAATACCCAGACATTCTGAACTACAAGAACTTGAACAAGTACGCATCAATGTTCAAGACTTCTGAGTCCGGATCAAAGGGTGCATTCCTTGATGGAGACCCGTCCTATGTAACCAACGATGAGGCGCTCATCAAGAATCTCAAACTCAATTTCAAGGTTATTTACACTGGTAGTGAAGCGGCATTGATCACTTCCTTCCGCAATGCTGAAGCGCAGAAGAAGCCGATGATTGGCTACTTCTATGAGCCTCAGTGGTTCCTTGCGCAGGTTCCTTTGAAGCACGTAACGCTGCCTGCCTACACCATGGGCTGTGACGCTGTTGCAGCAAAGGTTGCATGCGACTATCCACCATATGCACTCAACAAGATTGCCAGAGTGAAGTTCATGAATTCCGGATCACCAGCTGCGAAGATGATCAAGAAGTTCACGTGGACTAATGTTGATCAGAACTCCGTAGCCAAATCACTTGCGGTCGATAAGTTGACCGATGAGGCCGCTGCAATGATCTGGGTCACCAAGCACGCAGCACAAGTTAAGGCCTGGCTCGCCTAAGGCGAGAGTTAAAGATGTGCAAGGCGTGCCTGCTTCGAGTATTCGTAGCAGGCACGCCTGGGCACAGAAGTTATTTCGATTTGGCAGTACCGTCAATGAAGTGAGAGGTGGATCTCGGTGAGTGCGCAATACGATTACATCATCGTTGGTGGTGGCTCGGCAGGAAGCGCACTGGGCAACCGACTGAGCGCCGACCCTAAGAACGAGGTGCTCATCCTCGAAGCTGGGCGTCGGGACTCCAAGAGGGATGTATTCATTCATATGCCGGCGGCACTCGCATTTCCCATTGGCAATAAGCGCTATGACTGGATGTATGAATCCGAGCCAGAACCTTTCATGAACAATCGGCGCATTTACCACGCGCGCGGAAAGGTTCTCGGCGGTTCGAGCAGCATCAACGGGATGATTTGGCAACGTGGCAATCCTATGGATTACGAACGTTGGGCAAAGGACCAAGGCATGGAAAATTGGGATTACGCCCATTGCCTGCCATATTTCAAACGCATGGAAAATTGTTTAGCCGACCCCAAGAATCCTTTCCGCGGCAATAGCGGCCCGCTTCAACTCGAGCGAGGTCCTGTGAAGAACCCGCTTTTTAACGCTTTTTTCAAGGCCACGGTGGAGGCGGGATATTCACTGACAGATGATGTCAACGGCTATCGCCAAGAGGGATTTGCCGCCTTTGACCGCAACGTGCGCCGCGGACGTCGCCTCAGCGCGGCGAGGGCCTACTTGTATCCCGTGAAGAATCGAAAGAACTTAACTATCAAAACGAAGGCGATGG